>DASXLW010000203.1:0-29407 GCA_036496025.1 Streptosporangiaceae bacterium
AACGGGCCTTGCCTCGCCCGTGATCTGGTCGATTTCTATCATGTAGGGCTCAGCCACGCCGGTCTCGGTCGAGTCGGTGCTGGCCCAGGACCAGGTGAAAGCTAGATGCGTAAAGGGATGGTCGATGATGAACCGACTCGCAGCTCTGCCCCGGTTTGGGGTGCACGCTTTTGCAGGCCACCCGGCGGTTCTGCCTGATCTTAGCCGGGTCCCTGAGGCGGGTCATTGCGAGGGAACCGATTTGGCCTCGGTGGTTAGGAATGGCGTTCTGCGCGGTCAGGATGAATTTGGCCGCTTGGTTGACGGTGCTGTCTTTAGTGGAGAGATAGAGAACGTTAACAGCGTTTGCGCAGGCAGACGGCATGCGGAGCGGAAACAGGCCCCCACCAGGCCATCACGGGACGTGATGGCCTGGTGAGGCAATTGTGAGGGGCGCGTGACGGGCCGGTGCGGCAGGATAGACACCGGAGGTGATCAGGTCACCGCTGCTGGTGATCGGATCTCAGCTGAAGCCTTGCGGGAGAGGGGGGAGGGCGTCCGCTCGTGCTGGCAGGGTGCAGCTTACGGAGCGGGATATCCGGGCGCTGGTGTGGTGCGGGTCATGTCCTGGCACACCTCGCTGGGCGACGCTACATCATCCTGCCGAGCCAGCAGCCGGACTGAATTACCCTGGCAGCGCCTGTATTCGTAACGGTCGGTCGGTCAGCCACCACCTAGCCTCGCTTGCGTAGATCGCCGATGAAGGTCGGGCCAGCCCTTCCGGCGAACCCGGGCTGACCTGGCGCTGTGACGAGCCCGGAGGTCAAAGGCAGGCAAAACTTAGCGCGCCGGACGATCATGCTCACCGGTCGCGACATGAAAAGCCCGGCCCACAAGGAGCCGGGTGGTATATGACCCCGATTATAACTCCCGGGCCGCTGGGTGGCTCCTCGGCCAGTCGGGGAATTACCAGCCGGCCGGGCGACGGTACGAGCCGACCGGGTCAGGAAGCTGGTGGCTCGTCAGGTCGGCCGCGACCAGCCTGGCCCACCAGTGCCCCCCGACTCCGTCCGCCGGCCGGCCGCGCAGATCACCGGCGAGGTAGTTGTGTGAAGGGTTGATGATGCCCACTGGCACGTGCAGGCGGGCCTGTTCGACGGGAAACCGCAGGTCACTGTCGTTGGAGATGACCAGGACTCCGTCGACCGCGCCGCGGAGCACGTCCAGCAGAAGGTGAGCGGCCAGGTTGACATCGGTGCCCTTCTCCTCGCGACTGGCATAGGACACCATGAACACGGCTGCGTCCACCGGACCGCCGCGGCCATCCTGGACCATCACCGGCCATTCGGGGCTGACCAGCTCGGGCCGGCCCTGCGGGCCCTTGACCGCCAGCGGCGCCGTCTTCACCCGGGCCACGTAAGTGCCGTACTCGATGTGGTCGACGCTGCCCGCGGCCAGCAGGGCCTTCAGGTAGATGTCCTGGTCGGCCTGGCCGGACGGGTTGGAGACGCCGTCGATGCGCGCGGTGCAGTAGACAATCCGGTGTACGCGGGCGTCCGGCCAGCGGGTGTGCCGGCCGACCAGGTCGGTGGCCAGGGCGCGCAGATTGAGCCAGCGCCATCCCGGAGTACCTCGGCCGCACAGTCCCCGCGCGCCGTAGTACAGGTTGAATCCGTCGACGTAGACGCCGATACGCACCAGGGCAAGCTAGCACCAGTCAGGGGCTACGGCCGGCTTCCTCGCCGGCGGCTGGCCGCCGCTACTCGATCCGGGTGCCGACCGGCGTGCCGAGTTCGATGGTGCGGCCGACCGTGCACAGCCGACCGTGCGATTTCTTCACAACGTCAGGGAGGATGGCGCGGGCCTCATCGCCTGGCTCGCCGGGAGGGAACGTGACCCGGTACGTCACCTCGATGTCGGTGAGGTGATTCCCGCCCGCGTCACGCACCTTGTTCGCCTCGACACCGATCTGGAACGTCTCGGGTTCCGCCCGGCGTGACGTCAGCGCGTCGACGTCGATCGCCGTGCACCCGCCGAGCGCGACCAGCAGCAACTCGGTCGGGGTGAAGTCGGGCCCGTCCCCGGTGCCGAGGGTGATCCGGCCGCCGCGGTCGTTGACGACACAGAACCGGCCATTCGCGATGCGTTCGACGGTCACTTCTCGGTGTGCTGAACCTGTCGCCATGCTCCCACCCTGCCAGACCAGGGATCAGGCCCGTATTACTCCAGGTCGGTAAGCACGGCGAAATGGTCCGATGGCCAGACGCCGTCAACCGGAGCATTGCCGGCCACCCGCGTCGATCCCACCCGCCCGCGGCCGCGACGGGGCAGACCGACCAGGATGTAGTCGATGCGGGAATCGGGGAGCAGGCTGTGGGCCTGGTAACCGTTATGGCGATCCCAGGTGAACCCGGGGTCGGCCGGGTCGGCATACCGCCAGGCGTCGACGAGCACCAGCCCCGGCACGGTCGGCGCGGTGAGCAAGCCGCCGAGTAGCCGCAGCTCATCGGAGCCGGGCTCGGCGTTGAGGTCGCCGGTGACCACCGGCGGGTAATCACCGTCGGTGCCGTGGGCGGCCATGAACTCGGCGAGCCGGCGGACCTGCTCGGTGCGGACCTGAGAGGCACCGGGCTGATAGCTCAGGTGGGTGGTGAACATCGGCAGCACGCCACCGGGCGCGGCGATGCTGGCGTGCAGCGCGACCCGGCCCCCGGCGATGTCCCCGGTGGGCAGGCGCATCTCGGCCTGCGCGATGATTGGCCAGCGGCTGAGGATGGCGTTGCCGAGGAGGACCTCGTGGCCGTCGCTGTCGCGGTGGCGGCCTGCCTCCGCCCAGCACCAGTGCAGGCCGAGTTCATCGGCGAAGCCACCGGCCAGGTTCTCCTCGCCGTCCTGCCATACCTCCTGCAGTCCGCATACGTCAGGTTCGACCTCGGCCAGCGTCGCCGCGATCGCCTCGCGGCGGCGCTGCCACGGCCCGTAGCGCCACCACAGATTCCAGGTCAGGACCCGCATCGCTGTTCCGCCTTCCGCATCCGCCGGCGCCCGTGCCGTCGCCACGATCATGCCAGGGCAACGCATGTTCTGGATCGCGGGCGATGATGGAGACATGAAGCCGCGGCCGGCCAGTCACCTGCGCATCGCGCGCCCGAGTCACGACCTGCGGGCCTCCGAACGGTTCTGGGTCGACGGCCTCGGACTCGACGTGCTGTTCCGGGCCGATGACACTGCCGAGGGCGAGCACGCGCTGCTCATGGTCGGGTGGCCGGGGGCCGCCTGGCATCTCGAACTGGTCGGTGACCCGGATGACACGACCCCGGCCCGGCCGACCGAGGAGGATCTGCTGGTCCTCTACGTCGATGGCCCGGTCGATGACGATGCGGTCCGCCGCCTGGTCGAAGCGGGCGGCACCCGGATCGCCGCCCGCAACCCGTACTGGGACCGGTGGGGGGTCACGATCGTCGATCCCGATGGATACCGGCTGGTCCTGTCGAGCGGGTCCTGGCCCTGATCAGGCGCCGTCGCTCACGATCAGGAGTCATCGCCCGGCCCGAGCCGTGCGTTTTCGGCTGGCCTGGGGATTCGCGGCCCCGGTCGCCGGCTTCGTTCCCGCCTGGTTCAGGGTTCGCGGCCCCGGTCACCGGCTTCGTTCCCGCTTGGTCTGGGGTCCGCGGCCCTGGTCGGCGGCTTAGTTCCCGCCTGATCCGGGGTTCGTGGCTCCGGTCACCGGCTCCGTCCCCGCCTGGTCCGCGATCTCCGCCGCCCGCTCCGGCTCCGGTGACCGCGGCCGCCACCGGTGCCGTCCGCCGCGCTGGCCTGCCCGCCGCCGGTGCCGTCCGCCGCGCTGGCCTGCCCGCCGCCGGTGCCGTCCGGGATGCGGTTGGCTCCGGAGTCCGACTGGCCGCCCTGGATGCCGCCCCCGTCAGCCTGGCCACCCCGCGATCGAGGCCCGCGGCGCCGACCCGGTGTTCCCGGTACTCCCGGTACTCCCGGTACTCCCGGTACGCCTGACCTCCCGGATTGGCCCGGCGTTCCAGTTCCGCCCGGCGGGCCTGGCGTCCCCAGGGCGCTCTGGCCCCGGCCCTCCTGCGCCGGGTCGCCCGGAATCGGCCTGCCGCCGGCCCGGGGCTGCCGCCGCGCTGGCCCCCGGCCGGCCGGAGCCTGCTCCGCATCGGCCTCGGCCCGGGACTCGTGCTCGGCGTGCGGTCGCGATACATCCCTGGCCCGCATCGCCGAGCTCAGCGTGACCTTCATGCTGGGCATGACCGTCGTCCTCTCACCCTCCCGATCATCCTCCCGATCATCCTGCCGACGGCGGGCGCCCCGGCGCTGGCCCGGCCGCGTCGCCCTGGCGCTCGGCCAGCAGCCGTGACAGTCGCGCGCCGAGCTCCCCAGCCGGCACCTCGATCTGCTCGCCGGTGACCATGTCCCTGATCGTGACGCGCCCTTCGGCCTGCTCCGCCCGCCCGTAGATCAGGCAGAACCGCGCTCCCGCGTCGCTGGCCCACTTGAGCTGCCTGCCCAGCTTCGCCGACGACCCGAGGTACACGCTCGCCCGGGCCCCGGCCGCGCGCGCGACCGCGGCGAGACCGAAGCTCGCCGCGGCCAGCTCGTCGCCCATCACGGTCACGGCCACGTCCAGCCGGCGCCACGAAGCCGCAGTGCCGCCCGACCGCAGCGCGAGGATCCGCTCCACGCCCAGTGAGCCCCCGGTGGCCGGGACGTCCGGGCCGCCGAGCGACTCGATCAGGTGGTCGTAGCGTCCTCCGCCGGCGATCGACCCGGATATGCCCGCCGCGGTCACTTCCCAGATCGGCCCGGTGTAGTAGGACAGCCCGCGCACCATCCGCGGCATGAACACGATCCGCTCGGCCGGGATCTGGCCGCGCGCCAGCGAGATCACGGTATCGATCTCCTCCAGGCCCGCGGCGCCCTCGTCGTTGGACCGCAGCGCCGCCCGCACCCGCTCGGTGGCGTCCGGGGCGGTCAGCGCGTCGACCAGCGACTCCGCCTTGTCCAGCGCGAGCCCGCGCCCGGCCAGTTCCTTGACCACCTCAGCCGGGCTCAGCTTGTCCAGCTTGTCCAGCGTGATGAGCACGTCGCCGCCGATCCCCCCGGGCACGCCGAACGCGCGCAGCAGCCCGGACAGCGCCAGCCGCGAGTTCACCAGCATGGTGAACGACGGCACGCCGAGCGCGGCCACCGTCTCGCAGACAGCGCAGGCCACCTCGGCGTCGGCCAGCAGCGAGGAAGAGCCCACCGTGTCCAGGTCGCACTGGGTGATCTCGCGGTAACGGTCCTTGCCCGGCCGGTCCGCGCGCCACACCGGGCCGATCGTGTACCGCTTGTAGGGCGTCGGCAGCTGGCTGCCGTGGGCGGCGACCACCCGGGCCAGCGGCACCGTCATGTCGTAGCGGAGGGCCAGGTCGGCCTCGCCGGACGCCTCGTGCTCGCCGCGCCGCAGGATCTTGAAGATGAGCTTGTCGCCCTCGTCCCCGTACTTGCCCATCAGCACGTCGAGCCGCTCGAACGCCGGGGTCTGCAGCGGCTCGAACGCGTAACGGCCGAAAACCTCCCTGATCGTCCCGAACGCCGCTTCGCGGGCCTCCAGCTCGGCGGCAAGGAAGTCACGTGTCCCCGATGGGGGGTCGAACCGCACTGGCATGCGCCTATGCTGCCCGACAACTCCGAAGACGTCACATCGGTGTCAGCACGCCGCACTACATTGGGGACCCGGGGAGCGATGAGGAGGACTGCCGTGGCGGGCGAGATTCGCACCGGCGCCGCGCTCGGCGCGGGCGCCGGGGTCCTCTGGGACACGCTGCGCGAGGTGGTATCCGCGCGGGCCGCGCAGACCGGCCGGGCCAGCCTGGACGTGGTGGACGTCGGCGGCGGCACCGGCGGCTTCGCCGTCCCGATCGCGAGCCTCGGGCACCGCGTGACCGTGATCGATCCGAGTCCCGACTCACTGGCGGCTGCGCAACGGCGCGCGGCCGAGGCGGGCGTGCCGCTGCGTGCCGTGCAGGGTGACGTCTCTGACCTGACCGTGGTGGCCGCGGCGGGACCGGCCGGGGAGGCGGCCGCCGACGTCGTGCTGTGCCATAGCGTGCTCGAGTACGTCGAGTCTCCGCAGGCGGCGATGACCGCGATCGCCGCCATCCTGCGGTCCGACGGCGTGGTCAGCGTGCTCGCCGCCAGCGCGGTCGCGGCCGTGGTTCACCGAGCCCTGGCCGGCCGCTTCGACGAGGCCAGGAGGCTGATCGCGGCGATGCCGGCCGGGCCCGGCCCGGCCAGCCCGGACGGGGCTGGCGGCCCGGTCGCGACGCCGCGCCGGTTCACCCTGGAGTCGGTCACCGGGCTGATCGAGAAGGCAGGGCTCCGGCCCGGGCCGGGACACGGCGTCCGGGTGTTCACCGACCTGGTGCCGAACATGCTCACCGATACCGACCCGGGTGCGGCGGGCGCCCTGCTAGCCCTGGAGGAGGCGGCCTCCGCTCATCCGGCCTTCCGGGGCATGGCCACCCAGCTGCACGTGCTCGGATTCCGGTAGCCGATCCGATGTCCGCCGACGCCGATGACACGGGCTGCCAGATCCTCCACGTCGACATGGACGCGTTCTACGCCAGCGTCGAGATTCGCGACCGCCCGGAGCTGGCCGCGGCGCCGGTGATCGTCGGCGCGGTCGGCGGCCGCGGCGTCGTCCTGTCCGCCACGTACCCGGCGCGCGCGTTCGGCGTCCGCTCGGCCATGCCGGTGACCCGGGCCCGGCGGCTCTGCCCGCAGGCTGTGTTCCTGCCGCCCCGGCATAATCTCTACGCCGCCGTGTCGAAAGAGGTCATGGCGATCTTCCGCTCGTTCACCCCGCAGGTGGAGCCGCTCGCTCTCGACGAGGCGTTCCTTGACGTCTCCGGGGCGCGGCGGCGGCTCGGTCCGCCCGCGCTGATCGCCCGCATGATCAGGGAGCAGGTGGCCGAGCAGCAGGGCATCACCTGCTCGGTCGGCGTCGCCACGACCAAGTTCGTCGCGAAGGTGGCCTCGGTGCAGTGCAAGCCGGACGGGCTGTTCGTGGTCCCCGCCGACGGGGTGCTCGCCTTCCTGCATCCGCTGCCGGTGTCCGCGCTATGGGGAGTGGGCGAGCGGACCGGCCAGCTGCTGGCCCGGCTTGGCCTGCGCACCATCGGCGACATCGCGAATACGCCGCTCGCCACGCTGCAGCGCGAGCTGGGCGTGGCGCACGGCTCGCACCTGGCCGCGCTGGCCCGGGGCCGGGACGAGCGCTCCGTGGTGCCGCACGTGTCGGAGAAGAGCATCGGCGCCGAAGAAACGTTCGCCGCCGATATCGACGACGCCGAGCTGATCCGCAGGGAGCTGCTCAGGCTGTCCGAGCGCACCGCCCGCGGCCTGCGCTCCTCCGGGTGCGTGGCCCGCACCGTGGTGGTCAAGCTGCGGCTGGCCAACTTCACCACGATGACCAGGTCACGCACGCTGAGCGAGCCGACGGACGTGGCCCGCACGATCCACGAGACCGCGTGCGCCCTGTACGAGGCGGCTGGGCTGGACCGGGCCCGGCTGCGCCTGGTCGGGGTGCGCGCCACCGGCCTGGTCCCGGCCTCCGCCGCCGCCACCCAGCTCATCCTGGGCGAGCGCCCGGCCTCCTGGCGTGAAGCCGAGCAGACCGTGGACAAGATCACCAGGAGGTTCGGGACGGACGCGGTGCGTCCCGCTGCCCTCGTGCCCGACGAACAGGACAGGCTGCGCGGGCCGGCCCCTGCAGGCGGCCCGGATGACAGTGACTGAAGCCGAGACGGGCAGGCCAGCGGGATGTCGATGGCACTGGTGCCCGTACGGGCTTCCACGCAACGTGCCGGCCCTCGTATCCTGGGCTTAGATCCCGCGTATGTGAGGTGAAGGTGATCTCCGCACGACCCGGCCCACCGGAGAGATCGCATGGGAGGCACCATGCCGCTCTCTGAGCACGAGCAGCGCATGCTCGAACAGATCGAAAAGGCGCTGTACGCCGAGGATCCGAAGTTCGCGCACAGCGTGCGCGCACGCGATCCACGGGTCCACTACCGACGCAGAGTGATCCTGGCCATCATCGGATTCCTGCTGGGCGTAGGCCTGCTGGTCGCTGGGGTCATCATCAAGTACATCCCGATGGGGGTAGCGGGATTCCTGGTCATGCTTACCTGCGCCATGTGGGCGCTGACCAGCTGGCGGCACATGACCGGGCTCGGTCCGCGGGGCGCACCCGCAACGCCGCGCAAGCGCCAGCGCCGAGGCCGGGACCGGGGCCAGCCGACCGACCAGGGGTTCATGGAACGGCTCGAAGAACGCTGGCGGCGCCGTCAGGAAGGCGACCGGTAGCACCCGCCGTCCATCGGTTCCGCAGGGACGGCCGGGTCGGCCCGTTACGCGTTGGCCGGTTACGTGGCTCGGGCCCGGGCCAGCCGGCGGCGGGCTCGTCCGGTGGCCACCTCCACCCAGCCGAACAGGTCGAGCCCGTGTGACAGGCCCTGACGTGCGCGCTCCGCCGCCGAGGCGGGCAGCAGCCGGGCCTGCCAGCGCGAGCCTCTGGTCACCGAGGCGCAGATCGCACCGCGCACCTTGGCCACGTCGGCGCGTAGCGTGCCGGAGGGTGCCGGCTCGGTAGCGTAGCTGGCCCGCTCCTCGGCCTGGGTGATGCGAAGCAGTGCCTCCCGGCCGGACTCGGCCAGCGGGACGCGCCTGGCCACTATCTTCTCCACGGTCCGCGGGGTCTCTCCCGGGCCGTGCCGGATGCTGTAGTCGGTCAGGTCGTCCAGCAGCTCGGACCAGGCCGCGTGCGCGCGGGCCGCGTCGGTACGCGCGGTCAGCCAGCGCCGCCGCCGGATCAGCGACCTGGTCACCCGCGGCGTTATCAGCCCGATCACCAGCAGCGCGGCCAGCACGATGAACAGTACCGGCAGGGCGCTCCCTCCCTTCGGTGCTTTCCGGGCCCCCAGTCCGTTAGCCTCCAGCCCCCCCTTCGCGCCAACGGGGCCGATCACCGCCCCGCCCTTTACCTGGTGGTGGGTACTGGAGTTACCAGCGGACCCGGATGAGCCTCCAGGGCCCGTCCCGCCGCTGGTCGTTGGACTTCCGTAGGCGGGCGGGATCGCCGTACCCTGCCCGGGCTGGCTACCGGACGGCGTCGGCTCCATCCGCAGCCACCCGAACCCCTGGAAGTACAGCTCGGGCCAGGAGTGCGCATCGCTGGTTTTGACCGTGTAGTTCCCCGGGCCGGTCCTCGTCCCCGCCGTATAGCCCACGACGACCCGAGACGGGATGCCGAGTAGCCGGGCGAGCACCGCCATCGCGAACGCGAACTGCTGGCAGAACCCCTGTTTGCTCCGCTGGAGGAAGTACTTGACGGCGTTCGCCCCCTGGGGCGGGGCGGGAGGGGTCAGGTTGTACGTGAACGCGTTCGCGTTGCGGAAGTAATTCTGCAGGGCCAGCGCCTTGGCTCCGGGGGTGCGCTGGTCCCCGGCGATCTTGTTGGCCAGATGCTTGAGCGACTTGTAAGCCGGCGGCACGTACGTATACCGGCTCATGGGGCCCGCCCCGTCAGATGATGTCTGGTCAAGCGCAGCCTGCGAGGGGTCGACGTCGAGGCTGGACAACGAGTATTTCAGCCCATTCAGCGACTGGGAGTCGGTGTACAGCATGAGCGTGCCCGGATCGGCGTCCCAGCTTCCTTGGCTGGTCAGTACCTGCGGTGCATAGGGCACCGGCAGGAACTGCCCGTTGCCCAGGGCATTGCCCGCAACCGTGATCCACGTTCGCACGCGAGTCGCGATACCTCCGGCCAGCCCCCCCGGGGGTCCAGGCAGCGGCTTGTTGCCGTCCACACGGTCGCCCTTGCCCGGCGGCGACATCGTCCAGCTGGTGTTGTTCAGGATGCCGAGCACGTACATCTGCAGGTACTGCGGATGCGGGTCATTCGTGTGGTATTTGAGTACCACCGATGACCTGCTCTCCTTCAGCTGGTTAGTCATCTGGACGATCGGGTTCAGGCCTGACCCGCCAGAACCCGATCCAGGGCCGAACCCAGGTCCGTGGTGATCGCTGGGAAAGATTTTGTGCGCCTGCAGGCTGGGCACCAGCACCGGAACGAACAGGGCCAGGGCGACGGCGGCCAGGCCGATGCGCCGTCCCGAGGCGGCCAGGGCCCGGGTGCTTGGGCCGCTGCCCAGCTCCTCGGCGGGCTCGTCCGGGGCCGGGGTCCAGGGCGTGACCAGCCGGCCCCACAGCCGCAGACGTTCCCGTCCGTCCGCGCTGAGCAGGGCGAGGTATCCCGCCATGCCCAGGCAGAACACGACCGCGTCACCGGCCGTGTTCTTTCCCGCGCCCGAGGCCACCGGCACGCTGAACAGGACGAGCAGCGGCAGGCCGGCCAGCGCGCACCGGCGGAGCCGGACCGCGATCAGATCGGTCAGGACCGCGACCAGGCCGATCCCGGCCGTCGCGAGCAAGACGATCCCGCGCAGCGGCGGCACCGGGGAGGCGTACCGCTGCGTGTCATTCAGCCCCTGCACGCCCAGCCGCCACAGCCCGGCGAGCGAGGCACCGGTGGGGAACAGGTGCAGGAAGGAGAGCTTCGCCTCGTACACGAGGTTCAGGTAGAGCAGCAGGGCGCCCAGCGTGGCGAGGAGGCAGACGACCGGCGGCAGGACGCGCAGCCGGGTCAGGGTACCGACGACAGCCACCACGATGATGGCCCCGAGCCCGCCCCAGAACCAGTCGCCCCCCATGATCAGCAAGAACAGCCCGGTTGAGGCCGCGGCGGTCGCGAGCGCCGCCGTGACCGTCAGCCGGTGGTTCACAGCACCGCCTCCCCCGCGAAGCGCGCGCTCTCGGCCTGCGGGATCACCGGTGCCTGGTGCAGCCGCTCCCAGGCCGCCGCCAGCGGGGTATCCGCGCGTAGCGTGGTCACCCGCCAGCCGGCCGCGGTCAGCACGGCGGTGGCATCCTCCGTCCCGTCCGCCCCCCCGGCGTGCCGCTGTCCCGGCTCCCAGCTCGAGACGGCCAGCAGCAGGGCGAGCGCCGGCGTGCCGGGCCGGTGGCTGGCCACCAGGCTCTTGGCCTGGGCGCTGGTCAGCCGGCCGGCCACCACGATGAACAGGCCGCCGGCCTGCGGGGTGACGGTGGACAGCCCGGCCGCGAGATCGGCCCCGCCCGAGGGCTTGACCACGGCCAGCGTGTCCAGCAGGGCGTCCTCGAAGCTGGTGCCCCCGGTGCTCGCCCCGGTGTCGGTGACGAGCTGGCCCGCGAAGCCCTGCATGGCCAGGTGCACGCCGATCGACGCGGCGGCGCTGACCCCGAACTCGAAGGATGACGACGCACCGCCGCCGGCGTGCGCGCTGCGCCTGGTGTCCAGCATCAGCACGGCGTGGTTGCGCCACTGCTGCTCCTCGCGGCGCACCATCAGCTCGCCGTAACGCGCGGTAGATCGCCAGTGCACCCGGCGCAGCTCGTCGCCGTCACGGTACGGCCGCGGAGCGGGGTCGTCTTCCCCGGCCGCGGCGGTGACCCGCGCCCGGCCCTCGCCGTCGCCCATCCAGCTGCCCGGCACCATGCGTCCGGGCAGCGGCACCACCTTCGGCGAGACCACGAGCGTGCTACGGGCGCTGAACGAGCGGCCCAGCTCCACCAGCCCGAACGCGTCCGCGACCCGGAGCCTGAGCGGACCCACGGTGAACTTGCCGCGCACGTCCGAGCGAATCGGGTAGTTGAACTCCCGGAAGCCGCCGCGCTCGATCCGCTCCAGGACGAACCGAGGCCGGCTGCCGAGCGAGTACGGCACGGTGTCCTCGGCCAGCAGCAGGCCGGTGGGCAGCTTGGAGACGTTCTCCAGCCGCAGGTTCACGTGCACGGTCTGTCCCGCGGGGACCCGGCTCGGGCTGAGCTGGCGCAGGCAGCCGAGCCGGTACCGCGTCCTCCCGGCGGCCAGCGCGGACAGCAGCGGCAGCAGGAGGATCAGGGCGCCGATGCGCACCAGGTCACGTTCGCCCAGCGCCAGGCCGCAGAGGGCGGCGGCGGCCCCGGCCGCCAGGAATGATCTCCCGCGGGTGGTGAAACCCGCCAGCAGCGACCGCATGACTGCCTTCTTCCCCGGCGCTCAGGTCTTCTGCGGCAGCGGCAGCCGCTCGATGAGCCTGGTGAGCACCCGTTCGGGCAGCTTCCGTTCGATGATCGCGTCGGCCGTGGGCAGCAGCCGGTGGGCGAGCACCGGCACCGCCAGCAGCTGGACATCATCGGGGATGACGAAGTCGCGGCCCTCCAGGGCCGCGTAGGCACGGCAGGCGCGGAGCAGGTGCAGCGTGGCTCGCGGTGAGGCACCGAGCCGCAGTTCCTGGCTGGACCGGGTAGCGTTCACCAGGCTGATCACGTAATGCCTGATCGAATCGGCCACGTGCACGCCCCGTACGCTGCCGATGAGATCGCGGATTTCGCTGCCGGTGGTCACCGGCTCGAGCTGGTCCAGCGGAGAGAACTGCCCGTGCGTGTCGATCATCTCGAGCTCGGCATCGGGGGAGGGGTACCCGACCGAGATCCGGGCGGTGAACCGGTCCAGCTGAGCCTCGGGCAGGGGATAGGTCCCCTCCATCTCGATCGGGTTCTGGGTCGCTATCACCATGAACGGGGACTCGAGCGGGTAGGTGGTCCCGTCCACGGTGACCTGGCGCTCTTCCATGCACTCAAGCAGCGCGGACTGGGTCTTCGGAGACGCCCGGTTGACCTCGTCGCCGACCAGGATGTTGGCGAACACCGGGCCCGGCTTGAACTCGAAATCCCGCAGCTCCTGGTTGAACGCGTTGACCCCGGTGATGTCGCTCGGCAGCAGGTCGGGGGTGAACTGGACGCGCCGCACCGTGCAGTCGATCGACCGGGCGAGCGCTTTGGCCAGCATGGTCTTGCCGACGCCGGGCACGTCCTCGATCAGCATGTGCCCCTCGGCCAGCAGCACCGTCAGGGCCAGCCGGATCGTCCCGGACTTGCCGTCGATTACCGACTCGATGGCCTTGCACGCCAAGTGGGCTGCTTCGGCCTGTTCCGCGAGCGGACGCGTGGCACCCTGTCCCGTGTCGACCGCCACTTGGCCTCCTCGCGTTCTCCGGCACAGGCTACCCAGCACGAGCTTCGGCACGGAACGAACTGTCCGCGTGAGCACTGCGTCCTCTGACAGTACGTCGTGTGGTGCACTGTGCGCGAGCGCGGGCCTGGTTCGACGCCGAGCCGTGAAGGTTCCGTGCTGTTCCCGCAAGATAGCTGAACGTTTAATCACGGCTACCCGTTCAATTGCGCACCATTCCTGCCGGGATGCCCGGATGATCCCGGCCGTGTGGCAGGCCATCCCCCACCTTGCTCCACCCGCTATCTAGCTGCGGCATCTAGCTCCGCACGCCGCCGGGAAAGGAGCGGAGGGCATTGACCGTGGGGAAATGTGGAGTACAGTGGTGCGCCGTGGGGTAAGTCTCCCGGCAACGGTCGACCGGGGAGGGGTGAGCGCCGGTGTTCCTCGGCACCCACACTCCTCGGCTGGACGACAAGGGGCGGCTTTTCCTTCCTGCCAAGTACCGGGACGAGCTCGCCGGAGGACTGGTGATCACGAAAGGCCAGGAGCGATGCCTCTACGTCTTTCCGCTGGCCGAGTTCACCCGGCTCACCGAGGCACTGCGCACGGCCCCGGTCACGGGCAAGGCGGTCCGGGACTACAGCCGGGTCTTCTTCGCCAGCGCGTCCGACGAGCTGCCTGACAAGCAGGGCCGGATCACCATCCCGCCTGCGCTGCGCCAGTACGCAGGACTACAGCGGGACTGCGTCGTGGCAGGGGCGAACACCCGGCTGGAGATCTGGGACGCGGTCGCGTGGCAGGGCTACCTGGACCAGCAGGAGGATTCGTTCTCCGCTGCCTCGGAGGAGGTGCTGCCGGGGATTCTGTGAATCCACGTGCTCGGCGAGGTCTTCGCCCGCGTCCGGGCGGTCAGGCCGGCTGGCGTCCCTTCCCCGGCGCCAGGCGGCGGTGAGCGCGGCGCGCGCGCGGACGGAGACCTGGCCGGGCACCCCGGCAGCAGAGAAGACGGCCGACACGGAAGGGGGTCTTCCGGCAGTGGCAGCGGCCGCACACGTTCCGGTCATGGCGCAGCAGGTCGCCGACCTGCTCGCGCCCGCCCTCGAAGCCGATGGCGCGGTCCTGGTGGACGCGACGCTCGGCCGGGCCGGGCACGCGCAGGCACTGCTGGACGCCCATCCGGGACTGACGCTGATCGGCGTGGACATGGACCCGGATGCGATCGAGGAGTCTCGCCGGCTGCTGAGCCGGTACGGCGCCCGGGTCACGCTCGTGCATGCCCGCTATGACGAGCTGCCCGAGATACTGGCGGGCCTGAACCTGACGCGGGTCCAGGGTGTCCTGTTCGACCTGGGCGTGTCCTCACCGCAGCTCGACGACCCGCTCCGCGGCTTTGCTTATTCCTACGACGCGCCGCTGGACATGCGGATGGACAGCACGCGCGAGCTGACCGCCGCGCAGGTGGTCAACACGTACCCGGCCGAGCGGCTGGCCGCGGTGCTGCGCGAGTTCGGCGAGGAGCGATTCGCCGGGCGGATCGCCCGGGCGCTGGTGCGCGAGCGCAGCCAGGCCCCGCTGACCAGCACGGGCCGGCTGGCCGACATCATCCGCGCGTCGATCCCGGCTCCCGCCCGGCGCACCGGGGGCAACCCGGCCAAGCGCACGTTCCAGGCCCTGCGCATCGAGGTGAACGGGGAGCTGGAGGCGCTCGGGCGCGCCCTGCCGGCCGCCATGGAGGCACTGGCACCGGGCGGCCGGATCGTCGTGCTCGCCTATCACTCGCTCGAGGACCGGATCGTCAAGCGCGCGTTCGCCGAGCAGACCACCGATACGACCCCGCGCGAGCTGCCGCAGTCGCTGCCATCCCGCCGTCCGCGGTTCAGGCGGCTCACCCGGGGCGCACTGCGGCCGCCGGCCGAGGAGACGGCCGCGAATCCGCGCGCGGCATCGGCCCGACTGCGGGCCGCCGAACGGATCGCGCAGGCGGCGTAGCTGACACACCGAGGGGTGACAGATGGCAACCGGACTGATCGGCGAGAAGACAGGATCGCAGCCGGGCGAGCCGCGCCAGCTGCAGCGTTCCCGGCCTGGTAAGCCGCGGCGCCCGCGACCGGGACGGGCCGCTGAGCTGCCGCGCCTGCGGCCCGGTGACCAGCCGGTCCCGGGCGGCGGGCGCGGGGCCCCCGCGGCCGCCCCGGCCCCGCAGCGGGCGGCCGCGGCCCGGCCGCGGGTCCGGTCCCGTACGCCCTTTGTCTTGCTGCTCGTCGGGCTGCTCGGCGGCGGGCTGGTCAGCCTGCTGATCATCAACACCACCCTGGCCGCGGGTTCCTTCCGGATAACGGCGATGCAGCACAAGAACGCCGACCTGGCCCAGCAGGAGCAGGCGCTGCAGCAGCAGATCGCGCAGGAGCAGTCGCCGGCGTCGATCGCCGCGCGCGCCCGGCAGCTGGGCATGCGCCCGACCGGCAGGCTCAGGTTCATCGACGTGAAAACCGGCCGCATCTACAGCCAGCCGGCCCACGTGCCCGGTGTGATCCCGGTCCCCGGGTACACGCCGTGAGCGACGCCGGCGGAGAAGGGCAGGACCGGCCGCGGACGCCGCGGAGCGCGCGCCGTCCGGCCGGCCCTGACCGCCGGGGTCCGGCCTTCGGCGCACGTGGCGGCCCTGGCGGCCGTAGCACCCAGGGCCGACGGCCGCGCGCGCCGGGCGGGCCGAGCGGATCGGCCGGGCTGCGCGGCCCCAGCGCGCCCAGCGGGCCGAGTTCATCGGCGGGACGGCGCGGGCCCGGCGGGCCGCGCGGATCCAGCGAGCGCCCGCAGGCCCGGCCGTCCGGTGACGCCGGTCCGCCGCGCACCCGCCCCCGCGGCGGCGCCCCGGATGGCTCGGCACCGGGGCGTGACCGGCGCGAGACGGTGCTGGCCACGGGCCGCGCCCGGCCCCGCCCGGACGGACCGGAGTCCCGCCGGGGCCGCCCCGGACCGCCCCCCATCCGCGGCGGTGCCGGCCGCCCGCGCAGCGGCCGCGGGGGAGCGGGCCCGCGGCGGCCCCGGCGGCCCCGGCACCCGCCGCGCCTGAAGCGCCGGATCTCGCTGACTCGCAGCGACCCGGGCCGGCGGCTGCGCGTCGGACTGATCTGCGTCGCGTTCGCCCTCTCGCTGTTCGCCGGCCGCCTCGTGCAGCTCCAGGGCCTGGAGGGGACCAGGTACCAGAACCTCGCCGACCAGCAGCGGGTGCAGACCGTCGGGATTCCCGCGGTGCGCGGCAACATCACGGCCGCGGACGGCACCCCGCTGGCCCAGACCCTGCAGACCGATCAGGTGTTCGCCGACCCCAAACTGATGACCGCCGAGCAGGAGCCGCAAGTCGCCGCCGCGCTGGCCGGCCCGCTCGGCATGACGCAGGCGGCGATACTCCAGCTCATCCAGAATCCCGGCTCGCCGCAGTACCAGCTGCTCAAGCAGTCCGTGCCCGCGGAGACCGGGAACCGGATCTCCGCCCTGAGCCTGCCGGGAAGCAATCTCGGCCACCTGCCCGGCATCGGGATCAAGCAGACCTACAGCACCGAGTACCCCAACGGGGATCTCGCGGCCAGCCTGATCGGCTTCACCGACACCGACCACGCGGGCAACCTGGTGGGCGAGTCCGGCCTCGAGGAGCAGTACAACTCCCTGCTCGCCGGGCGGGCCGGCTCCGAGGCGATGCAGATGACCTCGAGCGGCCAGCCGATACCCCTCGGCACGGATACGCTCAAGCCGACCGAGCCGGGACGCAGCCTCAGGCTCACGATCCTGCCCGCCATCCAGTACTCGGCCGAGCAGGCCTGCAGGCAGCGGGTCCGGCTCACCCGGGCCGCCTACTGCACCGCGGTGGTCATGCAGCCGCACACCGGCCAGATCTTCGCGCTCGCCCAGTACCCGACGTTCAACCCGGCCCAGCCGGCCAGCGTGGCCGCCACCACCGACTCCACGGTGGCCAGCGTGTTCCAGCCGGGCAGCACCGCGAAGACGATCACGGTCGCCGCGGCGCTGGAGCGCGGCGGGCAGACGCTGAAGAGCCCGTATACGGTGCCCTACCAGCTCACCGTGCACGGCTACCCGTTCCACGACGCCGAGCTGCACCCCACCGAGCACCTCACGATGGCCGGCATCCTGGCCGAATCGAGCAACGTGGGCATGGTCCAGGTCGTCAAGCACGTTCCGCCCAAGGTGCAGTACGGCTACCTGCACGCGTTCGGACTCGGACAGCCGACCGGGCTGGGACTGCCCGGATCCTCCAACGGGATCCTGCCCGCGCCGTCTCGCTGGTGGGGAGACAGCCGCTACACGCTCGCGTTCGGCCAGGGGGTCGCGGTAAACGCCGTGCAGATGGCCAGCGTGTACGCCACCATCGCCAACGGCGGGGTCCGGGTGCAGCCGTCCATCGTGGCCGGCACCGCCCCCCTGGGCGGGACGCTCACGCCAGCCCCGGCGCCGCCGAAGCGCCGCGTGATCCAGGCGAAGACCGCACGCGAGCTCATCGGCGTGCTGCAGCAGGTCCCCAAGTGGGACGCGGAGGGCGGGGTGCCGTGGGGCGAGATCGCCGGCTACCCGGTCGCCGCGAAGACCGGCACCGCGCAGGAGTGGGACCCGGCCAAGCACTGCCTGTGCAACTACGGTTCCAGCTACATCGGCATCGTCCCGGCGAACAACCCGAAGCTCGTGGTGGCGATCAACGTCCAGGACCCCAAGTCCTCGGCGTACTTCGGCGACGAGGTGGCCGGCCCGATCTTCTACCAGGTGACCAGGACCGCCCTGCAGACCCTGAAAATTCCCCCCAATTACGTCAAGCCCCCCTACGTCAGGCTCACGGCGCCGTGATCGGAGGTAACCTCTGCGCGTGCCACCCGCCATGCCAGGAAGCAGCGGCAACGCGAGCCTCCCCTCCCGGCCGGCCCGCGTAACGCCGCGCCCCCTATCCGGGCTGGCCAGCCTGCTCGACGTCACAATGACCAGCCCCGCCGAGCGCGATCCGTTCACCGGGCCCGCCGATCCGGCCGTGGTGACCGGGGTGACGCACGACTCGCGGCGGGTGCGGCCTGGCGACCTGTACGCCGCGCTGCCCGGGACCCGCCAGCACGGGGCGCGGTTCTGCCGGGAGGCGGCCCGGGCCGGCGCCGGCGCCGTCCTGACCGACGCCGACGGCCGGGACCTGGCCACGGCCTGCGGGCTGCCGGTGTTCGTGGTCAGCGACGTGCGGGCCAGGCTGGGCGAGGTGGCGGCCTGGATCTACGGCCGGCCATCGGAGCGGCTGCTGCTGGTCGGCGTGACCGGGACCAGCGGCAAGACCACCACCAGCTACCTGCTCGAGTCCGGGCTGCGGATGTCCGGCCACGTGACCGGCCTGATCGGCGGCATCGAGACCAGGGTCGGCCCGCTCACCGCGCCGAGCGAGCTCACCACGCCCGAGGCCACCGACCTGCAGGCCCTGTTCGCGGTGATGACCGAGCACCGGGTCACCGCGGCGGCGATGGAGGTGTCGAGCCACGCGCTCGCGCTCGGCCGGGTCGAGGGCGCGGCCTTCGACGTGGCGATCTTCACGAACCTGTCCCAGGATCACCTCGACTTCCACGCCAGCCTGGATGACTACTTCGCGGCCAAGGCGGCCCTGTTCACCCCGCATTACAGCGGAGCGGGCGTGGTCAACGTCGACGACGCCAGGGGGCGCGAGCTGGCCGCATGGGCCCAGATACCCGTCACCACTTTCTCTGCCGCGGGCCGCCAGGACGCGGACTGGCGCGCCGTCGACGTCCGGTGCGGGGCCGACGGCAGTTCGTTCCGGGTGATCGGTCCCGGCGGGATCGAGGCCGACGCGACGATTCCGCTGGCCGGCCCGTTCAACGTCGCTAACGCGCTCGGCGCGGTGGTGGCGCTGGTAGAGGCGGGCGTCGGCCTGCAGCACGCGGTGGCGGGCGTGGCCGCCTGCCGGGGCGTGCCCGGCCGGCTGGAACGGGTGGACCCGGGCGACGGCCAGGACTTCACGATCCTGGTGGACTACTCGCACAAGCCCGGCGCGGTGGAGGCCGTGCTGCGGGCGCTGCGGCCGGTCACCGAGGGCAAGCTCACGATCGTGCTGGGCTGCGGCGGCGACCGCGACAGGGCCAAGCGGCCGCTGATGGGCGCGGCGGTGGCCAGCCTGGCCGACGTAGCCATCCTGACCAGCGACAACCCGCGTTCTGAAGATCCGCTCGCGATCCTGATGGCGATGCTGGAGGGGGCCGCTGCCGTGCACCGCCGCGATCGCGCGCACGTGATCGTCGAGCCGGACCGGGCGGCCGCGATCAGCCTGGCGGTGGCCGGCGCGGGCAAGGGAGATGTCGTGGTGGTGGCCGGCAAGGGGCACGAGCGGGGACAGGACATCGGCGGGACGGTGATCCCGTTCGACGACCGCGAGGTGGCGGCCGAGGCGGCGGCCGCCAGGGCGGCGGCCGAGCGCCGCGTGACCGGAACGGAGTACAGCGCGTGATCCCGCTTTCGCTGGCGCAGATCGCGGAGATCACCGGGGCCACGCTCGATCGGGCTCCCGACCCGCACGCCCTGGTGGCCGGCCCGGTCGTCATCGACTCCCGCGAGGCCAAGCCGGGCGGGCTGTTCGCCGCGCTGCCCGGCGAGCGGGTGGACGGGCATGATTTCGCCGGCGCCGCGGTGGCGGCGGGAGCGGTCGCCGTGCTGGCCAGCCGGCCGGCCGGCGTGCCCGCGCTCGTTGTCCCCGACGTGCAGGCCGCGCTGGCGCTGCTGGCTCGCGCGGTGATCGACCGCCTGCCCGGGCTCACGATCGCCGGAATCACCGGCTCATCCGGCAAGACCACCACCAAGGATCTGCTGGCCCAGGTGGCCGAGCGGCTCGGGCCCACGGTGGCGCCGGCCGGCTCGTTCAACAACGAGCTCGGGCACCCGCTGACCGTGCTGCGCGCCGACGACCGAACCCGGTACCTGGTACTGGAGCTCGGCGCCCGTGGCCGCGGCCACATCGCGCGGCTGTGCGCGATCGCGCCCCCCCGGCTGGGCGCCGTGCTGAACGTGGGCCGGGCGCACGTCGGCGGGTACTTCACCGACCAGGCCGAGGTGGCGCAGGCCAAGGGCGAGCTGGTCGAGGCGCTGCCCGCCGACGGCGTGGCGGTGCTGAACGCCGACGACTCCGCGGTGATCCGGATGACATCCCGAACGGCGGCCAGGGTGATCACCTTCGGCCGGGCCGGCCAGGCGGATGTGCGGGCCGCCGACGTGACGATGGACGCCGCGGGCCGGGCGTCGTTCACGCTGGTCACGCCCGTTGGCACCGCACCGGTTCGGCTGAACCTGCGCGGCGAGCATAACGTGTCTAATGCACTGGCCGCGGCCGCGCTGGCCGGGGCGCTCGGAATGACCCCGGCGGACGCGGCTGACGCGCTGTCCGCGGCGGTGGCCCGGAGCAAGGGGCGGATGGACGTGATGCGCCGGCCTGACGGGGTGCAGGTGATCAACGACGCCTACAACGCGAACCCGGAGTCCATGCGGGCCGCGCTCACCGCGCTGGCCTCGATGGCCAACGGAGGCCGTGCGTTCGCGGTGCTCGGCCAGATGGCCGAGCTGGGCGGCAACTCGCAGGCCTGGCACGAGGAGGTCGGCGCGTTCGCGGCGCGGGCCGGCGTCAGCGGGCTCGTCATCGTCGGGGAGCAGGCCGCGCCGATGCTGACCGGAGCCAAATCCGTGCCCGGCTGGCGGGGCGAGCTGCTGCACGTACCCGACGGTCCGGCCGCGGCCGCCGCGCTGGCCGGCCGGATCCGCCCGGGCGACACGGTGCTGGTGAAGGCGTCTCGTGCGGTGGCCCTGTGGGAGGTCGCGTTCGCGCTGGTATCGGAGGGCACGGCGTGAGAACGATCCTGGTCGCGGCCGGCGTCGCCACGGTCTTGGCGCTGCTCGGCACGCCGCTGGCGATCAGGATGTTCACCGCCCGCGGCTACGGGCAGGAGATCAGGGAAGAAGGCCCGGCGGCGCACGCCACCAAGCGCGGCACGCCCACGATGGGCGGCACGGTCATCATCATCGCGGCGCTGATCGGGTACTTCGTGGCCCACTTCGCCACCAGCCAGACACCGTCGGCGTCCGGGCTGCTCGTGCTGCTGCTCATGACGGGCCTCGGCATCGTCGGCTTCATCGACGACTGCATCAAGATCTACAAGCAGCGGAGCCTCGGCCTGCGCAGCGGGACCAAGCTGGCCGGCCAGGCGGTGATCGGCGCGCTGTTCGCGCTGCTGGTCCTGCGCTTCCGCGACGGATACGATCTCACCCCCGCCGATGCCCACTTCTCCTTCCTGCGGGACTTCGGCCCGTCGATCGGCCCGGTGTTCTTCGGGCTGTGGATCGTCTTCATGATCGCCGCGATGTCCAACGGGGTGAACCTCACCGACGGCCTCGACGGCCTGGCCACCGGCGCCGCGACCCTGGTGCTCGCCGCCTACGTGATCATCGGCATCTGGCAGGAGCGCAACGACTGCACGGTCACCCTCGCGCCGCAGTGTTACCAAGTCCGCGACCCGCTCGACGCCGCGATCGTGGCCGCGTCCGTGCTCGGCGCCTGCATCGGGTTCCTGTGGTGGAACGCCCCGCCGGCCAGGATCTTCATGGGCGACACCGGCTCGCTGGCGCTCGGCGGAGTGCTGGCCGGGCTCGCGGTCACCACCCGCACCCAGCTGCTGCTGGCCATACTCGGCGGCCTGTTCGTGCTCGTCACGCTGTCGGTCGTGATCCAGGTCGGCTCGTTCAAGCTCACCGGGCGCCGGGTGTTCCGGATGGCTCCGCTGCAGCATCACTTCGAGCTGCTCGGCTGGGCGGAGACCACCATCGTCATCAGGTTCTGGCTGATCTCCGGGCTGTTCATCGGCCTGGGCCTGGTGATCTTCTACGTGCAGTGGATGAGCCCGGGATGACCGTCCCCGGCACTGAGCCGGCGGCGGAGGGTACCTCGTGGGACCGGCAGCTGGTCTGCGTGGCCGGCCTCGGCGTCTCCGGCCCCCCGGCGGCCCGGGCGCTGGCCGCCCGCGGCGCGCAGGTCATCGTCCTGGACTCCGGCGACGACGAAGCCCGCCGGGCCAGGGCGTCCGAGCTCGGCCGGCTCGGGATCAAGGTCCTGCTGGGCAGCACCGCCGATGACGCCGGCCTGCCGCCGGGCACCCAGCTGGTGGTCACCTCCCCGGGCTGGCGGCCGGACGCGCCGCTGCTGGCCGCCGCCGCGCGGGCCGGGGTCCCGGTCATCGGCGACGTCGAGCTGGCCTGGCGGCTGCGCCCGGTGCTCGCCGACGGCACCGCCCAGGCGTGGCTGGGCGTGACCGGGACGAACGGCAAGACGACCACCGTGAAGATGCTCGCCGCCATGCTGGAGGCGGCGGGGCTGCGCGCCGCCGCGGCCGGGAACGTCGGCACCTCGGCGGTGTCGGCGGTCACCGAGGCCGGCCCCTACCAGGTGCTCGCGGTCGAGCTGTCCAGCTTCCAGCTGCACTGGAGCACGTCGCTGCGGCCGCTGGCCGCGACCGTGCTCAACCTGGCCGCCGATCACATCGACTGGCACGGCGACCTGGAGTCCTACGCGCGTGACAAAGCGCGGATCTTCGCGCCGGGGACGATCGCCGTGTGCAACGCCGATGACCCGTGGTCGCGCCGCCTGGCGGCCGGCGCGGCCGGGCTGTCCCGGATCATCTCGTTCCGGCTCGGCCCGCCGGGCCCGGGTGAGCTCGGCGTGGCGGCCGGCCTGCTCGTCGACCGCGCGTTCGGCGAGAACGTGGCGCTGGCCCCGGTCAGCGACGTCCGGCCCGCCGCGCCGCACAATGTGGCCAACGCGCTGGCGGCCGCGGCGCTGGCCCGGGCCTACGGCGTGCCGGCCGCCGCCGTCGGGGCCGGGCTGCGCTCGTTCGAGCCCGAACCGCACCGGATCACGCTGGTGGCAGAGGTCGGCGGCGTGACCTACGTGGACGACTCCAAGGCCACCAACCCGCACGCCGCGGCCGCATCGCTGGCCACCTACCCATCGGTGGTCTGGGTGGCGGGCGGGATGCTGCGCGGCGAGGCCGCCGATATCGACGGCCTGGTCCGCGGGGTGGCGGGGCGGCTGCGCGGGGCGGTGCTGCTCGGCCGGGATCGCGGCCTCCTGCGACAGGCTCTCACGCGACACGCGCCCGATGTCCCGGTGGTTGAGCTGGCTGGCCACGACACTGGAGTGATGGAACGGGTTGTGTCCGAGGCGGCCGCCCTCGCCGCGCCCGGCGACACCGTGCTGCTGGCGCCGGCCGCCGCCTCCCTCGACATGTTCGAGAACTACGGGGCGCGCGGGGACGCGTTCGCCGCCGCGGCACGCGCGCTGCCCGGAGCGTCGTGAGCGCCACCACCGTCGGGGGTGCCGAGAGCGACCGCGGCGCCGGCCCGGCGGAGGCCGGCGGCCTGGTGCCGCGGGAACGACTGGCCGCCTGGTCCGCGCTGCTCGCCCGCCCGCTGCTGTCCTACTACCTGATCATCGGGATATCCCTGCTGCTGCTGGCGCTCGGCCTGGTCATGGTGCTGTCCACCTCGTCGGCCTCGGCACTGGCCAGCGGCACGCCGCTGTACCAGAACTTTCAGAAGCAGCTGCTCGGCGTGGCGATCGGCCTGCCGATCATGTGGATCGTGGCCCGCTCGTCGCCGCGGCTGTTCCGCGCCGCCGCCTACCCGCTGCTCGCCGTGTCCGTGGTCGGCCTGATGCTCACGCTCATCCCGGGCGTGGGCGTGGTGTCCGGCGGGGCGTCCCGCTGGATCCAGCTCGGGCCCTTCCAGCTGCAGCCGTCCGAGCTGGCCAAGCTGGCCTTCGTGCTGTGGGGGGCGGACCTGCTGGCGCGCAAGGAGAAGCTCGGCCGGCTGACCGAATGGCGGCACCTGCTGATGCCGCTGCTGCCCGGCGCCGGCCTCATCTGCCTGCTCGTGATGCTCGGCGACGACCTGGGCACCACGTTCGTGCTGCTGACCATCTTCCTCGCGCTGCTGTGGGTGATCGGTACGCCAGGCCGCCTGTTCGCAGGCATGCTCGGCCTGATGGGCCTGGTCATGCTCATGCTGATCGTCGTCGCGCCGTACCGGCTCGAGCGCCTCACCAGTTTCATGAACCCGCAGGCCAACCCGGTCGGCGTCAACATGCAGAGCATCCAGGGGAGGTACGCGCTCGGCTCCGGCGGCTGGTTCGGCGTCGGCCTGGGCGCGAGCCGGGAGAAGTGGGGCTGGGTCCCGAACGCCGCCACCGACTACATCTTCGCCATCATCGGCGAGGAGCTGGGCCTGGTCGGGACGCTGTGCGTATCGGCGCTGTACGGCGCGCTGGCCTACGCCGGGGTGCGGGTCGCCCGACGGGTCGACGACACGTTCATGCGGCTCGCGGCGGCCGCGGCCACCGCGTGGATCGTGGTCCAGGCGGTGGTAAACATCGGCGCGGTGATCGGCGTGTTCCCGATCACCGGGGTGCCCCTCCCGCTGGTGTCCGAGGGGGTGTCCTCGCTGCTGGTCACGATGGCGGCGCTCGGCATGCTGATGTCCTTCGCCCGGCGAGAGCCGGGGGCCAGGGAAGCTTTGGCCGCTCGGGGAGAAAGCGGGCCGCGTCGCGTCCTAAGCTGGCTTGGCCTGTCGAGGACACGACCCCGGCGGGCCTGACCGGACGAGGAGAACAGCCAGCGATGAGGGTAATCCTGGCCGGCGGCGGGACGGCCGGCCACATCTCACCCGCACTCGCCGTGGCGGACGCGCTGCGCCGGGCCGATCCGTCGATCGGGCTGACGTTCCTCGGCACCGAGCGTGGCCTGGAGACCCGGCTCGTGCCGCAGCATGGCTACGAGCTTGCGACCATCCCGCCGGTGCCGCTTCCGCGCTCGGTCACGCCGCAGCTGCTGACCGTGCCCGGCAGGCTAGCCGCGGCGGTCAGCGCCTCGGCCCGGGTGCTCGACCGGACCAGGGCCGACGCCGTGGTGGGATTCGGCGGGTACGTCTCGACCCCCGCCTACCTGGCGGCCAGGCGCCGCCGGGTGCCGATCGTGGTGCACGAGGCCAACCCCCGCCCGGGCCTGGCCAACCGGCTGGGTGCCCGGCTGACCCGGCACGTGTTCACCGGCCACCCCGGCACGTCGCTGCCGCACGCCCGCTACATCGGCCTCCCGCTGCGGCGCCAGATCACCGAGGTGGACCGGCTCGACCTGGCCGACAAGGCCCGGGCGCATTTCGGGTTCCGCCCCGACCTGCCCGTGCTGCTGGTTACCGGCGGTTCCCAGGGCGCTCGGTCGCTGAACCAGGCGACTATGGCCGCGGCCGGGTGGATCCAGCAGGCCGGCGTGCAACTGCTGCTCGTCGCCGGCCCGCGCTCCTCTGTGGCCGCGCCGCCTTCCGGTCCGGGCCCGGCGCAGCTGATCGTGCCGTACATGGACCGGATGGATCTCGCCTACGCCGCTGCCGACCTGGCGCTGTGCCGGGCCGGGGCGAGTACCTGCGCCGAGGTCACGGCGGTCGGCCTGCCGGCCGCGTTCGTCCCGCTCCCGCACGGCAACGGCGAGCAGATGCTGAACGCGGAGCCCATCGTCCGGGCCGGCGGCGGCCTGATGGTGGAGGACGCCAGGCTGACGCCGGAGTGGATCCGCGACACGCTGCTGCCCGTCCTGACGGACCCCGCGCGGGTGGCCGCCATGTCCCGGGCCGCCGCCGCGCTCGGCGTCAGGGACGCGGACGCCACGCTGGCCGCGGCGGTGCTCGACGTGATCGGAGACGGCCGGTGAGCGGGCCGCGGGCCGACGCTCCTCCGGGCGCGGCGGGCCTCCTGACCGGCGCCGGAGACGTGCTGCCGGTCAGCCGGCTCGGCCGGGTGCACTTCGCCGGCATCGGCGGCGCGGGCATGTCCGGGATCGCGCGGATCATGCTGGCCCGGGGGGTGACGGTGTCGGGCAGCGACGCCAGGCCGTCCGACGTGCTCATCACGCTGTCCGCTCTCGGCGCGCAGGTGCATGTGGGCCACGACGCGGCCCATCTCGACGGCGCGGACACGCTGGTGATCTCGACCGCGATCCGCCCCGACAACCCGGAGCTCGCCGAGGCGCGCAGGCGGGGGCTGCGGGTCATTCACCGCGCGTCCGCGCTGGCCTCGGTGATGCTCGGCAAACTGACCGTCGCCGTGGCCGGCACGCACGGCAAGACCACCACGACCGCCATGCTCGCCACCATCCTGCTGACCTCCGGCCGTGATCCCGGGTACGCGATCGGCGGGGTGCTGACCGAGACCGGGCTCGGGGCCGGCTGGGGCGACGGCGAGATATTCGTGGCCGAGGCCGACGAGAGCGATCGCTCGTTCCTGCTGCTGCAACCCGACGCCGCGATCGTGACCAACATCGAGGCCGACCATCTCGACAACTACGCCGGCCTGGCCGAGATCGAGGACACGTTCACGGCATTCGCCCGGCGCATCAGTCCGGGCGGCCTGCTCGTGCTGTGCGCCGATCACCCGGGCACCAGGGCGCTGGGCGCCGCTGTCGCGGATCTGCCGCTCCGGGTCCGCAGCTACGGCGCGTCACCCGCGGCGGACTACCTGGTCACCGGGGTGGCACCGCGCGGGATGGGGGTCAGCCTGACGGTGGCCGCAGGCGCCCGGGCAGCCGCCGGCGGCGGGCCAGCAGGCTCCGGCGGCCAGCTGCCCGCAGCCTCCGGCGAGCAGCGGATCGAGCTCGCGGTGCCCGGCCGGCACAACGCGCTCAACGCGGCCGCCGCGTTCGCCGCGGCCGTCGAGCTCGGGGTGAGCTGGCCGCAGGCCGCCGCGGGGCTCGCCGCCTATCGCGGTGCCCAGCGCCGGCTGGAACTCAAGGGGGAGGCCGCCGGGGTCCGCGTGCTCGACAGCTACGCGCACCACCCCACCGAGCTCACGGCCGACCTGCGTACGGCACGCGAGATCGCAGGCGACGGCCGCGTCATCGCGGTCTTCCAGCCGCACCTGTACAGCCGGACCCGCATCTTCGCAGCCGAGTTCGGTGCGGCGCTCGGCCTGGCCGACCTGGTGTTCGTGCTCGACGTCTACGCGGCCAGGGAAGACCCGGAACCGGGGGTGAGCGGGCAGCTCGTCGCCGACGCCGTGCCGCCGGGCCGGGCCCGCTACCTGCCGCGCGCGGACGCGGTGCCGCAGGCGGTCGCCGACGTCGCCAAACCGGGCGACATCGTCCTCACCATGGGCGCGGGCGACGTGACCAGCCTCGGGCCGTTGCTGGTCAGCGCGCTGCGAGCGCACGGGGGAGCGGGCTCATGACCGGGGGCCCGCGGGACCGCGCCGGCCCGGCACCGCCCGCCGGCCCGGCACCGCCCGCCGGCTCAACTGCGCGCGCTGGCTCGACTGCGCCCGGTAGCGCCACTTCGCCGGGCAGCGTCACTGCGCCCGCCGACGCCACCACGCCTGGCGGCCCGGCCGCGCCTGGGGGTCCGCCCGCATCTGGCGGTCCGCCCGCATCTGGCGGTCCGCCCGCGCCTGGGGGTCCGCCCGCGTCTGGGGGTCCGGCCGCATCTGGCGGTCCGCGCGCGCCTGGGGGTCCGCCCCCGCCTGGGGGTACGGCCGCGCCTGGGGGTCCGCCCGCGCCTGAGGGACCGGCCGCGGCCGGCGGCGCGGACGCTTCCCGGCCGTCGGCCGGGGCGGCGACCGAGGTTTCCCCCGCGCCTGCGCCCAAGGCGGCGGCCCGCCGGGGGCGCAGCCGGTACAAGGCGGCGTTCTTCGCGCTCGGCGCGGCCGCGCTCATCGCGGCCATGGTGTGGGTGCTGTACGACTCGCGGCTGCTGGTCGTGCGGTCGATCCAGGTCACCGGCACGCACCTGGTGCCGAAATCCGAGGTGCTCGCCGCCGCCGGCATCCCCGAGGGCCTGCCGCTGATGCGGGTGAACACCGGCGCCGTGGCCAGCCGGGTCGACCGCATCACCCAGGTGCAATCCGCCCGGGTGACCAGGAGCTGGCCCGACCGGGTGGTGATCACCGTACAGGAGCGGAAAGCGGCGCTGGCGGTCCCCGTGACCGGCGGTTTCGACCTCGTCGACCCCTCGGGGGTGGTGGTGCGGCAGGTCACGAAGCAGCCCCGGCGGCTTCCGCGGTTCGTCCCGGCCGGCCCGCTGCCCGGCAACCCCGGGGTGCGAGCCGCGGCGAGCGTCCTGCGCGAGCTGCCGCGCGCGCTCGCCGGCCGGGTCACGTCCCTGACCGCCGCGACGCCGGACGCGGTCACCCTGCACCTGTCGGGCGGGGTAACCATCGACTGGGGCAGCCCCAGCCTGGCGGCGCAGAAGGCGCGGGTGCTGGCCATCCTGATGCGCACGCACGCCCGCTCCTACGACGTCAGCGCCCCCGGCAGCGCCACCACGGGCTGACCCCCCCGCGCCCACCGGCACCTCGTGGCCAGCCCCGCCTAGTCTCAGCATGTGAGACCAGGTCAATCTCCGTCCGTTAAGGCGAAGCGTTTGCAGCGTGCGGGCGAGCCTAATGCTCTGCGCTGACGGCCGGGCCGGCGGCTTACGCGCGCCGCGACACGCCGGGCGCGTTCAGGGCCGGTTAGTTGACCCGGCTGACGGGCGATCCTACTGTCCTTAGCAATCGCCAGGTTGACATAAGTCTAAATCTCAACTTGAGAGTGAGAGTTCATCCCGGGTAATCCCGGGACGTGACCGGCCGATGGTTCTGGCGGCGCATTGTGGCTGGTCGTTAGCGTCCAGGTTTCCCGAGGTGAGCGGCACGGAAGCCCGCAGGAATGCGGTCGGAAATGCATCAGGGGCATGCGAGCGAAAGGGTCCTTCCTCGTGGCAGCACCACAGAATTACCTGGCGGTCATCAAGGTCGTCGGAATCGGTGGCGGAGGCGTCAACGCGGTAAACCGGATGATCGAAGAGGGACTTAAGGGCGTCGAGTTCATCGCGATTAATACCGACGCCCAGGCGCTCCTGATGAGCGACGCCGACGTCAAGCTCGACGTCGGGCGCGAGCTCACCAGGGGACTCGGAGCCGGCGCGAATCCTGAGGTCGGCTCCAAGGCCGCCGAAGATCACCGCGAGGAGATCGAGGAGGTGCTCAAAGGCGCCGACATGGTCTTCGTCACCGCGGGCGAGGGCGGCGGCACCGGCACCGGCGGCGCTCCGGTGGTCGCCGACGTGGCCCGCTCGCTCGGCGCGCTCACCATCGGCGTCGTGACCCGTCCGTTCGGCTTCGAGGGCAAGCGCCGCGGCGCGCAGGCCGAGACCGGCATCGAGCGGCTCCGCGAGGAAGTGGACACGCTGATCGTGATACCGAACGACCGGCTGCTGTCCATCTCC
>DASXLW010000204.1:0-8215 GCA_036496025.1 Streptosporangiaceae bacterium
TGCAGAACAGTCTGCGGCTGATCAAGGTACATCACCTGCGGCATACCACCGCGACGTTGCTCAAGAACCTGGGCGTTCCGGCTCGCGACGCGCAGCTCATCCTCGGCCACTCCCGCCTGGCCGTGACCTTGGAGATATACAGCCACGAGGATCGTCAGGCCCAGCGGGACGCGCTCAGCCGGATCAGCGATGCGCTTGGCCACCGAACCAGCGCGGAATAGGTGTCAAAAGTGGGTGTCAAGGGACCGTTTGAGCTGGTCTCCCACCACGTTTTGCCTGGCGCGCCTGGCAGGATTCGAACCCGCGACCCGCTGCTTAGAAGGCAGCCGCTCTGTCCAGCTGAGCTACAGGCGCCCGGCCACCCATTGTGGGTAGCCAAGGTCACACGCAGGCCACGCTACGGCGTGGGGCCGGTTACGGTGACCAGGCCACGTTACCTATCTGCCATGCGTGTCGCGGACAGGGCGCGCTGAGCTCGCCACTGCGTTACTACGGTCCGTCGACTACTTCTTGAACG
Source organism: Streptosporangiaceae bacterium (assembly GCA_036496025.1). GTDB lineage: Bacteria > Actinomycetota > Actinomycetes > Streptosporangiales > Streptosporangiaceae > PALSA-505. The sequence continues at coordinate 518 of DASXLW010000204.1, forward strand.
CGCCGCGAACGTTCTTCCCGGCGTCCTGGACCTGCTCACCGACCTGCTGATCGCGCCCGAAACACGCTCGCTCTTACCCTCGGCCTCCAGGTAAGGGTCGCCGGCGGCCCGGCCCACGTTCTGCTTGGTGTGCCCCTTGCTCATCTGGAACCGGTTTTCAGCTTGTCCATGAAACCCATATTCATCACTCCCCGTTCGTTATGCGCGGCCACTTCGTTATGTGCGGCCGCTGTCCTCAATCCCCGGGCCATGCGGTACGCCCGGTTCGGCCGGGCTCAGGCTGACCGTCGACCCAGGTCACCCGCCCCGCGAAATCTCAGCGGAAACTGATTTGCCCCCGTCCGTGGCCCGCCAGGAGACTGACGGAGTGCTCGTCACCATTTCCACCACCGTGGAGCCCGCCACCGACCTGGGCTTCCTGCTGCACAAGCACCCGGAGAAAGTGCAAAGCTTCCCGGTCACAGCGGGGAAAGCGCATGTCTTCTACCCCGAAGCCACGGCCCGCCGGTGTACGGCTGCGCTGCTGCTCGACGTGGATCCGGTCGCGCTCGTTCGAAGCGCCCGCGGGCAGGCCGCCGAGTCCTCCACCCTGGGCCAGTACGTGAACGACCGCCCGTACGCGGCGTCCAGCATGCTGGCGGTGGCCCTGTCCAAGGTGTTCAAGACCGCGATGGCCGGCCGGTGTGACGCCAGGCCGCAGCTGGCCGCGGCCCCGGTTCCGCTTGACCTGCACGTGCCCGCCCTGCCCTGCCGCGGCGGCCCCGCGCTGGCCGGGAAGCTGTTCGCGCCGCTCGGCTGGCAGGTGACCGCGTCCCCGGTCCCGCTGGACCCGCAGTTCCCCGGCTGGGGCGAATCGCCCTACGTCGACCTGCGGCTGGCGGGCCGCCTGCGGCTCGCCGAGGCGCTCAACCACCTGTACGTGCTCCTGCCCGTGCTCGACGACGCGAAGCACTACTGGGTGTCCACCGACGAGGTGGACAAGCTGGTCCGCGCGGGGCGCGGCTGGCTCGCCGCGCACCCGGAACGCGACCTGATCACCGGGCGCTACCTGGCGCACCAGGCCGGGATGCAGACCGCCGCCCTGGCCCGGCTGGCCGAGGTGGACGACTCGCCGGCCGACGCGATCGACAACGCCATCGACGAGTCGCAGGTCGCCGAGGAGCCAGAGCGCGCAAAACCACTGGCTGAGCTGCGGATAAGCGCGGTCCTCGACGTCCTCCGCGATGCCGGTGCTCGCTCGGTCGCCGACCTGGGCTGCGGCGACGGCCGCCTGCTGGCCCCGCTGCTGGACGACGCCACCTTCACCCGGATCATCGGCACCGACGTGTCAAGCCGGGCGCTGGAACTGGCCGCCCGCCGCCTGGCCCGGATGCCCGAGCGCCAGCGCGCCCGCGCCGAACTCTTCCAGTCGAGCCTGGTCTACCGTGACGCCCGCCTGACCGGGTTCGACGCCGCCGTGCTGATGGAGGTCATCGAGCATGTGGACCCGCCGCGGCTGACGGCCCTGGCCCGGACCGTGTTCGGCTTCGCCGCCCCGGCCACCGTCGTGGTGACCACGCCCAACGCGGAGCACAACGCGCGTTACCCCGGCCTGGCCCCCGGGACGTTCCGGCATCGCGACCACAGGTTCGAATGGACCCGCCCGCAATTCCGCGACTGGGCCGTAAGCGTGGCCGCGACCTTCGGCTACACCGTGTGGTTCCTGCCCGTAGGCCCGGAGGACGCAACAGTCGGCCCTCCGACCCAGATGGCAGTTTTCCGCCGAACGGACACGGGTCAGGCCGACCGGTGAGCGACACGACACCGCAGATCGCCATTCCGGAACTGTCCCTGGTCGCGCTGGTAGGCGTGTCCGGATCCGGAAAATCCACGTTCGCCCGGCAGCACTTCGCACCCACCGAGGTCCTCTCCTCGGACTTCTGCCGCGGCCTGGTCGCCGACGACGAGACTGACCAGACCGCCACGGCGGACGCGTTCGACGTGCTGTACTACATCGCCGGTAAGCGGCTGGCCGCCGGCCGGCTGACCGCGGTGGACGCCACGAACGTCCAGGCCGACGCGCGCAAGCCACTGGTCGAAACGGCCCGCGCGCATGACGTGCTGCCGGTCGCCATAGTGCTCGACCTGCCGGAGAAGGTGTGCGCGCGGCGGAACGCGCAGCGTCCGGAACGGCAGTTCGGCGAGCGGGTGCTGCGCCGCCAGCACGACCAGCTGCGGCGGTCGTTGCGCAGCCTGAAGCGCGAGGGGTTCCGGCACGTCTGGGTCCTGAAGACACCCGAAGAGGTCGACAGTGCGGTCATCATCCGGGTCCGGATGCACAACGACCTGCGGGACCGGACCGGCCCGTTCGACGTGATCGGCGACGTGCACGGCTGCCTGGCCGAGCTCGGCGAGCTACTCGACCGGCTCGGCTACCGCTGCGAACACGACGCGGCCGGCCGGCTCACCGGGGCGGCGCACCCGCAGGGACGCACGGCCGTCTTCCTGGGTGACCTGGTCGACCGCGGTCCGGACACACCGGGAGTGCTCGGCCTGGCCATGACGATGACCGCGGCCGGCCAGGCACTGGCGGTGGCCGGCAACCACGAGGCGAAGCTGCTGCGCGCGCTGCGCGGCCATGACGTCAAGGTCAGCCACGGGCTGGCCGAATCGCTCAGCCAGATCGACGCCCGCGAGGCCGAGCAACCCGGCTTCCGGGCGGAGGCCGAAAGCTTCCTTGAGGGGCTGCTCAGCCACTACATGCTGGACGGCGGCCGCCTGGTGGTGGCGCACGCCGGGTTGAAGGAGGCGTTTCATGGCCGGGCGTCCGGCCGGGTCCGGGCCTTCGCCCTGTACGGCGACACGACGGGGGAGACCGATGAGTTCGGCCTGCCCGTTCGGTATCCGTGGGCCGATGACTACCGGGGCCGGGCCATGGTGCTGTACGGGCACACGCCGCTGCCCGAGCCCGAATGGGTCAACAACACCATGTGCCTGGACACCGGCTGCGTCTTCGGCGGCCGGCTGACGGCGCTGCGCTACCCGGAACGCGAGCTGGTCTCGGTCCCGGCCCGCAGCACGTACTACGAGCCCGCCCGGCCACTGACCGCACCGTCGGCCCAGCCCTCCGCGGCGTCGGCGGAGGCCGCGACGGCGCCCCGGCACGAGCCGGACGTGCTCGACATCGGCGACGTGCTGGGCAAGCGGATCGTGCCCACCTCCTACCACGGCCGGATCACGATCCCGGGACGCAACGCGGCCGCCGCGATCGAGGTGATGAGCCGGTTCGCCGTGGATCCGCGCTGGCTGGTGTACCTGCCGCCGACGATGAGCCCGGTTGCCGCCTCGCAGCGTCGGGGGCTGCTCGAGCACCCGGCCGAAGCGTTCAGCGCCTACCGCAGCGCCGGCGTCGAGGAGGTCATCTGCGAGGAGAAGCACATGGGTTCGCGCTGCGTGGCCGTGGTCTGCGCCAGTGAACGGGTCGGCGCTGACCGGTTCGGCGTCGACGACGGCAGCGCCGGCGCCGTATACACCAGGACCGGGCGCCCGTTCTTCGGCCCCGAGCTCACCGATCGCCTGCTCGCCCGGGTGCGCGGCGCGCTCGCCCGCGCCGGGGTGTTCGACGAGCTGGCCTCCGGCTGGGTGCTCCTCGACGCCGAACTGCTGCCGTGGAGCGCCAAGGCCGAAGATCTCGTCCGCGACCAGTACGCGACCGTCGGCGCCGCCGCGCGAGCCGCTCTCCCGACGGCGATCGAGGCGCTGGAGCAGGCGGCCGCTGGCGGCCGGGACGTGGGCGCCCTGCTGGACAGCATGCGATCCCGGGAGGCGAACGCGCGCGCCTTCACCGAGGCCTACCGCCGCTACTGCTGGCCGGTCAGCGGCCTGGACGGCATCCGGCTGGCCCCCTTCCAGGTGCTCGCGGCCGAGAAGGCGACCTTCCACGACCGGGATCACCGGTGGCACCTGGAGCTCGCCGGCCGGCTGGCCGCCGCCGACCCGGAGCTGTTCCTGCCCACCAGGAACCTGGTGGTCAGCGCGGACGAGGCCGCCGGTGAGCAGCGGGCCACCGCGTGGTGGGAGGAGATGACCGGCGCTGGCGGCGAGGGCATGGTGGTCAAGCCGCTGGCGAACTGCGTGCGCGGCCCCCGCGGGCTCGTCCAGCCGGGCCTCAAGGTGCGCGGCCGCGACTACCTGCGGATCATCTACGGACCCGACTACACCGACCCGGCCAACCTGGACCGGCTGCGAGACCGTGGCCTCGGCGCCAAGAGATCGCTCGCCGCGCGCGAGTACGCACTCGGCCTGGAGGCGCTCGACCGGCTGGTCGCGGGGGAGCCGTTGTGGCGCGTGCACGAGTGCGTCTTCGCCGTGCTGGCGCTCGAGTCCGAGCCCATCGACCCCCGGCTGTAATCGGATCCGGGACGGAGTGACCCATGCTCGCCGTGCTCCTCGCCCTGGCCTCGGCCGCAGGCTACGGCGCCTCGGACTTCGCCGCGGGCCTGGCCGCTCGCCGGGCCAGCGTCCTCATGGTCACCTTCATCGCCACCGTGTGCAGCCTGGTACTCACCGTGATGGTGCTGCCCTGGGCGGCGGGGCATGCACCGTCCGCCGCTGCGCTGGGCTGGGGTGTAGCCGCCGGTCTCGGCGGGATGTCGGGGGCGCTCGCGCTGTATCTGGGCTTTCGCCACGCCGCGTTCAGCGTGGCCGGCCCGATCAGCGCGGTGAGCGCGGCGGGACTGGCGGTCATCGTGGGTGTCTTGCTCGGCGAGCGTCCTCCGGCGCTTTCACTGGCCGGGATCGCGGTGGCCCTGCCAGCCATCGTGCTCGTATCGCTCACCGCGGCGCCGCCGGGCGAGACGTCTGATTCCGCGACGCCCGACCCGGCGGCTGCTCACCCGGCGACGCACAGAACCTGGCCGGGGGTGGCCTGGGGGCTCGCCGCGGGCACCGGATTCGCCCTGCTGTTCGTCGGGCTGAACCGCGCGGGGTCCGGCGCCGGCATCTGGCCGGTGTTCTCGGGAGTGGCCGCCGAGTCAGTGGTGCTTGCCTGCCTGGTCGCCCTGACCAGGGGATTCCGCAATATCCTGACCGACGTCAGGTCCTCCGATACCGCGGTACTGGCGCTGCTCACCGGGGTTACCGGCAGCGGCGCGACCATTGCGTACTTCTTCGCCACGCAGCACGGATTCCTCGCCATCACGGCCGTCCTGACGTCGCTGTATCCGGCGATCACGATCGGCCTGGCCCGGGCGCTGGTGCACGAACGGCTGTCGGCAACGCGGCTAGCCGGGCTGATCCTGGCGGGCGCGTCCGTCACCCTGATCGCGCTCGGCGGGTCGGCGTGATCACAGGCCACCTGCCCGCACGAGATACCAGCTGCCACCGGCAAATCTGATCTCGCCGCGAACGCTGGGTAGAACAAGGACAGCGTTGCCTGTGTAGCCTCGTGCCGAGGCCAAGGTCCGCCCGAGGAGGTCACCATGCATCAGCCGCCCGTTCCGCATGTCGCCAGCACGGATCCGGAGGTTGCCCGGCTGATCGACGCCGAGGCGCAGCGGCAGTTCGAGAAGGTCCGGCTGATCCCGTCGGAAAACTACGTGTCGCTGGCCGTGCTTGAGGCGTCGGGGACGGTGCTGACCAACAAGTACTCCGAGGGATACCCTGGCCGCCGCTACTACGAGGGCCAGCAGGTCATCGACGTGATCGAGACCCTGGCCATCGACCGGGCCAAGGCGCTGTTCGGCGTGGAGCACGCCAACGTGCAGCCGTACTCGGGCTCGCCGGCGAACCTCGCCGTCTACCTGGCCCTGGCCGCACCCGGGGACACGATCATGGGCATGGCGCTGCCGATGGGCGGCCATCTCACCCACGGCTGGTCGGTCTCGGTCACCGGCAAGTGGTTCCGGGCGGTGCAATACAGCGTCCGCGCTGACACCGGCCGCGTGGACCTCGACGAGGTGCGGGATATGGCCCGCCGCGAGCGGCCCAAGCTGATTTTTTGCGGCGGGACGGCCATCCCGCGCACCATCGACTTCCCGGCCTTCGCCGAGATCGCCAACGAGGTCGGGGCGGTCCTGGTCGCCGACATCGCCCACATCGCTGGCCTGATCGCCGGCGGCGCGCATCCTTCGCCGGTCGGTTACGCCCCGGTCATCACCACGACCACGCACAAGACCCTGCGCGGCCCGCGCGGCGCGATGATCATGTCCGATGCCGAGCACGCGAAGCCGCTGGACCGGGCGGTCTTCCCCGGGTTGCAGGGTGGACCGCATAACCACACCACCGCGGCGATTGCCGTGGCCCTGCACGAGGCCGCACAGCCGGAGTTCCGCGAGTACGCCGCGCAGGTGGTGCGTAACGCGAAGGCACTGGCGGATTCCTTGTCCGAACTCGGCTACACCCTGGTGTCCGGGGGGACGGATAACCACCTCATCCTGGCCGACCTGACCAGCCAGGGGATCGGCGGCAAGCCGGCCGCCCAGGCGCTCGACCGGGCGGGCATCGAGCTCAACTACAACACGGTCCCGTTCGACAAGCGCAAGCCGTTCGACCCGTCCGGAATCAGGCTCGGCACCCCGGCGGTCACCACCCGCGGACTCGATGAGGCGCATATGCCGCAGATCGCGGCCTGGATGGACGAAGCTATTACCGCCGCCGCGAAGGAAGACGAGACGACGATCGAGCGGATCGCGATTGAGGTCCGCGAGCTCCTCGCCGCCTTCCCGATGCCCGGCTGGGCCGCGATCTGACTGCTCGGCGGCCAGCCGCGGTCCAACGGCCGCCGGTCGCGGCGGAATCGTCACGCGGTGGAGCAGCCAAATCGTCAGGCAGGGGAGCGGCCGAGCCGTCCAGTCGGACAGCCGAGGCAATCGTCGGCTTCCCCAGCAAGGGCTGGCTGCCCTGCGCTCCGCGATACGCGGGCTCCCATGGCCAGTGACCGCGGTCATCCGCGTGAACCACCTGCAGCGCGCGAATATGAGGCCCGAACAGCTCGACAGCGATCGTCAGGTACGCGGTCGGCTCGGCGATCTCCACGATCTGGATGAACGGTCCGTCCACCATCTTGACCTGCTCCCCGGGCCGGGGTGCGGCGGCGTGTAGCAGGTGCTCGGCCACGCCGTTCAGCAGATCCGCCGCTCGGCCTCTGGACAGGCCCGTAGCCACCAGTTCGGGCTGCCCGAACGTCGTCAGCCCGACCGTGTAAGCCCACGGCGGGCGAACCCGGTCCCGCTCGACGTGCTGCACGGCCCAGCCGTATCGGGCGGTCACCCTCCTTACATGGTCGAGGTAATCGGCTCTCGTAGCGCCCGGATGATCGCATGTCCAGCACATGATGCTCTCCTTCGGATCGTGGGTCCCGCCACTATCCAGGGAGGCACCGACAACTTCTGGTGCGCTGCGCTGCCCGCCATGTCCTGACCACCGAACGCATCGCCCGCGGCCAATCGCCATAGCTGGAGTTAATGCGTGCCTGCCGGTGATTGCCCTCCCCGGCGGACGCACCTTCGTCCTCTATGCCGGAGAGGGCCCCGGCTGGGTTGCCGCCGACGAAGCTGACTGGGCCTTGCGCAAACTCTGCTCGGCGTCGCCAATCCGTCCGCATCTGCCGGGGCGTATTCCGGCAGCGATCTTTATTCCCGGGATCACCAGGACTCAGTGGCCAGGCCAGTCATGTCGAGTCAGCCATTGATCAGGTGTGGTCGGCCGCACTGATCCCGG
>DASXLW010000205.1:0-1582 GCA_036496025.1 Streptosporangiaceae bacterium
CGGCGGACGCCCCGGCGCAGCCGACGGCCACCTCGCGCGTCTCCAACATCGTCTTCATGGGCATGGGCGAGCCCCTGGCGAACTACAAGAACCTGATCGGCGCGATTCGCCGGCTGACCGACCCCGTCCCCGGCGGGCTCGGCATCTCGCAGCGCTCGCTCACCGTGTCGACAGTCGGCCTGGTCCCCGCGATCAAGCGGCTGATCGACGAAAGCCTCACGGTAAGGCTCGCGGTCTCGCTGCACGCGCCAGACGACGAGGCCCGCGACGAGCTCGTCCCCGTCAACCGCCGCTGGAAGGTGGCCGAGGTCCTGGACACGGCCTGGGACTACGCCGCCGCCACGGGGCGCCGCGTCTCCATCGAGTACGCGCTGATCAGGGACATCAACGACCAGCCGTGGCGCGCCGACCTACTGGGAAGCCTGCTGGCCGGCCACCTGGCGCACGTGAACCTGATCCCGCTGAACCCGACGCCGGGCTCGAAGTGGACCGCCTCCCGCCCCGGCGTCCAGGAGGAGTTCGTCCGCCGCGTGGCCGACCACGGCGTCGCGGTAACCGTCCGCGACACCCGCGGCCGCGAGATCGACGGCGCGTGCGGCCAGCTGGCCGCGACCGTCACCGGCCGCTCGGTAGGCCCGGCGACTCGCCGCTCCGGCACCCCGCTGCTCCCGCTGGCCTAGCCGGCGGCCAACCGCGTTCTAGCCCTGTGTGCCACAAGGCCGGTATCCAATGGCCTTGTGGCACCCACGCATACCTCTATTGGCCTTGTGGCCCCCAGGGCCAATATCGAATTGGCCTTGTGGCCCCCCGCCCAGGACTCGAATAGCCTTGTGGCCCCCGCGGACAGCCTGCGGACAACCCACAGCCAACCCGCGGATAACCCGCCGCCGGCCCGCGTGGTCGGCCCGTGTACCGCAACGCGGCAGAATGAGCCCGTGACGTGGTGGATGAGGCTTAAGTGGCGGGTCAACACGGCCAGGCGCGACGCGCTCTGGCGGGCCGTGCACTGGGGGTGGCGCAAGTTCCAGCAGGCCGGCCTGGTGACGGCGGACACCCCGGCCGGGCGCGCCTTCGCGCGGTTCGGGCGCGGTTCGATCATGGCGTTCCCGCCGGGGGCGGTCTTCGGCGAAAGCGGGATCGCGGTCGGGGAGGACACCCTCATCGGCCAGCTGGCCACGATCAGCGCGGGCACCCTGCCCGGCCAGGACCTCTGGGGCATGACCCTGCTCGCGATCGGCGACCGGTGCGTGATCGGCCGCGGCAGCCACATCGTGGCGCACCAGTCGATAACAATCGGCGACGACGTCTGGACCGGCCCCTACGTCTACATCACCGACCAGAACCACGGCTACGAGGACCCGGACATGCCGATCGGCAGCCAGTTCCCCGTCAACCGCCCGGTCAGCATCGGCGCGGGCTCATGGCTCGGCGCGGGGGCGATCATCCTGCCCGGCGCCTGCATCGGCCGCAACGTGGTGGTCGCGGCCGGCGCCGTGGTCCGCGGCGTTGTCCCCGACCACTGCGTGGTGGCGGGTGTGCCCGCGAAGATCGTCCGCGAGCACACCAAGGGCGGCTGGCAGCC
>DASXLW010000206.1:0-15371 GCA_036496025.1 Streptosporangiaceae bacterium
GGGTGCGACGCGAGGTCTCTGGCCGCGGCCAGCAGCTCGGCCTCGGCTTGCGCGATGTGCTCCCGCCGGGCCTGGTTCCACCGCCGCGCCGCCGCCACCCGCCGCCGTACCTGCCGGGCATGCTCCCGCACCCGCGGCGGGCTGGCCCCGCCGGTAGCCTTCCTGGCCGCCACCACGGCGGCCGGGTCGGTCGCCCCGGCGAGCATCTCGTCGGTGACCGGGACCGCAGTGCCGGTGACCTCCTCGGCGGCCGCCCGGACCAGGGCCGCGTTCAGCTCCTGGTCGCCGCGGTCGGCGGCCGCCGCGATGGCCCGGCCGACCACCCGGTACGCGGTCCGGTAGTCAAGCCCACAGCGCAGGCAGAGCTCCCCGGCCAGGTCGGCGCCGGCGACGAAGTCGCGGTCGGCCTGCCCGCGCAGCACCTGGGTGTCGGGACACAGCCCGGCCACGACCGCCGTACCCAGCCGGGCCAGCCGGCCGGCCAGGTCAACCGCGCCGGCCACCTCGCCGTAGGCGTACAGCCAGTTGTCGGTCCGCGCTGATGGGGTAAGTCCGGTGGCCAGCAGCCCGGTCAGCCGGCCAAGCAGCGTACCGGCGCCGCCCCGGAGCACGGCCAGCGCGTAGGGGTTGCGCTTTTGCGGCATGAGCACGCTGGCCCGGCATAGCGAGGCGTCGAGGGTCAGGTACCCGAAGGCGGGGCTGGCGAAGATCTCGAGGTCGCTGGCCAGCTGAGAGATGGTCTGCGCGGTCTGGGCGGCGGCGACGACCGCGTCGGTCAGCGCGTCCGCCGACCACATCGCATCGCGGGTGTGCGCGCCCACGGTCCCGAAGCCGAGCAGGGCGGCCAGCCGGGCCCGGTCCAGCGGCACCCGGGTGCCGCCCGCCGCGCCCGCGCCGGCCGGGCTGGCGTCCGCGGTGCCGTAAGCGGCCTCGATCCGGTGCAGGTGCCGGACCGCCTGCTCGGCGAAGCTGCCCAGATAGTGCCCGAACGTCGACGGCTCCGCGGGCTGCAGGTAGGTGCTGTCCGCCCACAGCGTGGCGGCGTGCTCGGCGGCCCGGTCGCTCGCCTCCGCGGTGAACCCCGCGACGTCGGCATGCAGCCCGAGCAGGCGCTCGCGCAGGCCGAGCCGGAACGCGATCCGGCCCGCTTCCCGGCGGGTGCGGCCCAGGTGCAGTCGTCCGGCCGCCAGGCCCAGCGCCCGCTCGAGCTCCCGTTCCCTGCTGTTGTACGCGTCGCCGTAGACCGGGTCGTAGCGGAATTCCGCGGCCGGCGAGTCGAGCAGGCCGAGCAGCCAGCGGCACAGCGGGGCGGCCTGCCCGGGGCGCAGCGCCCCGCACTCGGTCAGCGCGACCAGGTGGGCCAGGTCGGCCAGGGTCAGACCGCGGTGCAGCAGCGGGGCGTCCGCGATCTCCAGCTCGTAGCCGGCCTCGACCAGTTCGGGCGCGGGCCCGCTGGTGATCCGGGCGCCGGTGCCGAGGTAGCCCTCGGGTGGCGGCACTTCTGTCATGACGCCCCGCCGCCCTGGTCGGCGGGAGGGGCCGACGCACCGCCGCCCGGGTCGGCGGGAGGGGCCTGCGCACCGCCGCCCGGGCCGCTGAGAGGGGCCGGCGCGCCGCTGCCGTCGGAACCTGCGTGAGAGTCCGGCGCACCGCCGCTGCCCGGACCTGCGGGAAGGGCCGACACACCGCTGCCGCCCGGGGCAGCGAGAGCGGCCAGCATGGCTCCCGGTGTCGGAGGCGGGGTGGCCGAGCTGGTGAACAGCGTCGGCGCGCCGCCGCCGACCAGGAACACCTGGGTGCCGCGCACCCGGCCGGCCCGGCACTCCGCGATCAGCGCGGCCATCGCCTTGGCCCCGAACGTGTCGTCGAGGAACACGCCCTCGGTCATCGCGACCAGCCGCGCCGCCTGCTGTCCCTCCGGTGACGGCACGCCGTACCCGGGCCCGATCCACTCGTCCAGCACGTCCTGCGCGGCGATGCGGACCCGGGCGCGGTCGCCGCCGGCCAAGGCCGCCGCCCCCGCCGCCAGCGACCGGACCCGGTCCCGGGTCTCGTCCGCGGGGCGGCTCACGGCCACGCCCCGCACCCGGTACGAGGCGCCGGCGAGCGCGGCGCCGGCCACGAGCCCGGCCTGTGTTCCGCCCGACCCGGTGGCCAGCCACAGGCCGGCCGGCCGCTCGCCGAGCGTGGCCAGCTGGGCGGCCAGCTCAACGCTGGCGCGCAGGTAGCCCAGCGCGCCCAGCGGGGTCGCGCCGCCGCGGGGTACCAGGTAGGGACGGCGGCCCTGGGCGTGCAGCTCGGCCACGACCGCGCCCATGGCGGCATCCACCGAGGCCCGGTCCGGGTCCCCGGTGAACCGCAGGTGCGTCCCGAGCCAGCGGTGCAGCCGCATGTTGCCTTCGCCGGGCGCGCCCTCGCCGTAGCAGACGACGTGCGGCTCCACCTGGCAGCGCAGGCAGGCCAGCGCGGCGAGCAGGGTCCAGTTCGACTGCGGGCCAGCGCCGGTCACCAGGCAGTCGCAGCCCTGCTCGCGCAGGTCGGCGAGGATGTACTCGAGCCCGCGGAGCTTGTTGCCGCCGAGGCCGAGTCCGGTCAGGTCGTCCCGCTTCAGCAGGATCGGCACGCCCAGCTCGCGGGACAGCCGCGGCGCCGGGTGCAGCGGCGTCGGCTCCAGGACCAGGCTGACCCTCCGGCGTCCGGCCAGGCCGGGCAGTTCCGGCGCAGCCGCCTGCCCGCCGGGTCGCGGAGGAGCCGCTGCCTGCGCGCCGGGTTCCGGCGCAGCCGGATGGCCGCCGGGTTCGGGCGGGGGGGCCGCGCTCGCGGCGGCGCTCATCGGCCCCCGCTTTGGCAGCTGCGCCGGACCCGGTCCACGAACGCGCCGCAGGAGCCGAGCGAGGCGCGGACGTCCAGGAGCCGGTCAAGCTCGGCGTCGGTGATCGCGTCCAGCCGCGGATCGGCGCGCAGCGCGGTGCGGAAGTCCTGCCCGCGGCCGATGCCCTCCATCGCCACGGCGTAGACCGTGTCGTGCGCGGCGTGCTTGCCGATCCGGTCGGCCAGCGAGCGCATCACCGGCTCGGATAGCAGGTAGCCGTGCTGGGCGTCGATGTTGCGTCGCATCCGCGCGGCGTCCACGGATAGCCCGTCGAGCATCCTGGCCCCGCCGGCCACGCAGGCGCCGAAGGCCATCGCGGTTTCCGGCACCACCAGCCATTCGGTCTTCCAGGCCCGGCCGTCCCGCTCGTGCTCGGTCACCATCGATTCCAGAGCCAGCCCGGCCTGGGCCCTGACCACCCGGGACAGGGTGACCAGGTGCTCGGAGATCTCCGGGTTCCGCTTGTGCGGCATCGTGATCGAGCCCACCGTGCCCTGGGTCATCGTCTCGCGCAGCTCGCCGATTTCCGGCCGCTGCAGCTGGTAGACCTCGTTGCCGATCTTGCCGACGGTCGCGGCGATGGCGGCGAGCAGCCAGATGAACTCGGCCACCCCGTCCCGGGAGGTGAGCCAGGGCAGCACCGGAGCGTTCAGGCCCAGCCCGCGCGCGAACGCGTCGAGCAGGCCGGCGGCCGCCTCGCCCCAGAACTCCATCGTGCCGAGCGCGCCGCCCAGCTGGGCCAGCTCCCACCGGCCGCGGCCGAGCCGGAGCCGGACCAGGTGCCGGTCGAGCTCGGCGGCCCACACGGCGGCCTTGAACCCGAACGTGATCGGCAGGCCCGGCTGCCCGTGCGTGCGCCCGCACATCGGGGTGTCCCGGTGCTCGGCGGCCAGATCCAGGGCGCGATCGCGCATCCGGGTCACGTCTCGCTCGGCGATGTCGCCGAGCGCCTTGAACAGGAGCCCGAACCAGGTATCCGACACGTCCTGCACCGTCGCGCCGTAGTACACCCACTCCCGGGCCTGCTCGGGCAGCACCTGGCGCAGCGCGCGGATCAGCCCGATGGTGGAGTGGCCGCTGGCCCGGGTCTGCTCGGCGACGAGGTCGAGGTCCAGCCGCGAGACGTCGGCGTGAGCGCGGATCTCCCGGGCGGCGCCGGCCGGGACCAGGCCGACCTCGGCCTGGGCCTCGGCCAGCGCGGCCAGGATGCCGAGCCAGGCCTGGGTTCTGCCCTCGTCGGACAGCAGCGCGGACACCTCCGGGGTGGTCCACAGGTGCCCGTAGACGGTCGAGTCGGCTGGGTGCGCGGCGGTCATGACGAGCTGCCCGGCAGCGCGCCGGCCGCCGCGGCCGGCACCGCGCGCACCGGCCCGGCCGGCGCCAGGCCGCACAGCGCGCGAAGCGCGGCGCGCACCTCGTCCAGGTTCGCCCCCCACGGCACCACCGCGGTCGCCCCGTCCACCTGGATGTCCCGTTCCAGCAGGCAGCACTTGGTGAGCAGCCGCTCTCCCGGCCGCCCGGCCACCCCGGCCCTGGCCCGCGGGCACAGGTCGATCCGCCGTGGCCGCGCGCCATAGAAGTGCTCGTGGAACTGCACCGACCGGTCGCACCCGATGAGCAGCCAGTCCGGTTGCGGCACCGGATGGCAGTCCAGGAAGCTGACCTCGCCGTCGGACGCCACGCCGCTGCCCCGGCAGGGCAGCAGGTAGTGCGGCGCCGGATGATCAGCCATGATTTCCCGAACGTCCACGGTGTCGGGCACCAGCGTCACCGGCGGCAGGTCCTCGTCGAAGCCGACCGCCTGCTCGGCCATGGCCAGCAGCTTCGGCGGGTGCGGCGGGACGACCTCGGTGACGCGGACCGTCAGCGGCGCCGGCTGCCAGATGAAGTTCACGTGCTCGAAGCGGCCCTGCACGACGTAGCAGGCCACGCCGTCACGCCGCTGGGCCAGCGCGGCCGCGGCGAGCGCGGAGGCGTTGCTGACGTCCACCGACGGATCCTCGATCCACGCCGTGGCCTGCGGCCCGGACAGCACGCGCAGCTCGGCCACCGGCGAGAACAGCGTGTCCGGATCGCCCGGCCGCACCGCGACCAGGGCGGTGTCGCCGTGGTTGCGCAGCACCAGGAACGCGGTCCGCCGGTAGATGTCCCGCCCGCTCAGCAGCGCCCCGATCGCGTCGGCGGTGAGCGGAACATCAACGTCCTGCACGGACAGTCCCCGGTAAGGCCGGGTGATGGTGTTGACAGCCGGCTCGGCGATCACGTCAGCGCACCGGCCGGGTGACCGTATCCGCGCGGAGTCCCAGCCGCAGCGTTTCCAGGGCCAGGACGCTGGCCGGCTCGACGTTGCCGATATTGACCTGCGCGCCGAGCTGGCGGACGAACCAGGCCTGCTGCGCCTTGGTAGGGGCCTCGAAGATCACCCGGTCCTGCGGGACGCGGTCGAGGATGACCTTGACCAGATCCTCGCGAACGACGTGATCGGAGTCGTAAAGCCCCACCGTGCCGCTCTCCCGGCCCTCGGCGACGACCCAGACGGCGCCGGCGTCCAGGTCACGGTCCATCTCGTCGGCCCAGGCCGCGGGGGTCGGCGGGTAGTTTCCCTCCTTGGCGCCGGTCTCGGCGAGCACGACGAAATCGGCGGCCAGCTCCCGCACCAGCGCGCGCTTGCGCTCTGCGGCCAGGGCCCGCAGCCCGTTGGAGACCTCGACATGGCTGATGCCCACGGCCAGCGCCCAGTCGCGCAGCTCGCCCACCCGGTCCTGCATCGCGGCCACTTCGAGCAGGGTCCCGCCCAGGCACACCGGGCTGTCGTGCTCGGCGCACATCCGCACGCGTACCGGCAGCGCCGGATCGACGTAGCCGATGCCCCAGCCCACCTTCACGATGTCTACCAGGTGCGCGGCCTGGCCCAGGAAGGCCTGGGTCGCCTCGGGCGTGAGCCCCTTGTCCAGGACGTGGGTGATCCCGCTGCGCCGCGGCTTCGCCGGGCGCGCGGGCAAATCAAGGAAGGTCGGACACTCCGGCACTGGGCGCCTCCGCTGCTGCTGTGCTGGCACCATAGCCACGCCAGCGGTGCGGACTCGCTGTCCTGGCGGGACGAAGCTCAGCCGGATCGTTGACCTGTCATCCCGCGCGACCGCGCGGGGAACCACGGCCCCGGGTCGGGGGGGATGGCCCGAGGCCGTGGCGGTTCCGGCTGGCTAGCCCTGCAGCTCCGCGCGCACCATGGCCGCTCCGTCGGCCAGCGCCCGAAGCTTGCCCGCCGAGATCATCCGGGGCAGGTTGATCAGGCCGCAGTCGGTGGACAGCCCGAGACGCTCGGCCGGCACGTACTCCAGCACCTGCCGGATCCGGTCGGCCACCTCGTCCGCGCTCTCGGTGACCGTGGACTTCACGTCGATGACGCCGGCCACGAACGGCTTGTTCCAGTTGTTGTCGGCCAGCGGCTTGAGGTCATCCGGCCCCGTCCGGCCGACCTCGTAGTTCAGCGCGTCGATGTTGGCGCCCAGCACGTGCGGGAAGATCGCGTACGCCCGCTCGGGCGCCGGCGCGTTGGCGGCCCGCTTGTCGAGCACGAACGCGCCGAATTCGGTATCGGTCTCGTCCGGGAAGTAGGCGGGGGTTCCGGAGTAGTTGCCCCAGCAGGTGTGCACCCAGAACTGGCAGTCGACGCCCTCCATCGCCGCGTTGAGCGCCTCGATCTCCCAGTCGCCCATGCCGTACGGCCAGACGAACTCGTCCAGCTGGATGATGTCGCATCCGTTGTCGGCCAGCTCGCGGAAGTCCTCGTTGAACGCCCTGGCCAGGGCGAGCGCCAGCTCCTTGGTGTCCTTGTAGTAGAGGTTGGTGGTGGCGGCCGCGATCACCCCGAGACCGGTGTAGGACACCTTGACCGGCTTCCTGGTCGCCTTGCGCACCGCACGCAGCTGGGTTATGTGGAACGGGTACTCGCGGCGCACCTCGCCCACGCAGGTCGGCGAGTAGAGCGTGGAGTAGATCGGCAGGCCGATCGGCGGCCCGGTGAGCTTATAGCCCGACACCCGCTCCAGGTAGTAATAGAGGATCGTCCCGTACGGGGAGTCTCCCCCGTACACCTTCCCGTCGCTGATCACGTCCAGGCCCGCCGCTTCCTGGTCGTGCACGATCGCGCCGATCGCGTCCTCCAGCGCCTCCTTGCTGATGGAGTCGTGGATGAACTCGCCCTTCGGCACGGTGGCGAACGCGTGGCCGTCGTACCAGCGGGGATTCGGGTAGTTGCCGACCATCGTGGTCGGCAGCAGTATCTCCTGGCTACCGATGAGCATCTGGCTACCCTCCGTTGCGATCATGTCCTGAGGGGGCGAGCGTATGCCCGGGCGATGGCCGGTTTCTTCCCTACCGGGGGACGGTTCTTTCGCCCGCTCTGGGCACGGCAGGGCTGAAATTCCGCCCGGCAGGCCCCCCGGAGCGTGTCTGGGAACGCTCTCAGCCGACCCGGATCCGCCAGTCCACCGCGACGCAACCCTGGCCGCCGGCCAGCACCGGGTTCAGGTCGAGCTCGAGGATCTGCGGCGCTTCGGCGAGCAGCCGGCCGACCCGGACGATCACGCGGGCCACTGCCGGCAGGTCCGCCGCCGGCTGGCCGCGCATCCCGCCCAGCACCGCCGACCCGCGCAGCGACCGCAGCAGCGCGATGGCTGCCGCCTCGTCCACCGGGGCCACGGCCAGCGCCACGTCATCGCGGGCCTCGACCAGGATGCCGCCCAGGCCCGCCAGCACGACCGGGCCGAACTGCGGGTCCCGGAGCCCCCCGACCACCAGCTCGACCCCCCGGGCCTGCGGCTGCACGAGCACGCCCGCGCCGTCGGCCAGGGCCAGCAGGTCACGGGCCGCGCGCCGGACCGCGGCCGCCGTGCGCAGGCCCAGCCGCACCCCGCCGGCGTCGGTCTTGTGGGTGAGTCCTGGATGAGCGACCTTGGCCACCACCGGGTAGCCGAGCCGGCGGGCCGCGGCCGCGGCCGCCGACGGGCTAGCGCATAGCGCGGTCTCGATCACCGGGATCCCCGCCCGCGCCAGCAGGTCCCGGGCCGCGGTGGTGTTGAGCAGCCCCCCGGGCCCGGCCCTGTCGATGTGCCATCGCCGGGCATCTGACGCCGTCGATGTGCCATTGCCGTGGTTGGGTTCGGGCGGCGGGGCCGCGGCGCGGCGCAGGCCGGAGCGGACCGCCGCGCCCGCGGCGCGGGCGGTGCGGTCCGGCCACGGGTAGCAGGGGACGCCGGCCTGCTGCAGCAGGTCGGCCTGTGGCTGCGCGCCGCGCGGCGCCACCCAGCAGGCGTAGACCGGGACCGGCACGCGGTCGGCGCGCAGCCGGCCCACCGCGTCCCGTACCGCTTCGGCGACCTCGCGGCTGGCCGCGCGGTGCACCAGCACCGCGATGACCAGGTCGATCTCGCCGGACCTGGCCAACAGCTCGATGGCACCCGGGTAGGCGGTGAGGTACCGGCTCCAGGCGGGCGTGGTGTCCACCGGGTTGCGCACGCTGGCGTAGCCGGGCAGCAGCGGCCGCAGCGCATCGGCCAGCGGCCCGCTCAGCTCCGGCAGTTCCAGGTCCTCGTCGGCGAGCAGGTCGGCCAGCTCGACGCCGATGCCGCCGGAATTGGTCAGCACCGCGGCCCGGCGCCCGGCCGGCGCCGGCTGGCCAGCCAGCGCGCGGGCCGCGTCGAAGACCTCCAGGCCGGTGCGGACCCGGACCACGCCGGCCTGCGCCAGCGCGGCCTCGCGGATCGCGTCGTCGCTGGCCAGCGCCGCCGTGTGCGATACCGCAGCCCGCCGCCCGGCGCCGGTCCGCGCACCGACGGCGGCGATGACCGGCTTGACCGGGGTGGTGCGGCACGCCTCGGCGAAGAACCGGCGGGCGTCGGTGACCGACTCGAGCATCAGGCAGATCACCGTCGTCGCCGGGTCCTCGCGCAGGTAGGCGAGCAGCTCCGCGTCGGAGATCTCGGCCTTGTTGCCGGCCGCGCAGACCTTGGCCACGCGCAGCGCCTCCTCGGCCGCCAGGGTGTGCACCGCCATCCCGTACGACCCGGACTGGGTGACGATGCTGACCCCGCCGCCGCCGCGCGGCGTGCCGGCCGCGATCGACGCGTTCAGCGGCAGGTCGGCGTTCTGCACCCCGAAGCAGTTGGGGCCGACCAGCCGCACGTTCCCGGCCCTGGCCGCGGCCACCGTCTCGGCCTGCAGCCGGGCGCCTTCCGGCCCGGTCTCGGCGAACCCGGCGCTGAGTACGACCGCCGCGCCGACCCCCTTGTCCGCGGCCGCCCGCACCACGTCAGGAACGGCGGCGGCCGGCGTGGCGATCACGACCAGGTCGACGTCCCCCGGGACCTCCCGCAGGTCGGGGTAGGCGACCGTGCCGCGCACGCTGCCCGACCGGCACACCGGCACCACCTCGCCGGGGAAGTCGGCCAGGTTGTCCCAGAGCAGCCTGCCCACCGTGCCGGCCCGCTCGGACGCGCCCACCAGCGCCACCCGCCGCGGCGAGAACACGGCATCGAGCCCCGAGCGCCGGGTCAGCACGCGCAGGCCTGTCCCTGATGTTCGGTGAACGTCCGGGCCAGCTCGTCAGCCGAGAACTCCGACTTTCGCACTGCCAGGGAGTCGAGCGACCTGACGACCGCCAGCTCGGACGGCGCAGGCGGCCGGGCCGCGCGCAGGTCACCGGCGACCTCCAGGTCGAATCCCGTCGCGTTCCGGATCTCTTCGACGCTGACGTCCGGGAAGACCTCCCGCAGCCGGGCCCGCCCCGCCGGGAAATCGAACACCCCCAGCTCGGTGACCAGCCACTGCGGGCCGCCACCGGTATAGCCGAGATCGGCGCGGGTGCCCAGCGGGGTGCGGTGCCCCATGTCGGTGATGAAGTCGCACGCCTGCACCAGGGTGCGGCCGGACCGGTGCCGGGTGGTCCACAGCGTGAGACTGCCGATCGTGGCGGCCAGGTTGCACCCGCCGCCGCCCCCGCCGAGCTTGACCTTGGGCCGCCCGGCGGGCCCGATCGCGGTGACGTTGGTGTTGCCGTAGCCGTCGATCTGCCCCCCGGACAGGAACATCCGGTCCACGTCGCCGCGCACGGCGGCGTCGAAGAACTCCTCGAACCGCATGCTGTAGGCGGCGCCGCGGCTGAGGCTGGCGTCGTTGCCGGTCGGAGGGATGAACGGCGGATCCGGGTCGATCGCGTACATCGCGCCCTCGACCAGGATCATGTCCGGCGCGTGCGTGCGCTTGGCCACGTGCATCGCGACCTGGGCGCACGGGCTGCCGAAGCCGTGGAACACGGTCTCGCCGGGCCGGATGGTCCTGGCCAGCAGGACCACGAACCACTCGTCCAGCGTCCAGCTCACGCGAACAGCTCCTTCCAGCCGGCCGTGGTGCCCGGCAGTTCGGCCAGCACGCCGAGCCGGGCCGGGCCGACGGCCTCGCGGTAGCCCTCCTCCGTCCGGGTGCCGTACACGTAGGCGTCCAG
The DNA here is from genome assembly GCA_036496025.1 of Streptosporangiaceae bacterium. Classification (GTDB taxonomy): domain Bacteria; phylum Actinomycetota; class Actinomycetes; order Streptosporangiales; family Streptosporangiaceae; genus PALSA-505. The sequence goes on from DASXLW010000206.1 coordinate 10,377, forward strand.
GTACTTGCCGGCCTCATCCGGTCCCGCCTGCGCCGCGGCCACGTACTCGTGCAGGTGGTTGCGGTCGTAGCCGTACCGGGGGTAGCACGAGGACGGATGCGCGCCGAACGGCACCTCGGCGACGGCGGTGACCAGGTGAGCGGGGATGGTGATGCCGGCCGCGGCGATCTCGCCCGGCGACCCGATTTCGTCGGCGGTCGCGATCACCGTGCGCGCGGCGCTGGCGAACCGCTCGTCCAGCACGTACGGCTGCGGCAGGTACAGGTTGCCGTACCGATCGGCGGCCGGGGCGTGCAGCAGCGCGACGTCCGGGCGCAGCGCAGGCACCGCGACCAGTCGCTCGCCGGTAAACGGGCAGGTGATCTCGGCGTACTCCGGGTGCAGCCGGGCGATGTCCGACCCGCGCACCCCCCGGACCGGCAGGAACGGCAACCCCATCTCGGTCGCCCGCAGCTGGGCCAAGATCGTGGCGCAGCAGCTCTCGGCCACCTCGATCGAGCCCTGCTCGGCAGCCCGGCGGTAGGCCGGGGCGAGGCCGAGGTCCTGCTCGAAGCCGACGTAGCTCTCCTCGCAGCGGCGCACCGCTCCCGCCGCGACCAGCAGGTCGACGTCGATGCTGTGCGCCGACCCGATCAGGTGCAGGTCGCGCCGGCCCTGCCGGATCAGCTCGCGTACCAGCGCCATCGGCAGCCGCGCGGACAGGCCGCCGCCGAGCGCGATCATCGCGCCGTCGCCGACCGCCGACACCGCGTCGGGCAGGGACATCCGCTTGTCGCGCCGGGGCTGCAGGCCCATGGTCATCCTCCCGCGTTGGCCGCCGCCCGCACGGCCTGATTGGCGGCGAGCAGCACCGGGTCGTAAACCGGCGCGTACGGCGGCGCATAGCTGAGATCGAGCGCGGCGAGGTCACCGACGGTGAACCCGGCCTGCAGCGCGGTCGCCAGCACGTCGATGCGCTTGGCCGCGCCCTCGTGCCCGGTCATCTGGGCGCCGAGCAACCGTCCGCCGGGTGCGTGCACCAGCCGCACGTGCACCGGCGAGCTGCCCGGGTAGTACTTGGCCCGGGACCGGGACGTCACGTCGGTGGCCACCGCGTCCAGGCCCGCCGCGCGGGCCTCGGTCAGGCTCAGCCCGGTCCGCGCCACCTCGAGGTCGAAAACCTTCATCACGGCGGTGCCGACCACGCCGGTGAACGCGGACGTGCCGCCGGCCGCGACGGTCCCGGCCACCCGGCCGGTCTTGTTGGCGGCGGGCCCGAGCGGCACCCAGGCCGGCTCGCCCAGCACGAGGTGCGGCAGGGCCACGCAGTCCCCGGCGGCGAACACGCCGGGCAGCGACGTGCGCATCCCCGAGTCCACGACGACCGAGCCGTCCGGCAGGTACCGCGCGCCGGCGTCGATGAGCAGCCCGCTGGCCGGCCGCACGCCGGTGGCCAGGATCACCAGGTCGGTGCGTTCCTCGCTGCCGTCCACCAGCGCGGTCACGGCGCCGTCGCCGTCGCCGTCGCCCACCGCGTCCAGGCGGGAGCCGAGCCGCAGCCGGACGCGGCGGGCCAGCTCGGCGGCCACCACGCCGGCGGCCGGCTCGTCGAAGCCGGCCAGTACCTGGGGCAGCGCCTCGATGACCTCCACCTCGGCACCCACGGTCGTCAGGCCCTCCGCGGTTTCCAGGCCGATGTAGCCGGCTCCCACCACGAGAGCCCGCCGGACCACGCCGGTCTCGAGGAGCCGCCGCAGACGTATCGCCTCGTCCAGCGACCGGATCGTGAACACGCGGTCATGGCCGAGCCCGGGCACCGGCGGGCGGACCGGATCCGCGCCGGTCGCGACGACCAGCGTGTCGTAGCCGAGCACTTCTTCCCGGTCGCCCTGGCTGACGAACACCTGCCGCGACGCCGGGTCGATCAGGCCGACCCGGGTGTGCAGCCTCAGGTCGATGCCGCGGTTCTCGCGGAACTCCTCGGGCGGGTAGGCCAGCAGGTTCTCCGCTTCGGTGACCACGCCCCCCAGGTAGTAAGGGATCCCGCACATGCCGTAGGCGGCGAAGCCGCCGGATTCACACACGACCACGTCGAGGGCGGGCGCGGTCCGCCGGGCGGCCGACGCGGCCGACATTCCGGCGGCGCCGCCGCCGATTACCACGAGCCGTGGCACCTGCCGCCCCTCCCTTCCCGGCCGCCGGCCTGGTGCCGGTCGCCGGCTTTCCCTGAGCATGCTGTCAGACCCCGGCCCCCGGTCAGGTCTTACCGGGACCAACCCCTGGTGCGGTCTTACCCCGCCAGATCAGTGGAATTCGCCCGCGGACCAGTCACGCTGGCCGACATGAGCGAGTCGAAGAAGCAGTCGCCCGACGAGGTGCGGGACGAGGTCGCCGCGGTGGTGGAGCGGGCCCGCAAGGCCACCCGCGCCATCGAGGACTACTCCCAGGAGCAGGCGGACGCGCTGGTCACCGCGGTGGCCTGGGCGGTGGTGCGGGAAGACCGGGCCCGGGAGCTGGCCAGGCTGGCGGTGGATGAGGGCGGATTCGGCAACTACCAGGACAAGATCACCAAGATCGGCAAGCGGGTCACCGGCGTGCTGGCGGACATGTCGGGGATGCGCACCGTCGGCGTGGTCGAACAGACACCGCAGGCCGGCCTGGTGAAGATCGCCAAGCCGGTCGGCGTGGTCGCCGCGCTGATCCCGACCACCGGCCCTGATGCCACCCCGCCGGTCAAGACGCTGTTCGCGCTCAAGGGGCGCAACGCCATCATCTGCGCGCCGCACCCGCGCACCCGGCGCACCACCGAGGCGGTGGTCGGCTACATGCGGGCCGCCTGCGAGCAGGTGGGCGCGCCGGCCGACCTGGTGCAGTCGCTGGCGGCCCCGTCGCTGCCCAAGACCCAGGAGCTGATGCGGCAGGCCGACCTGATCGTGGCCACCGGCGGAGCGGGCATGGTCCACGCCGCCTACAGCTCGGGCACGCCGGCCTACGGGGTGGGTGTCGGCAACGCCGTGCACGTGGTGGACGAGACCGCTGACCTGGCCGACGCGTCCGAAGCCATCATGACCGCGAAGACCTTCGACTACGCGACCAGTTGCCTGGCCGACAACGCCGTGATCGCGCACGACTCGGTGTACGACGAGCTGGTGCGCCGGCTGACCGGCGGCGGCGCTCACCTGTGCGACGAGCGGCAGGCCGCCGCGCTGCGCGCGGCCATGTGGCCGGACGGCGGGCACGTCCCGACGATCGACGTCGTGGCCAAGTCGGCCGCCCACATCGCCGGGCTGGCCGGCTTCGAGGTCGCCGCGGACTGCCCCATGCTGCTGGTCGAGGAGACCGGCACCGGGCCCGGGCACCCGTTCTCCGGCGAGAAGCTGTCGGTCGTGCTGGCGCTGTACCGCTACCGCGGCGATGTGTGCGACGCCGCGAACCTGGTCAACGCGATCACCGGCTACCAGGGCCTGGGCCACACCTGCGCGATCCACACCAGCTCGGACGACAACGTGGACCGGCTGGCCATGGCCACCAAGACCGCGCGGGTGCTGGTCAACCAGAACCTCAACGAGGGCGCCGGCAGCCCGCGCAACGGCCTGCCGTTCACGCTGAGCCTGAGCTGCGGCACCTGGGGCGGAAATATCACCACCGAGAACATCAACGCCCGGCACTTCGTGAACCTGACCTGGGTGTCCCGCCCGATCACGCCGGATCCGGTCAGCGAGGAAGACCTGTTCGGCGTGCACTGGCAGGCCTACGGGCGCTAGGGCGCGCCGCGCCCTGGCGGCCTTCCCGGCCGGGTAGGAGCTAGCCGACCTCGCGGCCGGCCGCGAACTCGTCCGGCTCCAGGTAGTAGGGATTGTCGATGACCATGCCGCCCAGCAGGACCTTGGGGTGCGTCTTCAGCACGTCCATGATCAGCTCACCCGAGCACCGGGTCAGGTCGTACAGGCACAGGTTGACCTGAGGGAAGTCGGACATGATCCGGTTGAGCTCGGACTCGTAGCCGATCAGGTCGTCGACAGCACGCGGGTCGCGGTGCGCCCAGCTCATGTCGCCGATGTTGCGGGCGAACCCGCCGGCGTCCCCGGACGGTCCCTGCCGCGCCTTGGCCTCCCAGAACTTCAGCATCCGCTCGGGCAGGAAGCCGCCCTCGGCCAGGTAGGTGCCGTCGGCGTCGAGCACCTCGAGCTGGCGTTCGGACAGGTACGGCGCGACCTCCAGCCACTGGGCCAGCCGGTCCAGCACGTCGCCGGGGGTGCAGCTGTCCACCACGCAGGTGCACTTGTCCCCCGCGGCGAGGCCGTCGGCCAGGAATGGCATCAGGATGTTGTCGCGCTCGACCGGCTTGCGGTAGAAGCCGCAGATGTGGTGACCGGGCTGCCACGTCACCCCGAGCACCTCGTGCGTCGCGTCCACGGTCGTCGTCTCCTGCCTGTCTGACCGGTGGGGATGGCGCCGCGGCGGACCGGGACCCAGCCGGAATCCCGGCCGCCACGGCTGGCCTAGAGCGTGCTGCGCACCGACTCGGCGGCCTGGCCCATCGCGCGCAGCTTCGCGTACGCCACCGTCCGGCTGAAGTACCCCAGGCCGCAGTCCGGCGCGACGAGCAGCCGGTCGGCCGGGACGACCTCGAGCCCGCGGCGGATCCGCTCCTCGACCTGCTCGGCCGTCTCCACCTGCAGGTTCTTGGCGTCCACCACGCCGACGCCGAGCACCTTGTCGGTGGGGAAGTCCCGGAACGCCTCCAGTTCGTCGAAGCCCTTGTTGGTGAACTCCAGGTGGATCACGTCGGCGGGCGACTCCTTGAACAGCGGCATCATCGAGGCCGCGTGGTTGTCGAAGATGTCACGCTGGCCGTCCACGCTGCCGTAGCAGACGTGCCAGAACTTGATCGCGTCGACGCCGTCGAACAGGATGTTCTGCATCTCGATCTGCCACATGTCCGTGGTGTACGGCGGCAGCACGTCGATCAGCTGCACCGCCTCCAGGCCGAGGCTGACCAGGTACTTGAGCTCC
>DASXLW010000207.1:0-3330 GCA_036496025.1 Streptosporangiaceae bacterium
TACAGGCTGCCCTTGAGCATTCCCAGCCGGTCCGCGATGTCCTGGAGCGAGGCCGCGTCGTACCCCTTGGCGTAGAACACGTCGGTGGCGACCTCGATCAGCTCGGACCAGCGCTCCTCGCGGGGCTTGCGCTCGCCGCCGCCCCGTCTTTGCGCCCGTCCTGGTGGTTGCCGCATGGGCCTGTCCCTTCGTTGCCTGTCACTCATACCTGATCCTCAGTCCGGTCACGGCCCGGGACGCGATGTTCGGCCGCCAGGTCACCTCGCCGCAGACGCGGATGTCCCCGAGCCTGCCCAGGATCTTGGGCAGCGCCGCCCGGGCCTCGATCCGGGCCAGCTGCGCGCCCAGGCAGGCGTGCAACCCGCGGCCGAAGCCGACGTGCAGCGGCTTGGCGGGACGCCCGATGTCGAAGCGGTCCGGGTCGGCGAACGTGCCCTTGTCGCGGTTGGCCGACTGCAGCACCAGGAACACGCGGTCCCCCGCCCTGACCTGCCTGCCGTCCCGCTCGTGGTCCTGCACCACCCAGCGGATCAAGATCTTGATCGGGCCCTCGAACCGCAGCACTTCCTCGACCGCCCGGTTGACCAGGGACGGATCGGCCCGCAGCCGGGCCAGCTCGGCGGGGTGCCGGTCCAGCGCGACGATGGCGTTGCACAGCAGGTTGGTGGTGGTCTCGTGCCCGGCGAACAGGATCAGCGAGCACAGCGCCATCAGCTCCGCGTCGTCCAGGTGGTCGCCATCCTCGCCCGCCCCCTCCCCGGCGGCACTGCCCAGCAGCAGGCTGATCATGTCCTCGCCGGGCTCACGGCGGCGCCGCTCGATCAGCCCGGCCAGGTAATCCTGCAGCTCCCTGACCCCGGCCAGCGCACGGGCGTACCGGCCGGCCCGGTCCTGCCCGCCCGCGCCGAACGCGACCAGGGCCAGCTCATCCGACCAGTGCTGGAACATGCCCCGGTCCTGCTGCGGCACGCCCATCATCCGGGCGATGACCGCGGCCGGCAGCGGGTAGGCCAGGCCGGCCAGGAAGTCGTCATCGCCGGACGCGACGAAGTCGTCGAGCAGTTCCTCCACGAGCTCGCCGATCCACCCGCTCATCGCGCTCACCCGCTGCTGGCGGAACGCCCGGCTGGCCAGCCGGTTCAGCCGGGTGTGCACGGGCGGGTCGGTGACCACCATCCAGCGGCTGATGATCTCCAGCATCGGCCCGTACTCGGCCCGGCGCGGCGCCGGCAGCACGTCGAGCAGCGGCCGGACCCGGTCCGAGGACAGCCGCGGGTCGCCGAAGGCGGCCACCACGTCGTCGTACCGGGTGAGCAGCCAGGCCTTGCTGGCCGGCGCCCAGTGCACCGGGTCGCTCGCGCGCAGCTCGGCGTAGTAGGCAAAGGGGTCCTCGGTGAGCTCCGGTGCGAGCAGGTCCTGGTCCGCGACGGCACTCATCAGAGTTCTCCTTCCTCGGCTAGCACGGGTGCGAGCTCGCGCACGGCCAGCTCGGTGTGCCGCTCCACCAGGTCGTCGTCTAGGCCGCCGATGTCGCCGAAGCAGAACACGTCGGTGACCGGCAGCCCGGCGCACAGTTCGCTGATCCAGGCGGCGGCCGCGGGCGGGGTCAGGACTCTGAGCTTGGGGAAGGCAGCTTCGCGGCCCGCGGCGCTCCCCGGGCCCGCGTCTTCGTAGCTGGCCCGGTTGCGCCGCCCGTGCGCCCGGATCGCGGCCAGCACCCGGTCCGGGTCGTCGGCCAGGAACACGTTGGCCAGGCCGCCGACTCGTGGCAGGGCGGGCGGATCGGCCTGGGCCAGGCCCGCGAGGTAGGGCTCGAACAGGTCGCGGTCGATCCACAGCAGCCCCGCGCCGGTGCGCCCGGCCAGCCGGGCGCCGCGCGGCCCGCGCCCCCCGACCCAGACCGGCAGCGGCTGCTGCAGCGGGGCGGGCGTGACCCGCCCGGTGTCCCACAGCCGGGGCAGCGCCCGGACCGCGTGTTCGAGGGCCTCGTAGCGGTGGGTGTAATCGGCGCCGAAGGCGGCGAACTCCGTCTCCCGCCAGCCGGCGCCGAGGCCGAGTTCCAGGCGCCCGCCGCTGAGGATGTCGACCACCGCGGCCTGCTCAGCCAGGGCGGGCGGCGGTATCAGCGGGCCGACCACGACCGCGGTGCCGATGCGCGCCCGGCTGGTCCGGGCGGCGACGGCAGCGCAGAAGGTCAGCGGGGCCGGCAGGTAGCCGTCGGCAAAGCCGTGGTGCTCGGTCACCCAGATCGCGCCGAGGCCCGCGCGGTCGGCCCAGCCGATCCGGTCCAATGCGGCCGCGTAGACCCGCGCCCAGGACCGGGCCCCGCCCGGGTTGCGCAGGTCGTAGTAGAGCCCGAGGCGCATCTAAGGACCGGCCTTGGCCAGCCGCCGCAGCAGCCCGAGCCGGTCGGTGATCACGCGTCCCCCGGCGACCTGCCCGCCGGCCACCCAGACCACCCCGGCTAGGTGCAGCATCGCCTCGCCGCCACCGGTGAAGCGCGGGTCCTCGCCGGTGAGCGGGCCGTGCCGCACCGCGTGGAAGGCGACCCGGGGCCCCGCGGAGAACAGCACGCTGATGTCGGTCCGGCCGGCCGCCACGAGGCGGTGCGCCGGGTGGCCGTCGTCGACGGTGACCCCGGCGAGGTCGCCCGCGGCCAGCCAGCCGCGCACCACGGCCTCCGCCGCCAGATCGGCCCGAACGGACCGGGTATCCCACGGCGCGACGGCCGGGGGCTCGACCGGGTCCGGGCCGTCGCCGGCGAGCTGGCGCCTGCGGCCGAAGTAGTCCTGCTCGACGTAGTTCTCCAGCAGCCGCTGCCCGTCCCAGCGGTACAGGCCGACGCCGCCCCAGGCCGCGCGGGCGCCGTCATGCCGGACCGAGGCGCCATGCTCGGTGAAGCGCAGGGCCAGCCGGTCGCCGGAGCAGATGATCTCGTTGACGGTCAGGCACAGCCCGGGGAACTGGCGGAACTGGGCCGCGGCGGCGGGCTTGTAGGCATCGTCCCGTCCGGCCAGGTGGTGGACGCCCATGTGCAGTGTGTAGCCCGGCACCATGATGTCGTCGCAGACGCTCAGGTCGTGCCGGGCCGTGTAGTCGATGCAGTACCGGCGCATGAGCGCGACAAACGGCTCCATGGCTCAGCGTCCCTCGAACCGCGGCTCGCGCCGCTCGGTGAAGGCCCGGATCCCCTCGGCCGCGTCGCGGGTCGAGTAGAGCATGGTGACGGCCTCGATGCCGTAGCCGGCCTCGCCGCGGTCCACGCCCCGGTTGACCATGCGCTTGCCGACCTCCACCGCGAGCGGCGCCCGCGCGGCGATCTTCGCGCCG
>DASXLW010000208.1:0-3329 GCA_036496025.1 Streptosporangiaceae bacterium
TGCCCCTGGCAGAGCTGCTACGCCTCCACCCAGCTGCTTGGCGGCCGGTCACGGTTCCTGCTGTCGACCAGCGGCCACATCGCCGCGATGGTCAACCCGCCTGGCAACGAAAAGGCCAGGTACCAGGTGGCTAAGAAGTGCCCGCAAGACCCGCAGGACTGGCTGCGCCGCGCGGAGACCGCCCGCGGGTCCTGGTGGCCGGACTACGCGGGCTGGCTGGCCGAGCGCTGCGGGGAGCAGCAGCCCGCACCGGGGGAACTGGGCGGCGCCGGGCTGATGCCGATCAGCGACGCGCCCGGAACCTACGTCTATGACCGGTGACAAGCCCGGTCCCAGGCCGGCCGGCGAGGACCGCCCGGGAGCCGGACGTGGCCGGCTCCTTGGCCGGCGACAGAAGGCCGGCGGGCCTGAGCGGATGCGGATGCTGGCCGTCGGCGGCCGCACGCTGCGCGTCTCGGTGCGCGAAGGGAACCCGGGCTGGCCGCCGCTGCTGCTGTGCAACGGCATCGGCGTGAGCCTGGAGCTGCTCCAGCCGTTTGTCGACGCGCTCGACCCGCGGCGGCCCGTCATCCGCTTTGACATGCCGGGCATCGGCGGCTCGCCGGCTCCCGTCGTCCCCTACCACGTGGCCATGCTGCCGTCGCTGCTGGCCGGCCTGCTCGACCAGCTCGGCTGCGAGCAGGCCGACGTCCTGGGCATCTCCTGGGGCGGCGGGCTCGCGCAGCAGTTCGCACTGAGCAGGCCGCGCCGGGTGCGCCGCCTGGTGCTGGTAGCGACCGCGCCGGGCGTGCTCATGGTCCCCGCGAGCCCGCGCGTCCTGCTGCGCATGCTCACGCCGCGGCGCCACCGGGACCCGGGCTACGCGGCCCGCGTCGCCGGCGAGCTGTACGGGGGCAGCGCGCGGGACGACCCCATCGTGGCCCGTGACCTGCTGCACGCCATGACGCGGCTTGGCCCCGCCCGGGGCTACTACTACCAGCTGATGTCCGGGGCCGGCTGGACCAGCCTGCCGTGGCTGCCGCGGCTGCGGCCGCCCACCCTGATCCTGGCCGGAGACGACGACCCGATCATCCCGCTGGCCAACGCCCGGATCATGCACCGCCTGATACCGCGGAGCAAGCTGCACGTCTACCGCGGCGGTCACCTCGAGCTGGCCGCTGACTCCGCCCGCCTGGCCTCCGTCGTGGAGGCGTTCCTCGATGCCGACCGCACGGAAACCCAGGGCCCGGAGGGGAGCCAGCAATGACGCAGACGACGAGCGCGCACCTCGGTGAGTCCCTCGGCACGGACTTCTTCTCCGTCCGCGAGCAGTTCACCGACGAGCAGTGGACGCACTTCATCACGGTCAGGCGGTTCGTCGACGAGGAGGTCGTCCCGGTCGTCGGGCCCTACTGGGAACGGGCCGAGATCTGCTGGCCGCTGGTCAGGCGGCTGCCCGAGCTCGGCATCGTCGGCGAGGACATCAAGGGCCACGGGTGCGCGGGGATGAGCCCGATGGCGTGCGGTCTCGTCACGATGGAGCTGCACCGCGGCGACGGCAGCCTCGGCGTGTTCCTCGGCGTGCACGCGGGCCTGGCCATGGAGTCGATCGCGATGTGCGGCTCGGAGGAGCAGAAGGCGCGCTGGCTGCCCGACATGGCCCGGATGAGCAAGCTGGGAGCCTTCGCGCTGACCGAGCCAGAGCACGGCTCAGACTCGGTCGCCCTGGAAACCTCGGCCCGCCCGGACGGCGACGGCTGGGTGCTGAACGGCCGCAAGCGGTGGATCGGCCTCGGCAGCGTCGCCGACCTGGTCGTCGTGTGGGCTCGGAACACCGAAGACGGGCAGGTCAACGCCTTCGTGGTGGAGAAGGGCGCGCCGGGCTACCAGGCCACGGTCATCGAGGGGAAGATATCGCTGCGCTCGGTGTGGCAGGCCGAGATCACGCTGGACGAGGTGCGGGTGCCGGCCGGGAACCGGCTGCCGGGCGCGCGCTCGTTCAAGGACACGTCCCGTGTCCTCGCCACCACCAGGAGCACCTGCGCCTGGGCGGCGCTCGGGCACGCGACCGCCGCCTACGACGCGGCCCTGCGGTACGCGCTGCAGCGGCGCCAGTTCGGCGAGACGCTGGCCAGTTTCCAGATCATCCAGCAGCGGCTGGTGAAGATGCTGGCCGACCTCACCGCGATGCAGCTGTACTGCGTGCAGATCGGCCGCCTGGCCGAAGCCGGCCGGCTGACCCCCACGGTGGCCGGGCTGGCCAAGATGCACAACACCGGCAAGGCCCGCGCGATCGCCGCCGAGGCGCGCGACATGCTCGGCGGCAACGGCATCCTGCTCGACTTCCAGGTCATGCGGCACATGGTGGACCTGGAGGCGATCCACACGTTCGAGGGCACCGAGACCATGCAGGCGCTCATCGTCGGCCGCGCCGTCACCGGCATCGGCGCGTTCACTTAAAGTCAAATCCGTCATCCCGAACGACTGGTGGCGAATGCCCGGGGTCGCGTCGTTCTTGCCGCGGCGCGCGAGCGCGTCAACCGAGCCCCGGGTTGTCTCGCAGGCGGCGCCGGGAAGCTTCGACCTCGGCCTCGGCGGCGGCGCGGTCGGCCCAGGACGGGCCCTCGACGCTCTTGCCCGGCTCCAGCTCCTTGTAGATCAGGAAGAAGTGCTCGATCTCCAGCCGGTCGAACTCCGGCAGGTCGCCCAGGTCGCACAGGTTCTCCTGGCGCGGGTCGCCCGCGGGGACGCAGAGGACCTTGTCGTCGCGGCCTTTCTCGTCCGTCATCCGGAACATGCCGATCGGGCGGCTGCGGATCAGGCAGCCGGGGAACGTTGGCTCAAGGACGAGCACGAGTGCGTCGAGCGGGTCGCCGTCCTGGCCGAGGGTCTCCCGCACGAACCCGTAGTCGGCGGGGTACACCGTCGAGGTGAACAGCGTGCGGTCCAGCCGGATCAGGCCGCTTTCGTGGTCGAGCTCGTACTTGTTCCTGCTGCCCCGCGGTATCTCGATCAGGACGTCGAACTCCAAGGCGCTCCCGCCCCCTTTCGCGGTGTGCCCCATGACGCTAAGCCGGGGTGAACCCGCGGATAACGTGCTGCCAGTACGAGGATGGGGCGCTTCGCCGGCCCGCAGGCACAACGGTTGTGCCACCGTACCAACGCTCGGTGACAGGCTTGATACGCGGGTACGACGACCGGCCGGGTGACCGGCCGGACAATGGCCACGTGACGAACCTGGCGAAGAACCTGACGGACACCACCCGCGTCCACGCCGGGCGGGTGGCCGTCCGGGTGGACAACGCGGCAATGACCTACCGGGCCCTGGACGAGGCGAGCGCCCGGGTGGC
>DASXLW010000209.1:0-21829 GCA_036496025.1 Streptosporangiaceae bacterium
GAGTCCGTGCTGCCACGCCCAGGCCGATTCCTCGTCGCGCTCGCGCAGCGGCAGGGTCCTGGCGAGCAATTCGACCGCGAGCGGGACGATGTCGGGGTCGGCGGACCCGGCGGCCTCGGCGAACACGGCTATTGCCTGCTCGAGGTGCGCGATGCCGTCCGCCACCCGGGCGGCCGGGTCGGCCGCGGGCACGTCAGCGCCGGCCGGATCTTCCCCGGCCGGATCGGCGTTGGCCAGTTCGGCGTCGGCCAGTTCGGCGGGCGGTTCCCCCTCGACCGAATCGCCCGGCGCTTCCCCCTCGACCGGATCGCCCGGCGGTTTCCCCTCGACCGGATCGCCGGGCGGGTCCTCGTCGACCGGATCGCCTGGCGGTTCCCCCTCGACCGGATCGGCGGCGGGCAGGCCCGCCTCCGGCGCCGCGGCCGCTCCTGCTTCACCCTCAGCGGTCATGCCGGAAGCGTAGAGCCAATCACGGCGGCCCGGCCAGGCGGCCGGCCGTCTCGCCCAGGCGCTAGGGCGCGCCTTGTGCGCACATGAGGCCTACCCCGCCGCACCCGTCGAGCCCCGGCCGTGGCCAGGGCACGACGGCGGCCCGGCTCAGCACCGTCCAGAATCCCGCCGACTTCTCCGCCCATCGCGCCGGGCCGGCTCCGACGACCCGCTCGCACCCGCCAGGATCCACGGTGACCACCGCGAGGCGCCGCCCGGCCGCGGCAAACTCCAGCCGGTAGCTATTACCGAAGTCGGCGGGACAGGCCAGGACCCCGCGCGGCATCGGCGGCAGCGCGCACACCGCCCGCGCGATGGCCTGCGCCTGCTGCGGGCGGGTGACCATGATCTGGCGCGGGAAGCGGAAGCGGAGGTGATTGACCGGCCACGCGCCGCCCCGCCTGACGGTGAGCGCGTCGACCTCGCTGACCGCCGCGCACAGCCCGGCCGCGGTGGCCGTCGCGGTGCCGGCCGGGCGGCCGCTGCGGGCCACCGTGCTCGTGCCGCTGACGCTTCCGCAGCCGGCCACGGCCAGCGAGGCCCCTGCCGCCGCCAGCAGACCCAGCAGGCCCAGTCGGCTGAAGCTGTTCATGTACCTCTGACGCGGCCCGCGGTCCGGCGGTTCCGTACGGCCGGCCGTACTCCCCCGGCCGGCCAGGCGCGGGGCCCGCTAGCCGCTGCCGGCGTCCTCGAACGCGGACGGCGACGGGCAGGAGCACATCAGGTTCCTGTCCCCGTAGGCCTGGTCGATTCGCCGCACCGGAGGCCAGTACTTGGCCCGCCGATCGCCGCGTCCCGGGTAGGCCGCTGCCTCCCGCTGGTAAGGGTGCTTCCAGTCGGTCGCGGTGACCATGTCCGCGGTGTGCGGCGCGTTCTTCAGCGGATTGTCCTGCGGGTCGTACTCGCCGGACGCGACCCTCGCGATCTCCTCCCTGATCGCGATCATCGCCTCGCAGAACCGGTCCAGCTCGGCCAGTTCTTCGCTCTCGGTCGGCTCGATCATGAGCGTCCCGGCTACCGGGAACGACATGGTCGGCGCGTGGAAGCCGTAGTCGATGAGCCGCTTGGCCACGTCTTCGACGGTGATCCCGGTGTCCCGGGTGATCGGCCGTAGGTCGATCACGCACTCGTGCGCGACCAGCCCGTCCCGGCCGGTGTAGAGGACCGGGTAGTGCGGCGCCAGCCTGGTGGCCACGTAGTTGGCGGCCAGGATCGCCACCAGCGTGGCCTGGCGCAGGCCCTCGGGTCCCATCATCCTTATGTAGGCCCACGAGATCGGCAGGATGCCGGCCGACCCGAACGGCGCCGCGGCCACATCGCCGGCCCCGCGGCCGGGCAGGAACGGTGCCAGGTGCGCTCGGACCGCCACCGGCCCCACCCCTGGGCCGCCGCCACCGTGCGGGATGCAGAAGGTTTTGTGCAGGTTGAGGTGAGAAACATCGGCGCCGAACTCAGCCGGACGGGCCAGCCCGACCAGCGCGTTCAGGTTGGCCCCGTCGATGTAGACCTGGCCGCTGGCGGCGTGCACGGCGTCACAGACCTCGGTGACGTTTTCCTCGAACACCCCGCTCGTGGACGGGTAGGTGAGCATGATCGCCGCCACCCGCTCCCCCAGCGAGTCCAGCTTGGCCCGCAGGTCATTGACGTCGACCGCCCCGTCGGCCCCGCACTTGACCACGCTCACCCGCAGCCCGGCCAGGACGGCGCTGGCGGCGTTCGTGCCGTGGGCCGACTCAGGAATCAGGCAGGTGTCGCGTTCCGGCTGGCCGCGTGAGGAGTGGTAGGCGCGGATCGCGAGCAGGCCGGCCAGCTCGCCCTGCGAGCCGGCGTTCGGCTGGACCGAGACCGCGTCGTACCCGGTGATCTCGGCCAGCAGCCGCTCGAGCTCGCCGATGAGCTCGCCGTAGCCGCCCGCCTGGACGGCCGGCGCGAACGGGTGCAGGTCGGCGAACTCCGGCCAGCTGACCGGCTCCATTTCCGCCGCGGCGTTCAGCTTCATCGTGCACGAGCCCAGCGGGATCATGGATCGGTCCAGCGCGATGTCGAAGTTGACCAGGCGGCGCAGGTACCTGAGCATCCCGGTTTCGGTCCGGTGCTCGGCGAACACCGGATGGGTCAGGAACTGCGACGTGCGCCGCAGCCCGGCGGGCAGGGCCTCGGCGGCCTCCGCCACCGGCCCGTCCCCGCAGATTGCCGCGGCCACCTCGGCCAGCTGCTGCTCGCTGGTGGTCTCGTCACACGAGATCTGGAATGTATCGGCGTCGGCCAGGTACAGGTTGTAGCCGGCCGTCCGGGCTCGCTCCACCGCATCGGCCGCCCGGCCCGGCCAGCGCACCCGCACCGTATCGAAGAACTCGCTGGCCGGGGCGTCCAGGCCGCGGCCGCGCAGCGTCGCGGCGAGCGCGGCGGCCCGCCGGTGCACCCGCTGCGCGATGGCGGTCAGCCCGTCGGGCCCGTGATAGGCCGCGTACATGGCGGCGATGACCGCCAGCAGTACCTGCGCGGTGCAGATGTTGCTGGTCGCCTTCTCCCGCCGGATGTGCTGCTCCCTGGCCTGCAGGGCGAGCCGGTAGGCCGGCCGTCCGTCGGCGTCCACGGACACGCCCACCAGGCGGCCGGGCAACTGGCGCTTGAGGCCGTCCCTGACCGCGATGTAGCCGGCGTGCGGGCCGCCGAAGCCCATCGGCACGCCGAACCGCTGGGTCGTGCCGACAGCGATGTCGGCGCCCATCTCGCCGGGCGGCCGCAGCAGCGTGAGCGCGAGCAGGTCGGCGGCCACCGCCGCCTGCGCCCCGCGCTCATGCGCCGCGTCGATGGCGGGTGCCAGGTTGCGCACGCCGCCACTGGCCCCCGGGTACTGCAGCAGCATGCCGAACAGCTCGCCTTCCGGCTGGTCGGCGATGACCTCGGGAGTGACCTCCGCCACCACCAGCCTGATGCCGAGCGGCTCCGCCCTGGTGCGCAGCACGGCGAGCGTCTGCGGCAGGCTGTCGCTGTCGGCCAGGAAGATGCTGCCCCGGCCGACGGCCCGCCGGGCGAGCGTCATCGCCTCGGCCGCAGCGGTCGCCTCGTCCAGCATCGACGCGCCGGCCACCGGCAGCGCGGTGAGATCGGCCACCATCGTCTGGAAGTTCAGCAGCGCCTCGAGCCTGCCCTGCGAGATCTCCGGCTGATACGGGGTGTAGGCGGTGTACCAGCCGGGATTCTCCAGCAGGTTGCGGCGAATCACCGCCGGGGTGATGGTGCCGTAGTAGCCCAGGCCGATCATCGACGTCAGGACCTGGTTCTTCCCGGCCAGCCTGCGCAGCTCGGCCTGGGCGCCGGCCTCCGACAGCGCCGGTGGCAGGCTCAGCGGGCCGCCGCCGGGCAGCTGTGGGGGCAGCGCCGCACGGGCCAGCTCGTCGAGCGAGTCGCGGCCGACCGTGGCGAGCATCCGCTCCTGCTCGGCAGGGGACGGGCCGATGTGCCGCTGCGCGAAGTTCATGATGGGGACCTCCGGACTGCTATCAGCCTCGGCCGCATCCGGCCGCCGGACTCCCCCTCTGTCACCGCGGACTGGCGATTCCAGAGCTGCCTGTCTCGTCCGGTCCTTGGGCCTGAGAGGTTCCGGGGATGTTGCCCCTTCGGCGTCCCTGGCTGGCTGCCTGGGATCTCTCCCGGGCGAGGTCATCGGCTCCCTCCCGAGCCTACCCGACCTGGGATCCGTCAACGCGAAACATCAGGCGCGTCATAGCAGTCCTGGTGCTCCGGCTAGACCGGCAACACCTAGCCGGTCTTGCGGGCCCGGCGGGCGGCCAGTTCGTCGGAGTCCGACCCCGGCACGGGCGCGCTGTCTGACGCGCGCTCCCCCGGCAGCTCGGCGAGGGTGCCCTCCACCTCGCGCCAGACGTGGCCGAGCGCGATCCCGAAAACGCCTTGCCCGCCCTGCACCAGATCCACCACCTCGTCGGCGGAGGTGCACTCATAGACGCTCACCCCGTCGCTCATCAGCGTGACCTGGGCCAGGTCACCGGTGCCGCGCTCGCGCAGGTGCTGGACGGCGGCGCGAATCTGCTGCAGCGAGATCCCCGTCTCGAGCAGCCGTTTCACCACCTTGAGCACGAGAATGTCGCGGAACCCGTACAGCCGCTGGGAGCCCGATCCGTGGGCCGGGCGCACGCTGGGCTCTACCAGCCCGGTGCGGGCCCAGTAGTCGAGCTGCCGGTAGGTGATTCCGGCGGCCGAGGCGGCGGTCGGACCGCGGTACCCGGTCTCCTCGGCGCCCTCGGGCCCGGAGGCCAGTTCCTCGCCGAACAGCAGGCCTTGCTCGCCGGCTTGCCTGGCCGCAGTGCTCCGGGTGCGGTCACCAGACGTCCCGCTGTCACCCTTTGTCGCCGTCACGGCCACCTCCGACGGGCTACCCGTACCCGCACGCTAGGCCGACGGGCAGCACCCGTCAACGATCCCCCCCGGCGCGTCGGGAGACAGACCCCAATTGCGGCGAGGCCCCCGTCGAGCCCCCCAATTATGTCGAGCGGCCGAAGTCCTCCGGCGTGATCTGATCCAGGAATTCGCGGAACTTCTCGACCTCGTCTTCCTGCTCGTCCGGGATCGGCACCCCCGCCTCGTCGAGTATCTCCTCGGTGGCGTAGATCTCCGCTCCGGTCCGCAGGGCGAGCGCGATCGAGTCCGACGGGCGCGCGCTCACTTCCTTGCCGTTGGAGAAGACGAGATCGGCGAAGTAGATCCCGTCCCGCAGCGCGGTGATCTTCACCGTGCGCAGTTGCACCCCGAGCGCCTCCAGCACATCGCGGAGCAGGTCGTGGGTCAGCGGGCGTGGCGGCACCATACCCTGCTGGGCAAAGGCAATCGCGGTGGCCTCCACCGCGCCGATCCAAATCGGCAGGTACCTTTCGCCCTGCATCTCTTTCAGCAGGACGATGGGCTGGTTCGTGGGCATCTCGACCCGGACGCCGACGACCTCCATCTGCCTCACGGCGGCTCCTCGCTCGGTCAGCCCGCGGCCCTGATCCGGGGCGCTTCCTTTGCCAAAGTACACCCGCTCTCGGGCCGGTCCAGACTTCGGCCCCGGCTCTGATAGCCGCCTCGCGGGCTGCCGAACCCTGCTCAGGCGAGCCCCGCCTCGCCGAGTTCGGCCTCGACCAGCGCGGCGTGCAACCGGATGGACAGCGCCGCGATATCCCTCGCGGTCTGCCCCGCCCGCTCGGTTGCCCCGGGGTTGCGCTGCCGCAGCGATGGGGCCACCACCTGCTCGATCAGCGATGTCTCGCGCTCGGCCGCGGCCTTGATCGCCCGCAGGTGCCTGGCCCGAACCCCGAACGCGCCCAGCTCGGCCACCAGCCGGGCCACGGCCAGCGCGTCCTGGCCGTACTGCCGCCCCCGGCGGCGGACCAGGCCGAATTCCTCGAGCTCGGCCAGCCGCTCCGCGTCCAGGCCGGCCGCCTCCAGCAGTTCGGCCCGGCTGAGCAGGGTGCTGCCGCGGGCCGCGGCGCTGCCCGCAGGCGAGGCCAGCTCCGCGGTCCCGTCCGGGGAATCAAGCCGTTCCTTGATCACGCGCAGCGGGAGGTAGTGATCGCGCTGAGCGGTCAGGATGTACCGCAGCCGCTGCACGTCGTGCCGGCTGAACCGCCGGTATCCCGACGGTGCGCGCGCGGGCTCGATCAGCCCCTCGGACTCCAGGAACCGGATTTTCGAGATGCGGACATCGGGGAACTCCGGGCTGAGCTGGGCCAGCACCTCGCCGATGCCGTAGTAGGCCCGCGCAGGCTGAGCGCTCATGCGTCGTCCCGTGCGCCCCCGTTGCCCGGCTCCTCACGCGGATTGGTGAGGAAGACCAGCCGGAACTTGCCCACTTGCACCTCGTCCCCCGCATTGAGGCCGGATTCCTCGATGCGCTCCCGGTTCACGTAGGTCCCGTTCAGGCTGCCCACGTCGCGCACCGTGAACCTCTCGCCCTGCCGGTAGAACTCCGCGTGCCTGCGGGACACGGTCACATCGTCCAGGAAGATGTCGCTCTCCGGGTGCCGCCCGGCCGTGGTGAGCTCGCTGTCGAGCAGGAACCTGCTGCCGGCGTTGGGCCCGCGCCTGACCACGAGCAGGGCCGTGCCAGCGGGCAGCGCCTCAGTTGCCGTCGCGTCGGCGGTCGGCTCATCGGCGGCTTCGGTCTCGGTAGATTCCCAGCCGCCGAGCGAGATCGTGGACGTGGACTCACCCGGCCGCTCCCCGCCTGCCGGCCGCGGCAGCGGGCTGCCGCAGTGCGCGCAGAAACGGGCGCCTTCCGGGTTCGGGCGACCGCACTGGCTGCAGTGGACGCTCTGCATCACTTCGCCCGGCCTCCCATTCATCGGCCATGCGGTCGGTTCGGAACCCAGCCCGACGTGGCTGGTCCGCGGCATGAACTCAGGTGATGGTGTCAAAGTTACTCGGGTCGTGGCATGACGGTCCATGCGCCACGCACGACGCCCGCTCCGGCCCCGGCGGGCGCCGTCCCCGGGCGACATCCCGGCGCGCTGTACCCCGGCCGCGGCCGTACCGCGGCGCCTCTGCCACATGCGTGAAACCTCCGACGGCTGCCGCTCCCCAATGAACGAGGATTCTCTCACGTGGCGCAGCGCCGCGGCCGGAGTGTAACCGGGCCGGGCCGGCCGGGCACGCTGCGCTACCGGCCGGGTCAGCCGCCGGCCCGCTCCACGACCGCCGACCACTCGTCCAGCAGCGACTGGGCGTCATCGTCGCCGGTCCCCTCGGCCCACACGTGGGTGAGCGCGCTCGCCGGATCCGGCAGCACGAGTACCCAGCCGCGGCCCTCCTCGACCACGCGCACGCCGTCGGTCGTGTCCAGCGGGCGGTCTGCGGCCGCCTCGACAACCGCCCGCATCACGCTGCCCTTGGCCGCCCACGGCGTGGGCAGCGACACCCTGAGCAAGTGCGCCCGGGGGATCCTCGCGTCGATCTGGCTGAGCGTGAGCCTGGCCCGCGCCACCAGGCCGAGTATCCGGGTGAAGGCGGCGATGCCGTCGATGACGGGGCAGAACTCCGGCACGATGAACCCGCCCCGGCCGTCCGCGGCCAGGATCACGTCGCCGGCCGCGGCGGCCTCGGCCAGCACGTCCGGTGAGGTCGCGGTCCACTCCACCTGCACGTCATAGGACTGGCACACCCGCTCCGCCACCCGGGTGGTGGTCACCGGCAGCGCCACCCGTCCCGACTTGCGCTCGGCCGCGACCAGATCCAGCACCACGAGCAGCGCCCGCTCATCGCTGACCATCTGGCCCTTCTCGTTGACCAGCGCGATCCGCTCGCCCACCGGATCGAACCGGACACCGAACGCGGCCCGTGACGACGACACGAGCTCGGACATGCGCTGCAGCCCCGCCCGCTGCTGGGCCAGCGTCTCGGTGGGCGAGACCTCGTCCAGCCGGTTGCTCACCGTGAGCACGTCCACTCCGAGCAGGCCGAGCAGGCCGGGCAGCACGAGCGATACCGTGCCGCCGGCGCAGTCCGCCACCAGCTTGAGGCCGGCCTCGCGCACGTCGGTCATGTCCACGCAGTGCAGCAGTTCCCTGGTGTAGGACTCGATGATCCGCGGCGGGTAGGTCAGCTCGGCGATCTCGCCGGGGAAGGCGCGCCTGAACTCCTCCCGGTGCAGCACCCGTTCCAGCCTGCGCCGCGCGGCCGGGGACAGGTCGGCGCCGCGCTCGTCGAGGAAGACGAGGTCGATGGACTGCGGGTCGCCCGGCGTGGTACGCAGCGCGATCCCGCCGCTGTAGTCGCTGCGCGCGGTCTCGAACCTGGCCACCGGCAGCGCCTGGGCCTCGAGGTCGACCACGTTGATCGCGCTGGTGTTGAGCGCCGCCTGCACCGCCCGCTTGAGGGTGCGGGCCGCCCGGGAGGCATCCCTGGACGTGGTGACGGTCGAGCCCTTGCGCAGCGTGCTGGCATAAGCGCTGGCCAGGCGCACGCACAGCTCGGGCGTGACTTCCACGTTGACCAGCCCGGTGACGCCGCGCCGGCCGAAGAGCGTGCGCACGCCGCGCGACTCCCAGATCACGCTGGTGTTGACCATCGCCCCGGCCTCGATGGTCTTGAACGGGTAGACCTTCACCCCCGCCGACAGGTAGGCCTCGGACTCGATCATGCACTCGTCCCCGACCACCGCGTTCTCCTCGATCCGCGCCGAGGCCATGATGTCGGTCTTCTTGCCGATCACGCAGCCGCGCAGGGTCACCCCCTGGCCGACGTAGACGTTGGAGTGCAAGACCGCGCGGTGCAGGAACGCCCCCTCCTTCACCACCACGTTGCTGCCGATCACCGTGTACTCGCGCAGCGTTGCGCCCCCCTCAACCTTGGCGTACTCGCCGATGACCAGCGGCCCGGACAGCGCCGTCTCGGGATCGACCTCGGCGCCCTCGGCCACCCACACGCCGGGCGACACCTCGAAGCCGTCGATATCGGCCGCCACCCGCCCGGACAGCACGTCGGCCTGGGCGGCCAGGTAGCTCTCGTGCGTCCCGACATCCTCCCAGTAGCCGTCGCCCACCCAGCCGAACAGCGGGGCGCCCCGGTCGAGCAGCCGGGGAAAGACATCGCCGGACCAGTCGACCACCTCGCCGGGCGGCACCTCGGCCAGTACCTCGGGCTCCATAACGTAGATGCCGGTGTTGACCGTGTCCGAGAACACCTGGCCCCAGGTGGGCTTCTCCAGGAAGCGCTGGATCCGGCCGTCGTCGCCGGTGATCACGATGCCGAACTCCAGCGGGTTGGGCTTTCTGCTCAGCGCGACGGTGACCAGCGCGCCGCTGCGCCGATGGAATTTCACCAGCTCGGACAGATCCATGTCGGTCAGGGCGTCACCCGAGATGACCAGGAAGGGCTCGTCCCGCAGCGCATCCTGAGCGTTCTTCACGCTGCCCGCGGTGCCGAGCGGTTCTTCCTCGGTGGCGTACTGCAGGCTCATGCCCACGTCCTCGCCGTCGCCGAAGTAGTTGCGCACCAGCGAGGCGAGGAACTGCACCGTGACCACGGTCTCGGTGAAGCCGTGCCGCTTGACCAGGCGCAGTACGTGCTCCATGATCGGGCGGTTGACCACGGGCAGCATCGGCTTGGGCTGGTTGGCGGTCATCGGCCGCAGCCGAGTCCCCTCACCGCCCGCCATCACGACGGCCTTCACGGCGGCTGAAGCTCCTTCCTGGCCGACTCCAGGCTCCACCCCCCGGCGAGCAGACGGCGTGCCTGGATCAGGTACAGCCCACCCGACCACCAGTACAGCGCGGTGCCCCAGACCGCGAACGCCCAGCCGACGATCCGCGCGAACGTGGCCACCGGGCCCGCGTGCGCGCCGATGAACAACAGCGGGAACGCGTAGAGCAGGCACAGCGTCGCGGCCTTGCCGACCAGGCTGACCTGCAACGGGCGCCACCCGCGCCGGCGCAGCACGGCCAGCGCGATACCCACGGCGAGCTCGCGGGCGGCCAGCAGGCCGACCAGCCACCACGGGATGATCCCCCGCACCGCGAGCGCGACGATGGTGGCCGCAATGTAGAGCCGGTCCGCGGCCGGATCGAGCACCTGGCCGAGCCTGCTCTCCTGGTGCAGCGCGCGGGCGATCTTGCCGTCCAGCCAGTCCGAGGCCGCGGACGCGATCAGTATCCCGACCGCCCAGGCGTCCGCCGTCGGCGTCCGCGGGCCGAGGACCAGCCACAGGAAGACCGGCACCCCCAGCAGCCGGGCGACGCTGATCGCGTTCGGAATGGTCAGGACCCGGTCTGCGTGCTGCGCTGGCTCGGTCACCTCAGGCACGTGACGGCCCACCTCCCTGACCGCGACCTTACCTGCCGGGGTGCCGGCGGGCCCCGGGACGGGCGCCCGGGCGCCTCGCGGGTGCGGCGGGACCGATCTCAGGGGCGAGGCTAGGCGGGGGCCGAGGTGCGGGCGAATTCCTTGATGATCTGGGCGAACCCGGCCGGCTGGTCGAGCGGGATGAGCGTGTAGCTGTCATCCACCTCGACCAGCCGCCCGTGCAGGAGAAGCTCTGCGAGGCGCCGCCCGTGCTCGGGGGGCATCACGCGGTCCTCGCTGGCCCAGACCACGAGGGCGGGGCGGCCGAAGTCAGGCAGGCACTCGGCCGCCCTGACCAGGAGTTGGGTGTCGGCCCCGACCGCGCGCAGGGTTCGCACGGCGTCCCGGCGGATCTCGGGCTGCGTCAGCACCGGCCTCATCCACCGGGCGGTGGCGGCGTCTCCCCGCCGGGTCAGCCAGCCGAACGCGATCGGCAGCCGCCGGATCGCCCGAAGCCGCATCTGCTGCATGAACATCCCGAACGGCCGCGGCGGGAGCTTGCCGGCCAGCACGAGCGTCCTGCCCGTCAGCCCCGGCGGGAAGTTGTCGAACGCATCGCACGAGGCGAGCACGACCCGCCCCACACGTGCCGCCCCGTCGCACATGACCAGCTGGACCAGCGCCCCGCCGGTGTCGTTGCCGATGAGGGTGACGTCCCGCAGATCGAGGCGGTCGAGGAACTCGGCCACCAGCCGGGCGATCGCGGGCAGCGACAGGTCCGCGTCGGCGTGCATCGGCTGCCGGTGCGCGCCCAGCGGGAGCGTGGGGGCCAGACAGCGGTAATCGGCGGCCAGCTCGGCGATGGACCCCTCCCACAGCGAAGCATCCATCATCAGGCCGTGCACGAATACCAGCGCGGGCCCGTCGCCGCCGGTGTCGGTGTAATCGATCGGCCCGGCGGACAGCTCGATCTTCGTCATGCCCTCCCCCCTGAGGACCGTGGGGGCTCGGTGGCGGGGGCGTCGGCGGGCGAGCCCGCGAGGAGGTGCCGGGAGGACCGCGCGGGCTCGGTGGCCGGGCCGTCGGCGGGCGAGCCCGCGAGCAGGTGCCGGCGCAGGAAGGACAGCTCGGCCGCCACCGCCCGTTCGTGCCCGGCCAGGAAGGGCTGGTAGTGCCCGCCCGGCAGCCGGACCAGCTCGGCCCGCGGCGCCCGCTGCGCGGCCCGGACGGCGGGGCCGGCCAGCGCGGTCTGATCCTGGTCGCACACCAGGACCAGCAGCGGGCACCGCGCCTGCGCGGCGTACCGGCCCGGCCGGTAGCAGGTGATCCGGATCGTGGAGCGGGCGGCCACCGCCTGCTGCCAGTCCGGGTACCTGTTCCCGGGGTTGAGCGCCCGGCCGGTGTCGAGCGAGTCCGGCGTCGTGACCAGGGCCACGGTCCCCGGCTCACCGACGAGCGGCACCAGTCGCGGCGCGCGGCGGGCGAGACCGCCGACGGCGTCGAGAGCGCTGCGGCCGGCCAGGCGCAGCATGGCCAGCGGCTTCTGGTAGCGCGCCGCGTTGCGCGCGGCGGCCGGCCCGTCGGCGTTCGGCGTCTGGGCGATCGCCGCGGCGAGCCGCGGGTCGCGAGCCGCGAGATGAAAGACATAACCGCCAGGAACGGAGAAGCTCCAGACCGCGAGCCTGGCCGGATCTACTCCCGGCAGGGTCGCCGCGAACCCGATCGCCGCCTGCCAGTCGGCCAGCTGGTCGCGGACGCGCGCCACCTGGCGCGGCTGCCCCCCGCTCTCGCCCAGGCGGCGGTAGTCGAAGGCCAGGACGGTGAACCCGGCGTCGTGGAACCGGTGCGCGAACAGGTCGGTGCCCGGCTCCTTGGTCACGGCGAAGCCCCCGGTCATGATCACGCAGGCGCCGTTGGTTCCCGGGTAGTACCAGGCGGCGCACTCGGCGTCGCCGCTGGTGAATCGGACTTTCTCTCGCTGTGCCGGAACCCGCATGTGGACCTCCGAGTGGACGAGACGCACCCTTCAGAAGAAGTGAACCACGCGGTTCGCAAAGCTCCTAATGATTAAGTGGGTCCGCGGGAGCGGCTATTCGCCGGCCGCCTCCTCCCGCTCCAGCGCGCGGCACAGAGCCTCGAACCCGGCCTCGGCTCCGGCGTTGTCCGCACTGACCAGCCGGTCGATGAGGAACCCGCGCAGGGCCGCGAGGATCATCTCGGACACCTCGAGCTTGCGCTGCTCGGGCCAGTGCTCCGGGCAGATCGACAACAGCGAGGGCAGGTACTGCTGGGATGCCCCGCGGCCGAGTTCGGCGTGGCGGCCCGGATCGTACATGGTCAGCCCGATGGCCTGGTCGAGCACCCGCGATTCCTCGCCCAGCAGGGCCGGCCAGATCGCCCGCACCCGGGCCGCCAGCGTCCGGTGCCCCGGCGCGACGGCGGCGGCCGCGGCCAGCGCGTTGTCGATCCGCCGCTCGCGCAGCTGGAGGATCGCCTGCCTGAGCAGGTCGTCGGCCCCGGCGAAGTGGTAGAGAAGCACCTTGTGCGTGGTCCCGGCCGCCCGCGCGGCGCGCCGCAGCGAGAAGTCCACCAGGCCGTTGACCGCGAGGTCGTCGGCGACACGGTCGAGTAGTTCCCGGCGCCTGGCCTCGCCGCGCGGCGATCCGGCCGATCGCCGGTAACCCGCCCGCCGCAAGGAGCCGTGGCCCGCGGCGGCTTCCGCGTCGGCAGCGTCCATGGTCAGGCGTCCTTATCCAGCGGCGGTGCGGGCCGGCCCGGCCCGCTCCATTATCGCTGCCCGGGCGCGGCCAGCTCTTCGGACGTCAGGGGTGTCGATGGCAATCTGTAAATACTCGACCACATTCCGGCGTCACGCGGGTCGGCTCCTACGCCCGCGGGTGTACTCACGGAGCGTCCAGTACCTCTCCCGACGGACTGCTGAATGCTCCGCCGGGCCGACGACGCGAGCGAGTCCGGCCGCGATGATCGGAGTATCGGGAGCAGTCCGGGGCCCGGACGGCCGGCCCCGCCGTAGCGGAGGCGATCATGCGCGTACGCAGCACCGCCGCCGGCCGAACCCGCGGCGCGGCGGCGGGATCAGCCGGGCCGGGAGCCCGGCTTCCGCGCGCCCGCGCCGGGCGAACCCGCGGCGCGGCGATCAGATCAGCCGGGCCGAGAGCCCGGCTTCTGCGCGCCGGGCAGGCTGTCGGGCGATACGCCCTGTTCGGCCGCGACCTTACGCAGCAGGCCGACCAGCTGCGTGCGCTCGGTCTCGGAGAGCGCGGCGCCGAGGCTGCGCTCGTGCGCGGCCACTACCTGCTGGGTCTGCCGCAGCGTGTCCCGGCCGCGGTCGGTCAGGTAGAGCGCGTGCGAGCGCCGGTCGGCCGGGTTACGCCGCCGCTCGACCAGCCCGTGCTGCTCGAGCTCGTCCACCAGGAAGACCATGCGCGTGGCGTTGAGGCCCATCAGCTCTCCGAGCGCCTGCTGCGACGCGCCCTCGTGCGCAGCCAGCCCCATGAGCAGGCCGGCTTGGCGTTGTTCGAGGCCGAGGGGCGCAAGAAGCTCGCCGAAGGTGCGCGCGGCCAGGAAGCCCAGCTGGACCAGGAGCCGGCCCAGACCAGGTCCGTTGTCTCCGGGCGGCCTGGCGGGCGCATCGCTGGTCACGGAGGCGAAGATTATCACAGAAATAAATACTTGCGGGACGAGATTATTATCGTTGTATACGGTTCAGGGTCGCGGCACCCGATGGCGGCGGCCCGGGAGGAGGCATAGTCCAGTGGCTGGGAATACCGAAGCAGACCGAATGACCGCCCGCCGCGCGGGCCTGCGCGTATCTGATGCGGAGCGGGACGCCGTGGCCGCCGAGCTCGCCGAGCACCTGCAGGACGGGCGGCTGGACGCCGGCGAGTTCGACGAGCGCGTCGGCCAGGCCGTCACCGCGAAAACCCGCGGCGACCTCGACCGGCTGCTCACCGATCTCCCGCGCCAGGAACCGGCGCCGCCGCCGATCGCGCGGCGGCGGGCCGGCTGGCCGCTCCCGCTGGTCCCGATCACTTTCCTCGTCCTCTTCATGGCGGTGGCGAGCGTGGCCGGACGGGCGCATGGCGGCCACCCCGGCTGGGCGCTCTGGTGGTTCTCCTGGTGGCTGATCCCGATCGCGATCTTCAGCGCTCGCAGGCTGCTGCGCGGCGGCGGGCCGCAGCAGAGCGGCGGAGCGCAGGGCGACCGCTGATGGCGGGCATGACCAACCTGGACACGAAGGCCGGAGTCGCTCCCGCACTGCAGGCACGACGGCTTTCCGGCCTTCGGCGGGCCAGCCTCGGCGCACTGGTCATGCTCGTGGTGCAGTTCGGACTGGGCATCAGCGTCAACCTGTACACCAGCCTGCCGGCCAAGGGCAGCGCCGGCGACGCGTTCTCCAACGGACCGGTGCTGGCCCTGCACGTCGTGGTCGGCCTGCTGCTCATTGTGGCCGCGATCGGCCTGCTGGTCCGGGCCATCATCGCCCGGCACGGGCCGGTCATCGTGGCCGCGGCGGCCGGGCTGCTCGCCATCGCGACCGCGGCCACGCAGGGGTTCAGCTTCGTCGGCGATGGCACGAACGCGGCATCCCTGGCCATGGCGCTGGCCACCGGGGTGGCCATGCTGTGCTACGCCATCGCGCTGTACCTGGTGCGGACGCCCGCTCAGCGCTCCTGACGCCGCGCCGCGCCTGACACCCGGGACGCCCGGTTCCGCACGTCCCCCCGAGCACCCCGGACGACCCGGTCCGGGCCCCCGCCAAACCGGTCCGGGTCACCAGCGGCCCGGTCCGGGTCACCCGCCGACCTGGACCGGGCCGCCCGCCGTCGGCGGCCCTGGCTCTGGCCGGCCACCCGGCGGCCCGCCGCGCGCTCTCGCCCGCTTCCGGATAAGTTGTAGCCGGTAGGAGGTTGGGAGCACCACATGAGCGGCGTCGGAACCCTGATGACCAGCGGTCCGCTGATCGTGGCCATGCCCGTGGCCGCCGCCGCCGGGGCGATCACGTTCCTTTCCCCGTGCTGCCTGCCGCTGATCCCCGGCTACCTCTCTTACGTGACGGGCATGTCCGGAGCCGACGCCCAGCAGGCCGAATCCGCCGGGCCGGACCAGCGGGCGAGCCGCGGCCGCACGGTCGCGGGCGCGGGCCTGCTAGTGCTGGGCTTCTCGGTCCTGTTCGCCGCCTACGGCGCCGCGTTCGGCGGGCTGGGCGGGCTGCTGCTGTCTCACCAGCGAGGGCTGGTCCAGGTGCTCGGGGGCGTGACAATCCTGCTTGGGCTGCTGTTCGCCGGGGTCTTCGACCGGTTCTCCTTCGCCGGCCGGATGCTGCGGCCCTCGGTCCGGCCGCGCGCCGGGCTGGTCGGCGCGCCGCTGCTCGGGGTGCTGTTCGGCCTGGGCTGGACCCCGTGCATCGGACCGACGCTGGCCGCGGTGCTCGGGCTGGCCGCGGCCACCGGAACCGCGGGACGCGGCGCGATCCTGCTCTTCGTATACGGGCTCGGGCTAGGCGTGCCGTTCCTGATCGTGGCCCTGTTGTTCCAGCGCGGGGTGACGGGCTTCGGCTTCGCCCGGCGGCACGCCCGGCTGATCATGCAGATCGGCGGCGGGCTGCTCGTCGTGGTGGGCATCTTGCAGGTGAGCGGGGCCTGGACGGTCGTGATGAACTGGCTCCGCGTGCACTGGATCAGCGGCTACTCCTCGCCGATCTAGCCCGCCCGGGCCTCCGGGGCCCGCGGCGCCGGCCCGGTAGCCCCGGAACCCCGGCAGCGCGACGCAGATCACCCCCACGGCGGCCACGCACAGCAGGCCGCCCGAGCAGAGCGAGACCCTCGGGGTGCTGATGGCCGCCACCGCCCCGGCCCGCAGCTGGCCCGCCGACGGGCCGAGGCCGTAGCTCAGCACCTCCACGCCGGCCAGCCGGCCGCGCAGCGCGTCCGGGATGGTCCGGTTCCACAGCGTGTCCCGGAACACGCCGCTGAGCATGTCGGCGGCTCCCGACACGACCAGGCAGGCCAGCGCCACGCCGAGGCCGGGCGCCAGGCCGAACCCCACGATCGCGGCGCCCCAGGCGGACGCGGCCACCGCGATGGCCAGGCCGTGCCTGCGTACCCGGCCCGCCCAGCCGCTGACCGCGGACGCGGCCATGGCCCCCGCCGAGCTCGCGGAGAACATCAGCCCCACCGCCCACGGGGCGTGCAGCTGCGCCGCCATGAACGGGAACAGCGAGCCCGGATACGCGAGCGTCATCGCGGCCAGATCGGCCAGGTACGAGCCGACCAGCTCCTGGCGTCCGCGCGCGTACCGCAGGCCAGCCAGCACTCCCGCCTGCCGGGGCCGCTCCCCCGCGCTCTCCGCCCGCGGCGTGGGCAGCGGGCGGAGTAGGCCCAGCAGCACGAAGGACGCGGCGAACGAGACCGCGTCCGCGGCGTAGACGGTCACCGGCCCCGGGCCGGCCGCGAGCGCGCCGCCGACGGCGAACCCGGCGATCATGCTCGCGTTGCCGGACAGCGACAGCAGCGCCGAGGCCGCCGCCAGCTGGTCGCGCGGCACGATCCGCGGCACCGAGGCGTCCAGCGACGGCCGCTGCAGGGCGGCCAGGGCCATCGTCGCCGCGGCCAGCGCGTACAGCGGCCACGCCGCAGGACGGGGCAGCGCGGCGTTGATGGCGAGCAGCACGGCGATGCCGCCGAGCCCGGCCTCCGACCAGCGGGCGAGCCGCCGCCGGTCGAGCCGGTCGGCCAGCACGCCCCCGTACAGGCCGAACAGCACGAGCGGCACCAGCTCGGCCGCGCCGAGCAGCCCCACGTCGACGGGTGAGCCGGTGAGCTGCCTGGCCTGCACGAGCAGCGCGACCTCGGTGGCCTGGCTGCCTGCCAGGGTGATCGTCCGGCCGGCGAACAGGACCCGGAAGTCCCCAGATGTCCGGAACGGACGCAGGTCGATGTGCAGCCCGCGAGCGCGGGTCTTGCCTGTGGTCATGCCGATCTCCGAGCCAGGGAGAAACGAAAGCTGGTCCGGGGACCGCGAGGTGCGGGCCGACGTCAGCCGGCGGCGGAAAAGCCCGGGCTGATGGCCGGGTAAAGGCGGCACGGCACGCCACGCCGGACGGCGCATCCGGTCAGGACGCGCCCTCGCCGGTCAGAAGTCAGCCACCTCGCGGTGGCTGCGGCTGACGAGACTGCCCTGGCCCGCTCCCGCGGATCGCGGGGGCCGCGGGCGGGCGGCATTCCAGGAGACTGCTGGCACGGGCCGAGGCTAGCACGGTTGCCGCTCCGGGCCATCTCATTTGTCCGGCCGGTCACCGGGCCGCGCTCCAGCGGGCATGCTTCGTCCGGCGTCGAACGGTCCGCCGCCTAGCCTGGCCTGATGACAGCTACCGCGGACCGGGCCGCCGTCAACCCGGGCACGGTGGTCGCCGGCGGCGTCCAGCGGGTACTCGAACTCGCCCGCACCTGGCTGGCGTGGGACGGAACGCCCCGGGTGGCCGAAGACGGCGCCCGCGTCTACACCCCCAACAAGGCCATCCGCCGGCACGCCGACCATCTGATCGACCACCTGGCTGAGATCGAGGCGCTGCTGGCCGCGGCGCCGACCGAACCGGACCGCTGGCACGCCAGCAACGTCACCCTGGCCAGCGACTGGTCCCGGTTCACCGAGGCCGAGCTGAACGAAGCCGAGCAGCGCCTGCGCCGGATCGGCCAGGCCTACCTGCACCGGCTGAGCGCGGCGGGCCCGCAGGAGTGGGACAAGCCGCGCGGCTCGCACTGGACGATCCGCGAGATCGCCGAGCACGTCGGGGCGCCCTGGTACGCCGAGCAGGTCGGCGACCTGAGCCGGCACACCGCGACATAGGCGGGCCGCGGCCGCGGGCAGATGGGCCATCGTGGGCGCCGGCCGGTCAGTGCGGGCACCCCCGGCCGGTCAGTGCGGGCGCCTGCGGCCGGTCCGCGCGGGCGCAGGCCGGTCAGCGCGGGGGACGCGCCGGCAGCGGGGGACGGCGCTTGGACGGGCGCAGCGCGGTATCCGGTGCGGCCGCCGCGGGCCTGGCCGCCAGCGCCTCGAGCGCGACCCGCACTGCCGCCTCCAGCTGCGCGTCCCGCCCGTCCGCCCAGTCGCCGGGCGAGTTGAGCACCTCAACGTCCGGTTCCGCCCCGCGGTTCTCCAGCTTCCAGCCGTACCCGTCGATCCATATCGCGTACCTGGGCACGGTAATCGTCGTGCCGTCCACCAGCACGTGCCCCATTCCGTCGATGCCGATGACGCCGCCCCAGGTCCGCGCGCCCACCACCGGGCCGAGCCGCAGTGCCCGGATGGCGGCCGTGACGATGTCGCCGTCCGACCCGGCGAACTCATCCGACAGGGCGACCACCGGGCCGCGGGGGGCATCCTGCGGGTAGGTCGCGGGCATCAGCCCGCGGGGTACGTCCCAGCCCAGCACTCGGCGCGCCAGCTTCTCCACGACGAGTTCGGAGACGTGGCCGCCGCGGTTACCCCGGACATCCACGATGAGCGCGTCGTGCGTCATCTCCAGGCGCAGGTCGCGGTGGAAGTCCGCCCACCCCGCCCCCATCATGTCCGGCACGTGCAGGTAGCCGATCCTGCCTCCGCCCAGCTCGCGGACGGTACGGCGCCGGCCGGCCACCCAGTCCTGGTAGCGCAGCCTGCTGTCATCATCGAGCGGCACGACCACGGCCCGGCGGATGTCGTCACCGCCGGGCGAGGACACGGTCAGCTCCACCGGGACGCCGGCCGCGCCGACCAGCAGCGGGCCCGGCCCGGTCACCGGGTTCACCGCCTGGCCGTCGACCGCGAGCAGGCCGTCTCCGGGCCGCACGACCACACCGGGCGCGGCCAGCGGGGAGCGGGCCCGCGGATCCGATGACTCACCAGGCAGCACCCGCGCTATCCGCCAGCTGCCGTTCTCACCGCGCTCCAGGTCCGCGCCGAGCAGGCCAACCGGCCCGCCGTCGCCGCCGCCGTCGGCAGCCGTCCTGACGTAGGCGTGCGAGGTGGCGAGCTCGCCGAAGACCTCCCACAGCAGATCGGCGAAGTCTTCGCTGCCCGAGACGCGGCCGAGCAGCGGCCGGTAGTCGTCGAGCACCCCCGCCCAGTCGACCCCGGCCATGTCGCCGACCCAGAAGTCGTGCCGCATGATGCGGCCGGCCTCCTCGAAGGCATGCCGCCACAGGGCCACGGGATCGGCCATGTACCGGGCCCGGGACAGGTCGACGGCGGCCCGGTCGGCGGGCTCCTCGGCGTCGTCCTTCGCCCCGGAGCCGAGCAGCCGCAGGTCGCCCTGGTCGCTGACCACGAGCTTGGTCCCGTCCCCGCTGACCTCGAACCAGTCGAGCTCACCGACCAGCTCCGCGGTATGCCGCCGGTCCAGGTCGAACCGTTCCAGCGCGGCCCGCGGCGGTCGGCCGTCCAGCTCGGCGCCCCCCTCGCCGAGCGCGCCGGACAACGGCTCGCGCAGCCAGGCAAGGCCGCCCTTGACCGGCCGCAGCGAGGAGTAGCGCGACTCGGGCACGGGCACCTGGACCACCCGCCCGGCCAGCCCTTCGGTGTCCACGGTGACCACGGGCGGGCCCGGCTCGGCCTCGTCGCGGTCATCGCCCGCGGTGTCGCGGCTGACCGGGCGGCCTTCCGGGAGCGGGCCGAACGGCGACGGCGCTCCGGCGGCCAACGGCACCAGGTACGGCCGGCAGCCGAGGGGGAATGACAGGTCGAAGAAGTGGGCATCGTAGACCGGGTCGAAACTTCGCCTGGACAGGAAGGCCAGGTACCGCCCGTCGGCCGTGAACGCGGGTTCGGCGTCGGCGAACCGCCCGTCCGTGACATCGGCGATCAATCCGTCCGGCAGCCGGGCTATCCGGATCCTGGACAGCGGCCGCGGCCCCGGCTGGGCCCAGGCCAGCCAGGCCGAATCCGGTGAGTAGGCCAGCCCGGTCACCGCGCCGTCCGCCGACGCGGCCAGCTCGGTCACCTGGCCGGAGGCGACGTCCACGACCAGCAGGCGGCCGTCCTCGGCGGCCACGGCGACGGTCATCCCGTCCGGTGCGGCCGCGATGTCCGCGACCCGGCCGAGCTCCCCGGCCGCCAGCCGCCGCGGCGCCCCGGCGGTCAGGCCGGGCGCGCCCCCGGACCACCCGTGGTCGATGTGCCCTTCCCCTCCCTGCCGGGGAGGCGCCGGGCCATCGACGGCGCTGTGTGCCTGCGCAGGCGCGGCGGGCGCAGCGGGCGCGGTGATGCCGTCGGCGGACGCGATCTCCAGTGCCTGCTCGCCGCCGGCGTCGCTCACCCACACGACCTGGCCGGCCCGGCCCAGCACCCGGGGCAGCCGGGCCCGGGGCGTCACCGTGAGCGCCCGGGCCGGGCCGTCGCGGTGGGTCAGCCAGTGCACCGTGCCTCGCACCTCTACCGTGCTGGCCTGGCCGGTGTGATCACAGGACAGGTCGCCCAGGTGGTCCTCGGCGGAGATCAGCCGCGGGCTGCGCCCCGCGATCGGCGAGGCGAGCCTGACGTCGAGCGGCCGGGCCTGGCCAGCGAGGTCGTCGAGAATCCAGATGTCACCCGCGCAGTGATAGACGATGCGCCGGCCGTCGGTGCTCGGATTGCGAGCGTAGAACCCGTCGTGGTCGGTGTGCCGCCGCAGGCCAGTGCTGTCCAGCGCGCACGAGTACAGGTTGCCCGTGCCCTCGTGGTCGGCCAGGAACACCAGCCTGCCCCCGACGATCATCGGGCCGGCCAGCTGACCGGGCAGGTCCTCCGCCACCCGGGCGAACCGGAGCGGTTCGCCGCCCGGCGAGCCGGAGCCGGCTCCCCTCCTGGCCACCCAGAGGCGGCCCGCGGTCCCGCCGCGGTAGCGCTTCCAGAATGCGGGCTCCCGGCGATGCCGGCCGGTGAGCAGCGCCACGGCGGCAGGCTCGATGGCCAGATCGCTCACCGGGCCGAACGGCAGCCGCCGGAATGCCCCGTCCTCGGTCCGCACCGCGTGTGCCCAGGTGTAGTGCGAGAACGGCTGACCGTGCGCGGTGACCGCCAGCAGCTCGCCGTCCGGGGACCAGCCGGTGACCCGGGTATTCTCGTCGCCCCAGAACGTCACCCTGCGGGCCACTCCCCCGCCCAGATCCGCCTGGTACACATCCGGGACGCCGTCGCGCTGACTGGTCCAGGCGACCGTCCGGCCGTCGCGCGCCAGCCGCGGGTAGCTGGCCCGGGCGCGATCCGCGGACAGCCGCCAGGCCCGGCCGCCATCGGCCGGCGCGAGCCACACGTCGTTGTCGGCGACGAAGGTCAGCAGGTCGGCGTGCAGATGAGGAAAGCGCAGGTACCCGTCCGAAGCCACCGCCTCATGGTAGACGCCGCCCGAACCTGATGATCATTCTGCCGATGCGGCCGCCACGAACTCCTGGATGAGCCGCGGGTCCTCGTCTTCCTCGGGATGCCACTGCACGCCGATCCCGAACGGGTGCCCGTCCAGCTCGACCGCCTCGACGATTTGATCATCGGCCCAGGCGACGGCGAGCAGCCCGGTGCCGAGCCGCTG
>DASXLW010000210.1:0-6029 GCA_036496025.1 Streptosporangiaceae bacterium
CTGGCCAGGATGTTCTGCAGGTACGGCTCCTGTTCGGTGCGGATCCTGCTGACATTCGGGTTAAGGCCGGGCTCCCAGCTGCGGTAGCACAAGCGTCCTGCGAACTCGGCCAGGTTCTGCGCGTCGCCCGCGAGGTCGCCGCGGTCGAGCCGCTCCAGCCAGCTCTCCCCGCCGACCTCGCGCAGGTAGGCGGCGATCTGGTCGTAGTCGAGCCGCGGCCGGGCGACCAGGAAGACCTCTGGTTCGACGCTCCTCATATCTGCGCACCCTATCGGGACGACCGGGCTCCGGTCCGCAGGCGCTCCCGGCACAGCCGCAGCACGTTCGCGATGACCAGGTGACCGGTGCGGCCGGCCGCGGTCAAGATCGACTCCGGGTGGAATTGCACAGCCCACCGGCCCGCATCCGCGTCCTCGATCGCCATGGCCACCTCACCCGTGGTCGCGGTCACCGCGAACCCGCCGCCGACCTCGGCGACCGGCGCGTACAGCGAGTGGTACCTGGCCGCGGTGAACTCAACCGGCAGGCCGGCCAGCAGCTCGCCGCCGCGCACCCGCACCACCCCCGGCTTGCCGTGCGACGGCTCGGGCAGCACTGACAGCGCGCCGCCGGCGTGCTCCACCATGGCCTGCAACCCCAGGCATACCCCGAACGCGGGCAGCCGGCGCGCGTCCAGCTCGGCCAGCAGCGCGTCACAGCCGAAGTCCGATGGCCGTCCCGGCCCGGGTGACAGCACGACCAGGTCCGGGTCCAGCTCGCCGAGCAGCGCGGCGTCGAAGCCGGCCCGCAGCGTGGTCACCTCCGCCTCCTGCTGCCGGAAGTAGTCGGCGAGCGTATGCACGAACGAGTCCTGGTGGTCGACCACGAGCACCCGCAGGTCCTGGCCGGCGCCGCGGCGGTCCGGGCTGGCCGCCGGGGGTCCGGCCGCCGGCCGCTCGGACATGGCGAGGGTTTCGAGCAGGGCCCGCGCCTTGATCTGCGTCTCCTGTTCCTCGGCCGCCGGGTCGGAATCGAACAGCAGCGTCGCCCCGGCCCGGACCGCGGCCACGCCGTCGCGGATGTGCGCTGTGCGCAGGGTGAGGCCGGTGTTCATGGAGCCGTCGAAACCGATCGTGCCGACCGCGCCGCCGTACCACCGCCGCGGCGCGTCTTCGTGATCTTCGATGAACTGCATGGCCCAGGTCTTGGGCGCGCCGG
The DNA here is from genome assembly GCA_036496025.1 of Streptosporangiaceae bacterium. Lineage (GTDB taxonomy): Bacteria > Actinomycetota > Actinomycetes > Streptosporangiales > Streptosporangiaceae > PALSA-505. The sequence continues at coordinate 1,198 of DASXLW010000210.1, forward strand.
TCACGGTGACCGCCCACATGTGGGTCAGGAACGCGTCCAGCGCGTCGAAGCCCGGTCGCAGCCGGCCTTCGACGTGGTCCACGGTGTGGATCACCCGGCTGTACATCTCGATCTGGCGGCGGCCGATGACCCGCACGCTGCCCGGCACGCAGATCCGCGACTTGTCGTTGCGGTCCACGTCCGTGCACATGGTCAGCTCGGACTCCTCCTTCGCCGAGGTGAGCAGCGTGCGGATGTTCTCGGCGTCGCCGAGCGGGTCGACGCCGCGGGCGATCGTGCCCGCGATCGGGCACGTCTCCACCCGGTCGCCGGTCACCCGCACGTACATCTCCGGCGACGCGCCGACCAGGTACTCCCCCTCGCCCAGGTTGAAGAAGAACTCGTACGGAGCCGGGTTGCGGTGTCGCAGCCGCTCGTAGAACCCGGCCGGGGAATCGCAGCGGCCGTAGAAGGTATGGCTCGGCACCACCTCGAACAGGTCGCCGCGGGCGAACCGCTCCCTGGCCTCGGCCACCACGGCCGCGTAGCGGCCCGGAACCGGCTGGGCTGGCGCGGGGGCAGCCGCCTCGGCGGGGGCGGCGGGGAGCGTCCGCCGGGCCAGTCCCGCGGTCGATGTCCCGTCCGCCTCGAACTCATAGCCGTACCGGGCGGCGGTCTCCCGCTTGCGGTCCAGCACGTAGATCTCGTCCGGCAGGTGCAGCACGAGATCACGCTGGTGGTCCGGGCGCGGCCGGCGCGGCCTGATCGCCTCGAACTGGAAGGCGAGATCGTAGCCGAACGCACCGTACAGCCCCAGGTGCTGCTCCGGCGACGCGAACGCGGCCACGACCTCCCGCAGTGCGGTGAACACGGTGGGGCGGCGGCTTCGCAGCTCCTCGGTGAAGGCACCGTCGGGCTCGGGGATGACGACCGCCACCTCCCCGGAGCCGGCCGGCTCGGGGAGGCCCGGCTCCGGGCCGCCCGGCCCGGGATCGCCTGCCGCGCGGCGCAACGCGGCGCCGAGCACCGGCAGCAGCACCGTCCCCCGCTCGTTCAGCGCCCGGGCCGCGATCCGCCGCCCCGCGGCGACGATCTCGATGCACGGGTCCACGTAGGCCAGGTGCCAGCGGCTGTACCGGCCCGGGTACTCCATTCCGGAGCTGAGCACCCCGCCGCGGCGCTCATCGACCTGCGCCGCGATCTGCGTCAGCAGTGCGGGGTCGAACCGCGAGGCGGTCCTGGCTATCCGCACTCCGGCGGCGGTCACGAACTGCGCGTGCGCTGCTTCGGCACCCGGGTCGTGCATCTGTCCGGGATCCACGGCGTCCCCTCAGGCTCGGACCCGGCGGCGGCCGCCAGAAAAGCGACCGCCGTCTCCGGGCGATCGCTTCGGAATCTGCGCGCTGCGCGAACCTAGCCGCCCTGCCGGCGGCGCCACCACAGCAGGCTAGGGTTCGTGCGCACGGTGCGAGCTTAGCGGCAGCGGCTGCGCCGTGCCAGGGCCGGACCATCCGGGCGCGGTCGGCTTGAGCTGCGGCGCCATGATGGTGGCGGCGGACCAGGGAGGCAACAGATGCGGGCGGCGAGACTGTACGCGCCGGGCGACATCCGGCTGGCCGAGGAGCCGACGCCCGCGGCCGGGCCGTCGATGAGCCTGGTCAGGGTCACCGCCGTCGGCATCTGCGGCTCTGACCTGCACTGGTGGGACGACGCGGGGATCGGCGACGCGCAGCTGGAACACCCGCTCGTACTGGGCCACGAGAACGCGGGGGTGCTCGCCGACGGGCCGCACCGTGGCCGGCGGGTGGCCATCGACCCGGCCATCCCGGACGAGACCTGCCCGCAGTGCCGCCGCGGGTACCGGAACCTGTGCCCGCAGGTGCGGTTCGCCGGGCACGGCGTCACCGACGGTGGCCTCAGGGAATTCCTGGCCTGGCCGACGTCGCTGCTGTACCCGCTGCCCGACGTGCTGTCCGATGCCGACGGCGCCCTGCTCGAGCCGCTCGGCGTGGCCCTGCACGCGCTGGATCTCGGCCATCTGCGGCTCGGCCAGAGCGCCGCGGTGATCGGCTGCGGGCCGATCGGGCTGATGCTGATCCAGCTCCTGCTGGCGGGGGGCGCGGCCCGGGTGGTGGCCGCGGATCCGCTGCCGCACCGCCTCCGGGCGGCGGCCCGGTTCGGCGCGCGGGAGGCCGGCCCGGAGCCGGCCGGCGACGGCGTGGACACCGCGTTCGAGGCGGCGGGCACCGATGACGCGGTGGACGCGGCGATGACCATGGTCAGGCCGGGCGGCCGGGTGGTGCTGGCCGGGATCCCCGGCGGCGGCGACCGGATCAGCTTCCGCGCGTCGGTGGCCCGCCGCAAGGGACTGACCATCGCCATGTCGCGGCGGATGAACGACGCCTACCCGCGGGCGATCGCGCTGGCCGCCTCGGGCCGGGTGGATCTCGCGTCGCTGGTGACCCGCACCACGCCGATGACCGAGGTCGCGGACGCGTTCGCCGCGGCGGCCCGGCGGGATGGACTCAAGGTCGTCGTGCGGCCGGGGACCTGACCCCGGCGACCTGACCCCGGCGACCTGACTCGGGCCGGGCGCGGGCCGGCCGGGCCGCTCAGCGCTGCCGCTGGGAAACCGACCGCATCGCGATCACCATCTCCTCGGGGGTGAGCGCGCCGGTGGGCAGCGGGGTCGTTTCCGCCCGGCTCGGCCGCAAGCCGTCCACGATCAGGGTCAGGTACCTGCGCCAGACCTCGGGCTGCGTCTGCGCGGCGTACTCAGCCGCCGTGCTCAGCATGAACTCGATGAACGGCACATCGGTGGGGCGGAGGTCGGCCCGCACCTTCCCGTCGCGCTGCGCGCGCTCGACCACGCGGGTCACTACCGGCTGCATCCGCGCGCGGGCCTGGCTCACCCGGTCCTGGCCGTAGGTGGCGTACATCAGGATCTCGACCAGGCCGCGGTCACGGGTGAGCATCGCCCCCGCCCGCTCCAGCAGGGTCACCAGGCCGGTCCACGAGTCCGGCGCCTCGAGCGCGCGCTCCGCCTCCGTGACCAGCGCCTGCAGCTTGTCCTCGAACAGCGCGTCGACCAGCGCCTCCTTATCGGGAAATCGCCGGTAGACGGTGCCCACGCCGACCCCCGCCTGGCGGGCCACATCATCCAGAGTGGCCTGCAGGCCGTGCGCGGTGAAGACCTCGGACGCGGCGCGCAGGATCCGCTGGCGGTTCATCTCGGCGTCCCGGCGCAGCGGGCGCACCCGGTGTTCCCCGGCCTGCTGGGCCATCTCTTCTCCCAAAAAGAGTGGAGGTTTCGCCTCCGCTTATCGTACTGTAGCTTCCTAAGCGGAGATACTACCTCCAGATTGGATGAGAGTCATGAATGAAGTCAGCGCAAGCGCCGGGGGCGCCCCGGACCAGACGGCGGGCCCCGACCCCCGCAGGTGGCTGATCCTGGGCGTGGTCGGGCTGGCCCAGCTGATGGTGGTGCTGGATGCCACGATCGTGAACATCGCCCTGCCCTCGGCCCAGCATGACCTGGGGTTCTCCAACGTCGACCGGCAGTGGGTGGTGACGGCGTACTCGCTGGCCTTCGGCGGGCTGCTGCTGCTCGGCGGCCGGCTGTCGGATCTGGTCGGCCGGCGGCGGATGCTGATCATCGGCCTGGTGGGCTTCGCCGCGGCGTCGGCGCTGGGCGGCGCGGCGAACAGCTTCGCGGTGCTGGTGATCGGCCGCGGCTTGCAGGGGGCGTTCGGCGCGATGCTGGCTCCGGCCGCGCTCTCGACGCTGACCGTCACGTTCACTGACCCGGCCGAGCGCGGCCGGGCGTTCGGCGTCTACGGCGCCATCGCCGGGGCAGGCGGGGCGGTGGGGCTGCTGCTGGGCGGGGTACTGACCGAGTACCTGTCCTGGCGGTGGTGCCTGTACGTCAACGTCGTGCTGGCGGTGATCGCGGTCGCGGGCGCGGTGCGGCTGCTGACCGCGCAGTCTCGTGATCCAAGTGTGCAGATCGACTGGCCGGGAACGGTCCTGGTGATAGCCGGGCTGGTGTCGGTGGTCTACGGGCTGTCGGAGGCCAACACCGCGGGCTGGAGCGCGTCGACGACCGTGGCGCTGCTGATCGCCGGGGTAGTCCTGCTGGCCGCATTCGTGCTGGTCGAGCGTCGGGTCAAGCATCCGCTGCTGCCGCTGCCGATCATCTTGAACCGGTTCCGCGGCGGCGCGTACCTGGCCATCGGGCTGTCCGCCATCGGTGTGTTCGGGATCTTCCTGTTCCTGACCTACTATCTGCAGCTGACCCTGGCCTACTCGCCGGTCAAGTCCGGCCTGGCCTTCCTGCCGATGATCGCAGCGATCGTGGTGGCGTCCACGACGTCCAGCGGTGTGCTGATGCCGCGGGTCGGGCCCCGGCCCCTGATCCCGGCTGGCTTGCTCCTCGCGGCTGGCGGCCTGGCCCTCCTGGCCTCGCGGCTCAGCCTGGGCACCAGCTATCTGGACTGGATCCTGCCCTCCCTGCTCCTGATGGGGGCGGGCCTGGGCCTGGTATTCGGCTGTGGGCTGAACACCGCGACCTTTGGCACCCGCGCCGCGGACGCGGGCGTAGCCTCGGCCCTGGTCAACACCAACCAGCAGGTCGGCGGCTCCATCGGCACCGCGCTGCTGAACACCCTCGCCGCCAGCGCGCTGACCAGCTATGTGCTGACCCACGGCCACAGCCCGCTGGCCCTGGCCCAAGCGGCGGTGCACAGCTACGTCGTCGGGTTCTGGGTCTCGGCCGCGATCCTGGCCGGCTCCGCGGTCGTGTGCGCGCTGGTGCTGCCCTCCGGCACCCTGGCGTCGGCCGCCGGCCGGGCCGA
>DASXLW010000211.1:0-3198 GCA_036496025.1 Streptosporangiaceae bacterium
GGCCGGAGACAAGAACATCACCGTGGCCGCCATCTGAATCCCGCGACCGCGACGTGAACCTGCCGCTGTACCGGCACGCTGAACCCCGGTTCGTGTCCGGTTGGGCCACCTCCGCATCGAAGCCAACCGCCAAACTTAGACGCGCTGTGCGTGCCGGACGCCGACCTCACTGACGCGGCGCGCAGGCGGCCTCTGAATCTGGCGCACCAACTACCGGGGATGCGCAGCGCGGCAGTCCCGGCTGGCGACACCTTTACTAACAGCGCACCAAGTCCGGATTGCGCAGCTGGGCATGCCGCGCTCCCATCGCGGCCAGATGAGTGCGGTTGGACTGCTCGTAGTCGGCGGCGGTGATGATCTCCGCGAATACGGGTCACATGACTCTCGCGGGCCGAACGGCGGGGACCCGTGAGAAATTTCTTCCGGCGCAGCGATGAATCCGGGACGAGTCGTTCGTCTGTGAGTCAGGACGCGGCCGGAGCAGGCCGCCGGGACACCGGAGTCGCGGATGACGCAGTACCTGATCTCGTTCGGTGCCCGCGCGATGGACCACATCACCGACGAGGACGCGCCCGCCGTGGCCAGGGCCGCGCGCGCGGCGGTCCAGGAGGCCGTCAACGCCGGCGTGTACGTGTCGGCCGGCGGGCTGGCCAACCAGCCGGCCAGCATCGTGGCCACCGACGGGGCGGTCACCGACGGCCCGTACCCGGAGGCCATCGGCGGATTCACGCTCGTCGACGTGCCGTCACGCGAGGAGGCGCTGGGATGGGCTGCCAAGATCGCCGTTGCCTGCCGCTGCGCGCAACAGGTCCGGGAGATCGGGGCGGATCCCGAACTCGACGCGATGCTCCGCCAGGCTGATAGATCGCAGCGCCGTAGACGTGATGGCGGCGGGCAGGTCCATGCGCCAGGCGCAAGGGGCCGCCGTACCGGGTTGTCCCGGCGCGGCGCAGCAGCGCCAGCCCGGCGGCCGCCACCGCCACCGCGGAGCCGAAGACGGCGAACAGATACCAGCTGCGAAGCAGCAGCGCCTGGTGGATGGTGGTGTAGTTGCCGAACCCGCTGCCGGTGACCAGGAACCCGAAGGCGATCCCGACCCCGATGGTGCTGACGCGCGCCCCGCGGTTCACAGCGCACCACCCGTCATGGCGCGCGCGGCGAACGTGACCGCCACCGCGGCGGCGAAGAATATCGCGGTGGCAGCGAGGGAGTCCGGCGAACCGGCGGCGCAGCCGGACAGCCCGTGCCCGGACGTGCACCCCTCGGCCCAGCGGGCCCCGTAGCCCAACGTCAGGCCACCGGCCGCGAGCACCGGGAGCAGCACCGCGGCGGGCAGCGTCCTCGACAGGACGGGATAACCGGTCAGCCGGGCGGCCGAGCCCAGCATGCCCGCGGCGAGCGCGCCGCTGATCATGGCGGCGAGGAATTCCGCCCGCCAGCGTTCCCCGGGCCAGCCTTCGATAGGGGCAATCACTGCCGCCAGCCAGGCCCCGGAAACCCCGAGCCGGCGGTTCGCCGCACCGTACAGGGCAGCCACGCACAGGCCCAGGCCCGGCCCGGCCAGCCACCACGGCAGCAGCGCCGGGAGCACTTTCAGCACCGTGACCACCTCCTGCTGGTTCGCGTTAGAACCGACGCTAGGGGTGGCCGGACGCCGCCGGTAGTCGGGAAAACTCCCTACTCCGGTTCGAGCAGGCCGTGCTCGACCGCGAACAGGGTCGCCCCCGCGCGGGTCGACACGCCCAGCTTGTGGTACATCCGCTGGATATGGTGGTCGCACGTCTTAGCCGAGCTGGCGGGCGGCCTGCTTGGTGGCCATGCCACGGGCGAGCAGGCCGAGCACCTCCCGCTCACGGCTGGACAGCCCGCCCGGCCAGCGCACAGGCGGCCGCGGCTGCCCGGCCGCGGCCAGCACCGCAGTCACCGCTTCCGGCGCGAGCCTGCCCGCCTCCGCCTCGCGGCGCAACTCCTCGGCCGCTGCGGCCGGCGCCAGCGCGGGCCGCGACCCGTACAGCGCCGCCATCAGCTGCGGCCGTACCACCAGTTCATCCCCCAGGAACCGCGCATCGATCTCACTGCTGGCCGTGCACCCGGCGAAATGCAGCAGCCCGGTGTAGAACACGGCCGCCAGATCCTGTTCGGGCGGGCCCGGCACGGCCGCCGTCCGCACTCCCAGCACCGCCGTGCGCATGCCATGCTCCAGCGGCTGACCCATCGCCAGGTCAGTCGCCAGCGACAGCACCCCCGCCGCCTCAGCCAGTGTAATGCAGCCAGGCATCGCCGCGGCCGTGGAAGATGCCCACCGCGGCGCCGCACGTGTCGCAGTACGGCTCCTCGTCGTCGCCCGGGCCCTCATTGAGCCGCGCCATGAGCCGCTCCACCATCGCCAGGTCACGCACGAGGGCGAAGTCGAACATCTGCGGGGCATGCGACACGAGCCAGGCCAGCGAGCTCCGCAGATCGTCCGGGTCCATCACGCCGAGCAGCTCCAGGCGCTCGGCAGTGTCGGTATCAGGCAGCACGTCGGCGACGCGGGCCGCGAGTTGCTCGTCGTAGGTGGCGGCGGTCGGGTTAGTGTTCATCAGGATCTCCATCCGGTAGATGCGGCTGGCGGATCAGGGCCACTGCGGTGTTGTGCCACCGCGGCGGCCCGCAGGCTTACGGGGATGGCTGCGCCCGGAGTGTGGGCATGCCGAAGGCCCGCGCGGCGGCATGGCCACGCGGGTTAGCAGTGGTAAGGAACGGGGCGCCACTCGGCGCGGACGGCCACGCATCGGCCACGCAGCCCTGACAGAAGATGACAAAACCGGCAGGCATCAGGGATCGAAAAACCTGCCGGAAAGCGCTAGTTAGCTGGCGGAGGCTCGGGGATTTGAACCCCGGAGGGGCGGTAAACCCCAACCGCATTAGCAGTGCGGCGCCATAGACCGGACTAGGCGAAGCCTCCAGCCGCGCCATGGACGGCCGAAACCGATGAGGCGCAGTGCCGAACAGCGTACCGGCATCCGGCCACCGTCGGCAAAGCGAACCCCGCCGACGGTGGCCGGTGCCGCTGCCGCGGGTTCAGTGCGGGGCCGGCGCCAGCTTGATCACGTCGAGCTGGCCCGCCGCGTACTGTTCGCGCAGCGTGGTCTTCTTGAACTTGCCCACCGAGGTCTTGGGCACCTCGTCGATGAAGGACCACCGCTCCGGCAGCTG
>DASXLW010000212.1:0-7384 GCA_036496025.1 Streptosporangiaceae bacterium
CGGGGGTCCGCAGTCCCGGCCTCCGCAGCCCGGAGCTCAAGGTGCCGGGTACAGGGCCCCGGCGGCCGCTGAGATGCGGCTGGAGGCACCTGGTCACGCCGGGCCTGGGTATGCGAGGCGTAGCGACCCCGATCCCAGCTACGGTGACCCTGCTTACGGTGACCTTGGATACGGTGACCTTGGTTACGGTGACGCTGGTTACGGTGACCCTGGTTACGGTGATCCTGGCTACGGGACCTCTGGTCACCCCGGTCTGGGCTCGGGCGAGCCTGCTTACCGCGATCCCGATGACGGTGACCCCAGCTACCGGGACCCCGGCTACGGCAAGCGCGGGCGTGGCAAGCATGGTCGTCACGCGCCGCGGCCCGGCGAGGACGATCCTGGCCGGGCCCCGGTGGGCGGGCCACGCCATGGGGGCCTGTCGCGCCGCGAGGCCCGGCGCGACGAGCCGCGCCCTGGCGGACCGGAGCACGCGGGGCCCGGTCACGGCCGCGACGCCTCCGGGACTCTCCTGGGCGTGAACCCGAGGCCCCTCCCGCTCGACCTTCCTCGCCCTGCGCCGGGCCATCCGGCTGTCGGCTGGCCGGGGGCTGGCCGTCCGGGGCCTGACCGTCCGGGACCCGATCGTCCGGGGTCTGACCTTCCGGGGCCCGACCATCATGGGCATAACGGTTCCGGTCCGGCCCATCCCGGCCTCGCCCGGCGCGCGCCGAATGATCCCAGCCCTGGTCGGCACGATGACCGCCGCGACTATGGCCTTCCTGGCCGGAAACGCCGCCACGACAATGCCGCGGTGGCCGACCAGGTAACCGAGACGCGCTCAAGCCGACGGGCCACGGTCGCGCTGGCCCGCGAGCCACGGCCGGACGGGCGCCCGGCGCCGGATCAGGACCGGCGAGGACCGAGGCGTCGGCGCGGACTGCGAACGCTGATCTGGCTGGGCGCGGGGCTGCTCGTGGCGGCCGCGGCGGTGGCTGCCGTCGTGGTCCTGACGTCGGGACCAGGCGGTCCCGCGCACATCTTGACCACGCCCGCGCGACTGGGCGCGTACCAGCGTCGGCCGCGGCTGGCGCGGCAGATGGACGTGGCCCAGCTGGAGCGGAACATCATCGCGAACAGCTCCGGCCAGGCCAGCCATGTCGTGTCGGCCGTGTACGAGAAGGGCTCGACGGTTCCTGGCGGGCCGGCCCCGCAGGCCATCCTGTTCATCGGCGGGAAGCTCACAGGTGCCTCGGCCGCCGCCTCGATCAAGGCCTTCGACCAGCACTTCCGCGACGCCAAGCAGACCAGCCCGGGGCGGCTCGGCGGCCGGGCGGCTTGCGTGCCCGCACAACCGGGCACCAACGACGCCGCGGTTTGCGCCTGGTTCGACAACGACACGTTCGGCGAGCTGGTCTCGCCCAACTTGACCGCCTCGGTGCTGGCCAGCGAGCTGCGCGCGATCCGGCCGAGCATCGAGCGGCTGAGCAGGTAGCCGGGTCACGCTGCCATTTACCTGAGCGCGCATGTGGCTACGCCGCCGCGCACAGGATACGTCCCGAGGAAGCGCCGACCGGTTACTGCTTGCCCTGCGTCCGGGGCTTGCGCACTGACACCCGGACGATGGCGATGATGATGCCAAGGGCCAGCACGGCCAGCCCGGCCACCTGGCTGCCCACCTGCCCGTTGTTGAGCGGGAGCACGTCCGCCACCGACGTCGCGTGGTACGGGTGGTGCGCACCCGAGGAGGCGGCTGGAGAAGAGCCGCCGCTTCCAGAGGCGGTCGGCGAAGGATTGATCGTCGGGAACAGGCCGCTGGGATTGGCGCCAGAGCCGGTGCCGGACAGCCCGGTCAGCGGGGCCAGGTCGCTGCCCGGCGAGGTGCCGCCGGAGCCGAAGCCGAGACCATTGCCGAGACCATTGCCGAGGTTGGTGCCGACACCAGAATTTTGGCCGGACCCCGAGTCACCCGAATCGCCGCCTGAACTCCCGTTGTGGTGTCCATGTCCGTGGTTGTGCTTCGAGGGTGGGGGCGAGGTCGACTTTTTCGGATTCGGCGACGTGGGCGGCGGGGCGACGACTTTGACCGAGGCGATTCCGGAGACGGAGCCTTGCGTGGTTGCCCCCTTCGCTACTCCGGTCACTTTCGCGGTCAGGGTGACCGAATCGCCCGACGACGCGCCGCTCGGCACGGCATCCTGGGCCTGCAGCTCAGTCGTCTTGTTCGCCCCCAGTGCCCCCAGCGTGCAGGTCGCCGTGCCGTCTCCCGCGCCGCAAACGCTGAAGGTAGGCGCGGGAAAACTGCCCGGCGAAGCTGAGATCTGCACGGTCACGTCGGTGGCGGCTCCGCCTGTCGGCTGCACATCGATCTTGTACTGGGCCGGCTGCCCGGGCTTCACCGTGCTCGTCGCCGCCGTCACGGTCACGCACAGTTGCGTAGCTGCCGGGGACGCGGCAGCCGCGGACCCTGGCCCAGATCCAGCCCCCGATGAGCCGCCGCTGGGGCTGGCGCTAGGTGTCGGACCCGGCGGGGGTGAACTCGGCGCCGTCGGCAGGGCCTGGCACACGCTGCTGGCGAACGCAGGCGTGGAGTGGATCCCGACCAGAGCTGCGGCGACAGTGCCGACGCCCAGCACCGCCGCGCCCGCGAATGCGCCAAGGAAAGTAGTCCCCGCCCGGCTCTTACGTCGAAGAACGCCAGGTGGGGATCCGTCGCGCAGGGTCACCTCTTGCCTCAGCATCATGGGCTAGATTACGGGCTGTTCGCGTTGACCTCTACCCCTGGGGTCATATCGCTAACCGGCTGACCACCCGCTGACGGCTTCGGTAACAAGGTGACAAGGGCGAATGTCGTTCCGGCCGAGACAATTATCTCGCTGACCCCGGGAGGGAACACGGACCCGACGGCGGTACTGACCAGGCCCGCTCCTCCCCCGGATGTGACGCTGCGTTACGGTCCGGGACGCGAGCACGTGGCGGACTTGCGCCTGCCGCAGTCGCAGGCCGCCCGCGAGGCGACCGGGCCAGCGCCGCTCGTGCTGTTCCTGCACGGCGGATTCTGGCGCGTAAGGTACGACCGCAGGCACACCTGGCCGCTAGGCGCCGCGCTGGCCGCCGCCGGGTTCGCCGTCTGCACCCCGGAGTTCCGCCGCGTCGGCCAGCCGGGCGGCGGCTGGCCGGGAACCTTCGACGACGTGGCCGCGGCCGTGGACGCTCTGCCGGATCTCGCTCTCGCGGCCGCCGGGCCCGGCGCCCTGGCGCCGAGGCCGCTCGCCCTGGCCGGGCACTCGGCCGGCGGTCACCTCGCGCTGTGGGCCGCGGCCAGGCACCGCCTTCCGCGTGATTCCCGGTGGTGCACGCCGTCGCCCAGCCCCTATGGCGGCGTGGTCGGCCTCGCCGCGGTCTGCGACCTGGCCGCCTGTCACGCTGCCGGGCTCGGCGACGGCGCCGCTGACGCCCTGATGGGCGGCGGCCCAGGCCGCTACCCCGATCGCTACGCGCTCGCCGATCCGGCTGCACTTCTGCCGCTCGGCATCCGGGTGCGGCTGGTACATGGCTCCCGGGACGAGGCCGTGCCGTGCGCGATGAGCCGCGACTACGCCGCTCGTGCGACTGGTCGCGGGGACGACGTCCTCCTCTATGAGCTCGCCGAGTGCGGGCACTACGAGCCGATCGACCCGCTGACCGCCGCATGGCCGTCCGTGCTGGCGGCAATGCGGGCGATCGCGGAGCCACCCGGGTAGGGTTTCAGCAGGCGAAGGGCTTGCGTGTATGCTCGGCTGCCTCGCCCCCTTAGCTCAGTCGGCAGAGCGTCTCCATGGTAAGGAGAAGGTCTACGGTTCGATTCCGTAAGGGGGCTCCAAGTCAGAGGCGTGATCTCTTAAGATAGTCATTCTGCGTGGACCGGATCGTGGACCGATGTCTGCCTGTCGATGTATCGTCTCGCCATGGCGACGGCGGCGAAGGGTCACATAGAGCGATTGCCGAGTGGCTCGTATCGTGTCCGCGCCTACGCGGGAACCGATCCGGTCACCGGTTAGGAGCGCCGCCGCAAGCGCACGGTGGCGACCGAGGAGCGGGCCGCCCGAGAACTGGCGCGGCTGCTGCAGGCGGCTGAGGCGGGGCGTGCCCCTGAGGACTCGGCCACCGTGGGCCAGGTGCTCGACCGGTACCTTGAGGTCGCGGATCTTGGGGTCTCGACCCGGCTGACCCATGAGAGCTACATCAGGCGGATCATCCGGCCCGTGCTGGGCGACGTCCGGCTCCGCAACCTCGGCCCGGACACGCTGGACGCGCTCTACGCGCATCTGAAGCGGTGCTCGCGGCTATGCGGTCGGCTGCCGAAGGCCGAGCCGTTGCCGCTGGCGGCCACGGCCATGTTGCCGCCGATGAGGAAGGCAAGGCCGCCGAACATCTTCTTCTCGGTCAGCCCAGGCTCGTCGGCTACCAGCGCACGAACGCGATCGGCCAGCCACTCGTCATAAGCCACCGCGCCATGGTAAGGCAGTCCAGGGCGGGCGATCAGGCCGCAGCCTGCGGATCGCCGTACCCGCAGTGACTCGAACGGGAAACCGGACCATAGTTGCCGCGGGCCGAGGGATTGGCGCTGTTTCGGAAGCGCTGCGATCTTGGGACAGCTTGGACCACAACCACGCTGTCTGCCGGCAGAGGACGCGGAAACCCTGTGTTTTCAAGGGTTCCGGCTACCCGGCGGCCATTCTCGCGCCCGTTGAGAGCCAGCTGAGGCCCTGTCGTCTGTCCTACTTTGCCCCACTCGCCAACGCCGGGATCACGGCCGTCAGAAGGAGACGGTTGTGATCGCTGCGGATGGCCGCTTGGCTCAACGTCGCTTTCCGTGATTAGCGCTGCTCTTGGTTCGCGCGCGCAGTCCCCTAATCGTTGGCAGACGTTGCGGCTTGGCCGGGATAGCAGTGCGCCTGGCTCGTAGCGTTTAGAGGTCGCGGTGGGCCTGGCTCCGGATTCCGCCTGCCGTCCCTTTGCTGGGCCTGGCCTTCGAATGACCCGTCGGCTTGCCGGGGCCTCGCCGTGGCGTGGCTCGTAAGAGGCGCGCGAGCGCCGATGTGATCGCTGAGTACGCAGTGGCGATCACGTTCCTGCAGAACACCGCCACGTATGAGGCATACCGCCATGATGCATGATTCCGGCAAGGGCGCATCTGGTTCCAGGCCAGAGGAGGACACAGCGGTGCAGTACGCGGCGGCTACGGATGGGAGGCGCTGAGCAAGTTGTCTTCCGTCACGGGGTCCGAGATCCGCTCGGCGGCCATCGTAGAGCGGGACAAGGACGGCCACCTCCACAAGCCGGAGGGTGATGACACTGTGGCCGGTGAAGGTATCGCCGACGGCTCCCTGATCGGGATGCTCATTGGGGTGCTCGGTGGTCCGGTGGGGATGTAGCTGGGCTGGAGCGCCGGCGCCGCCGGCGGGGCACTGTATGATGCGAACCGGCTCGACACGGGTGATGAGGCGATCGAATAGTTCGGCGCCGTGGTGCCTACGGGCGGCAACAAGTGCCGGGTGAACTGCTGGTGCACCCGTTCTGCGGGTCGTCCCGCCGCCACCGTGCGACGGCCCCCGTCATGCGCGGCCACGAGCTGGCCGTCGGCGTTTGCCTGCTTCCCCCGGGGGCAGCAGGTGGCCTGCGGACAGGAACGACCGGCGGCACGCTCACGAATCGGCCGCCCGGACCTCGAAGCGGGCAGCGGGCGGGATCGCGTCAGTCGGGAGGGCCGGGGGAACGGGCGATCATGCTCCGCCAGGACTGGGGTGACGGATGACCCTGCGAACGACGATGACGGCCACGCCCGCCGCTGCGGCAGGCATAGCCCGGGTGCGGACGCGGGAACGGTTCGAGTGGCTGACCGGGCTGGGCCGGACTGCGGCGCGCGGGTTCAGCCAGCGCACGGCTCAGGGTGAACCGGGGCACCGGTCCGGCACAGGGGCGCCGGGACAATGAGCCCGCGCAGCGTGGGGGTCGAGGAAGAGCTGTTGCTCGTCGACCCGGCCACAGGGCGGCCGCGGGCCATGGCCGGGACTGTCCTGCAGGCGGCCAGGCAGTCCGATCCTGACCAGGGCGATGGTTCCGGCGCCGGAGATGAGGTCGGCCCTGCCGCGGAGGAGCTGGAGTTCGAGTTGCAGCTGCAGCAGCTGGAGACCAATACCCAGCCGTGCCACACGCTCGATGACCTCGGCCGCGAGGTGCGGCGGTGCCGGGCATCGGCCGCCGACGCGGCCGGGCGGTCCGGCGTCCAGGTGGCGGCACTGGCGACCTCGCCGATCCCGGTCGAGCCGGAGATAGCGGGCAAGGGCCGCTACCAGCAGATGGCCCGCCGGTTCGGCCTGACCGCCCAGGAGCAGCTCACCTGCGGCTGCCACGTGCATGTCGGGATCACCTCGGCCGATGAGGGAATCGCGGCAGTTGACCGGATCGGGCCGTGGCTGCCCGTGCTGCTGGCGCTGAGCGCCAACTCGCCGTTCTGGCAGGGACGCGACAGCTCCTACGCGAGCTTCCGCTACCAGGCATGGGGCCGCTGGCCGAGTTCGGGGCCCACCGGGTCGTTCGGCGGCGTGCAGGCCTACCGCGACACCGTCGAGGAGATGATCCGCACCGGGACGCTGCTCGATGCCGGCATGGTGTACTTCGACGCCCGGCTGTCCGAGCACTACCCCACCGTCGAGGTGCGCGTGGCCGACGTCTGCCTGCGGGCTGACGACGCGGTGCTGATCGCCGCGCTGGCCCGCGCGCTGGTGGAGGTCGAGGCCCGCCAATGGCGGCAGGGCAGGCCCGCCCGGCAGGTGCGGACCGAACTGCTGCGGCTGGCCGCGTGGCGGGCCAGCCGGTCCGGCCTGGATGACGTGCTGATCCACCCGGTCAGCGGCCGGCCGGAACCGTCGGCGGCGGTAGCGAACCTGCTGCTTGAGCACGTCAGCGATGCGCTGGCCGATGCCGGGGAGACCGACACCGTCACTGATCTGCTCGCGGCAGTCATCCAGCGAGGCAATGGCGCGGCATTCCAGCGCAACGCCTACCGCCGCTGTGGCCGGCTGCCCGGCGTCGTCAGCCGCGCCGCCGCGGTCACCGCACGCTGACTGGTCAGCGCCGCAGCAGGTTCTTCTTTTCCTTCTTGCGCAGCTTGCGGTCATCGCGGAGTTCGGAGAAGGGCTCCTGCTGGATCGGATGCCCGGCGGCGATGGCGCGGCCGCGCTCAAGCTCGGCGTTGAACTCCGCGCCGAACAGGATGGCCACGTTGGAGATCCACATCCAGATCAGGAAGATGATGACGCCGGCCAGGCTGCCGTAGACCTTGTTGTAGTGGCCGAAGCTGGCCACGTACAGCGCGAACAGGGCCGAAGCGATCAGCCAGAGCATGACGGCGATGAAGCCG
>DASXLW010000213.1:0-4377 GCA_036496025.1 Streptosporangiaceae bacterium
ACGACCGCCCAGATCTCGTTGCGGCTGCGCGGATCCAGGCCCGTGGTCGGCTCGTCGAGGAACAGCACCTGCGGGCGCGTCAGCAGGCTCGAGGCGATGTCGAGCCGGCGGCGCATGCCGCCGGAGTAGGTCCGGGCCGGCCGGTCAGCCGCCTGCACCAGGTCGAACCGCTCGAGCAACTCGCCGGCGCGACGGCGTGCCTGCTCACCCGGCAGCTTGAACAAGCGCCCGAACATCTCCAGGTTCTCCCGCCCGGTCAACAGCTCGTCGACCGCCGCGAACTGCCCCGTCAGGCCGATCAGCTCGCGGACCGCGGCGGGCTCCCCCGCCACGTCGTGGCCGAAGACCTCCGCCCGGCCCGCATCCGGCGTCAGCAGCGTGGCCAGGATGCGGACCAGCGTGGTCTTGCCCGCCCCGTTCGGGCCCAGCAGGCCGAACACCATCCCCGCCGGAATCTCGAGCCCGGCACCGTCCAGTGCCACGGTCGCCCCGAAGCGCTTGACCACACCCTCGACCCGGACTGCAGGCACCGAAGAACCACGTCCGTTCACCCCGGTCACCGGGCCCGTTCCCGGCTCGACTCGGCTTGCGCTGTCGGCACCTCGGCGCAGCTGGGCGGCGGCGTGCGCGGAAGCATCCGTTGACCTAACCTGCTCGTTGTCCGCTGTCATGTCGATCTCCTTGACCGGGCCGTGCGGGTCTTCCCAGCAGACTCAGGCTTGCTACCAGGCAGGTGATTGGTCGTCACCGGATCCTGGTGATCCGCCAGAGCGAGGGACACACGGAATGGTGGCGGGCTAGTCGCTGGCCACAAACGTTCACCGGCTCGGCTGACAGGCCGCGGTTATCGCTTCCACACTCGATCGTGTGATGACGGTCGTGGCGGCGCGGCCGGGTGCGGCCCGCCAGGCCGGCTGGGCGGGTGGCGACGAGGCGGGTGGCTATTGCTCCCGGTTCCAGAAGTTCTGGTAACTGCGGTGGAGCCAGTCATCGACCCAGCGGCGGTCTGGCTGATCGGCGATGGCAGGGCTGTCCCGCAGCCGGGACAGCCGTTCCTCGGCGGCGGTGACGGCGTTCAGAACCTCGTCCAGGGGCCGCTCGCCGCGGCGGATCGAGCGCAGGTAGGCGCGGTGCGGTTCCGGGACTGGCAGCGTGATGCGCCCGGTACTGAGCAGTTCGACGCCCTGCAGCCCGAGCCGCAGGGCGTGCATGGCGTACTTGGTGTCATACCCGTGGACGGCGACCAGTTCCGGCCGGTTGGTGTGCGCGCCCGGCTGCCCGGTCATCGCCGCCTTCTGGCCTCGCAGGTAGCCGAGGTACTGGCTGGCGGCCAGCCGGGATACGAAACGGCGGGCGTTGCCCGCCAGCTCGGCGCCGGCCTCGTCGCGGAAGACGACCTCGTGATCGGGAACGAACAGCACCAGCAGCACGGTCGGGTTCCCGGCCAGCGCCAGCCGCGCCCACTTGCGCGCGGAGTAGATGATTACATCCAGGTCCCCGGCACCCGAGCGGTTCGCCACCCCGCCCGGCCGGTCCCACGCCGTGTGCCGTTCATACTGCTCGAACCGCACCGACGGCCCCCCGCCGCTGGTACCGTTCGGGACCCGGGCCAGCCCGGTGACGAACTGCGGCGGCTCCAGGCACAAGCCCATCTCATCCCGATCATCCTGCCCGGTAATCGAGGTGCCGTGCACGCCGGACCCGACCTGGACCCGCAAGATCATGCCCTGCTCGGCGATGGCACGGGCCTCTTCCGATGCATGCGGATGCGAGAAGCCGGCGGGCAGCACGGTCGAGCCGGGAACCGGTCCGGGCGAAATGACGGGCATCGTCCAGTTCTAGCCGCACCTGCCGCCCTTCGTCACACCATTTACCGTCGCACCCGCCAACCGGGCGAGCAGATCCACCACGATCCGCCCCTACCAGGCCAGTAACGGCGCTGGACCTGGCCAGCTACGGGGCGCTGCCGGGACGCATACCTGCGAGCCGCCGAGTTGACGGTCACCCTGCCGCGGCAGGGCCACCTCGGCAGTCACGACGCTCGACGCTGGCCATGCGCGCTATCCGCAGTCATTTCGGGCCGCAGCGAGACAGGGGAACCAGTCTGCCGGTCCGCCCGCTCATCTGGGACAGACCTGGTCAGGCCGACGGCGGCAACGGCCATCAGCGCCAGGCCGAGCACTTCGCCGAGCAGGTAACCCGGCGCGGCGCGGAACGGCTCATCGAAGACAGCCACGCCGATGACCACGCTGACAACCGGGTTGACCACCGTAATAGCCGGCAGGCTGGCGCTCAGCGGGCCCGCCCGGTAGGCGTACTGGCTGAGCAGCAGGCCCGCGCCGCCAACCGCGACGAGGGCGTAACACGGCCAGGTCGTGAACAGTGCTGCAGCTCCGTGGCTGAGCACATCCGTCGTCTCCTTCAGAAGTGCGGCGGAGACGGCGAACAGCAGCCCGGCCGCCGTGCCCAGCAGCATGGCCCCCGTGGCCGCAGCCGTACGGCGGTCAGCCATCAGGCAGCCGGCAACGGCCAGCCCGATAGCCGCGGCGCAGAACACCGTCGGCTTCGGGTCCGCCCCTCGAACCGGGCCGTTGGCCGGCGTCGCCAGGATGAGGAACAGGGCTAGGCCTAGGGTCAGGGCGGCCGCCCAGCAGATCTCAGCGCGCCCGGGCCGACGGTGCTCCAGGACCTGGCGCAGTGGCAGCGTGAAAATCACTCCGATGACCAGCAGCGGCTGGACCAAGGTCAGCGGCCCGTCCCGGAGAGCCAGGGCGTGCAAGCTGAGTCCAGCCAGGTTGGCCACCGAGCCAACGATCCACAGCGGATGACGCAGCGTCCTCGACACGAACCCGCCGCGTCGGCCGACGACGGTCACCAGTCCGGCGCTGCGGTGCTGAAAGGCCGTAGCCACAGCGAACAGGGCGGCGGCCAACAGTGCCGCCACGATGGCGGCGGTCACCATCCCGAAGCCGGCTTGCCCGCGCTCGGTAGCGCGGGCAGACCCAGACATCGAAGATTATCGATTGATGTCACACCCAGACGATACGGGGCCGCCGCCTGTGACTGGACCAGCTGAGGGATGAACCTTTAGGTCGCCCGCTACCACCCGAGGCTGCTGCAGCCGCGTTCGCATCCTCCTACAGGATGATTGCGGGTTACCTAGACGACGCGTGCAGCGTGTCCGTCAGCAGCGCTAACCGCGAGCGAAAACTCTGCGTTCAGGGCGATGTCGATCATGTAGTTAAGTTGCGTGTCGGACCTCGGACACAGTAAATCCCCGTGCTCCCCGGTTTCCGGGCACGCCGGATCGTCACCCAGGCGCGGGCTGCCGCCAGCGCCGGGCACCGGCGTTCCGTCCGGTGGTGAGCGCTGGCCGGCGGCCCGGCGCGTCCTTGCATGGATGCCGCCTAAGCGTGTCGCCCCGGCCCGGCGGTGTGATCGAATACCTGACACAGTGATCGGATCTTCGAGGGAGCAGGTCATGGCAGACGCCTCAGCCCAGCATCCGGCGCCGCCCGCGGCCACGGTCGCGGACGTCATGCACCCGCCGGTGACGACGGTCGAGCAGAACGACCACGTCGCCGGGGCCGCCTACCTGATGAAGCGGGCGGGCGCGACCGCCCTGGTCGTCACCCGGGCGCAGACCCGCGAGCCGGTCGGCATCATCACCGAGGCCGACATCTCCCACCTCGTCGCGGACGGCAAGGACCCCAACGACGTGCGGATCTACCAGCTGATGACGGCCCGCCCGACCGTCGTCAGCACCGCCACGAGCATCCGCGACGCGGCCGGGGTCATGATCAGCGGGCGGTTCCGGCACCTGCCGGTCATGGACGGCCCCGGCCTGGCCGGCATCGTCGACATCACCGACATCTGCCGCGCGCTGCTGGACGCACCCGCCGCGGCGCAGGCGCCGCCGCCCGGCCCCTAGCCGCCGGCCAGCCGCCGCCGCCCGCGGCACCCGTGCGGGCGGCGACCCGGCCCGGCCCGCACGGCCGCGGGACACCGGGCAGCCGCCGCGCCCCGGCGCGCCCCCGCCCCTGCGGAGTTCCCGCGGCACCCGGGCAACCTGGTGCACCCGGCCGCCGCTCATATCGGGCGGCTGCCGGCTCGGCTCATCCGGCTCGCGGCAGGCCGCTGCGAACGACAGCCGCGCTCAGGACGGCCTGGCGCGAGACGCCGATCAGCTTCGATCACCGAACGTAAACAGCCGGCCGCCCCCTCACAGAACGAATCGCCGAATATTCGCGTGTGCCAGCGAGCGCCGCTCGCCTCGGCGCTGTGCACAGATCGTCTACGTTTGTGCGCCCCGGCACGATGGTTTCCTGCGGTTGTGGCAGCTATCTTGAGTCCGTGCCCGCTGTGACCGGACCCGTT
>DASXLW010000214.1:0-41748 GCA_036496025.1 Streptosporangiaceae bacterium
GAGAAGGGTACTAGTGGCACAACGGCTGCGAATCCCTCAGCAGGCGAATGTGGGGACGAAGACCAGGTCGGCCGGGCGGGTGCCGCCGCTGGGCGAATCGAGCGGAAGGGGGTACTGAGTGGACATCGTGTTCAAGGGTCGGCACACCAACGTGCAGGAACGATTCCGGCAGCACGCAACCGTGAAGCTCGCGAAGCTCGAGAAGCTGCTTCACAGGGTGATCCGGATCGACGTCGAGGTGTCGAAAGAGCACAATCCGCGTCATCACGGCCGTCGTGAGAGAGTCGAGCTCACGATCAGATCCCGGGGGCCCGCGATCCGGGCCGAAGCTGCGGCGGACGACAGGTTCGCCGCGCTTGACCTGGCCCTGGGCAAGCTTGAGTCACGTCTGAGACGGGCCTGTGAACGGCGGAAGGAGCGGCACTCCGGGCACGGCACCTTCCGGGTGTCGGCCGCCGCCAACGGGTCCACCGCCGCGGCCAGACAGGCCGCCGCGGAGCAGGGCGCGGCCGCTGATGGCCGGTCCGGGCAGGCACCGCTGTGGCCTGACGCCGACGAGAGCACGGAATCGGCCGACACGGTACCGGCCGACGACATGGTGCCTATCGAGATGGAGGGCGACGGTCCGCTCGTGGTCCGGCAGAAGGTGCACGCCGCGACGCCGATGACCATCGACCAGGCGCTGTTCGAGATGGAACTGGTAGGCCATGACTTCTACCTGTTCCGCGACAAGGAGTCCGGTTGTTCCAGCGTCGTTTACCGGCGGTGCGGCTACCGGTACGGCGTCATCCGCCTGGTCGAGGCCCAGGCTCCGGCGCAATCGGAGCGTCTGGCCGCTTCCTAGCGGTCCCCGGCCCGCTGCCGCGCGGTGCGCCGTGCTGCCCTGCCTTCGCCCGGACGGTGGTGCGGTGAGTGCCCGGACCGATCACCGGGGCTGACCCGGGTATCCCCCGGGTCGGCTTCCGGCTTGACCCGCCCCCATCGCGGCGGTGCTGAATGGTTCGTGCTCTTGCGTACCATGGCTCTGGCCGGCGAGAGTCTGATCATGCCACCGCCACTGCGAGCGGTGCGGCCGGCCGGTACCAGCCAGGCTCGCAGGTTTAATCATGCCTGGACACGGGAGAGGCATGCCGTGTCTGAGAAGGAGTTCAGGTTGAGCGCAGGTCTCGGGGCCGCCAACCCGGCTTCGGACGTCGGACGGCGGCCGGAGCCCATCCGCGTGCTGATCGCTGACGATCACGCGTTGTTCCGGCGCGGGCTTGAGATGGTCCTCGACGAAGAGGACGACATCGAACTGGTCGGCCAGGCGAGCGACGGGGCCGAGGCGCAGCTGAAGGCCGCCGAGTCGCTGCCCGATGTGGTGCTGATGGACATCCGGATGCCCAAGAGCAGCGGCATCGAGGCATGCCGGGCCATGAAAGAGGCAGCCCCTAGCGCCAAGATCGTCATGCTGACGATCAGCGACGAGGAAGAGGACCTGTTCGAGGCCATCCGGGCGGGTGCCAGCGGCTATTTGCTCAAGGACATCCCGCTCGACGAAGTCTCCGGAGCGGTCCGCGCGGTACACGGCGGCCAGTCCCTGATCAGCCCGTCCATGGCCGGCAAGCTCCTCACCGAATTCGCCACGCTCGCCCGCCAGACCGACTCCGAACGCGGCCAGCAGGTCCCCCCGCCCAAGCTGACCGACCGCGAGATGGAAGTGCTCAAGCTCGTGGCCAAGGGGATGAACAACCGGGAGATCGCCCGGGAGCTGTTCATCTCGGAGAACACCGTGAAGAACCACGTGCGAAACATCCTGGAGAAACTGCAGATCCACTCCAGGATGGAGGCCGTGATGATCGCCCTGCGCGACAAGCTGATCGAATTCGGCTAAGCCCCTTCCGGGCCCCCGCGCCCGGCACCTGCCCGCAGCGTGGCAGCCGGCAGGCCGCAAGCGTCAGGGCGTGCTGGCCGCGAGCGCCGAACGCAGCCGGCTCGCGTACCCGGCGGGCTCTACTACCTCGATACGGACCTCGTCGCAGCCCACCCAGGAGGCCGCCTCGCGCAGAGCCTGCGCCATGGCCTCGGCCGCCGACCCTCGCTCGAGCGAGACCCTGCGGGCGATCAGCGTCCGGCCGCTGCGCGCCGGATCCACCCGTCCGACCAGGCGGCCGCCGGCCAGCAGCGGCATCGCGAAGTACCCGTGCACGCGCTTGTGAGCGGGCACGTAAGCCTCGAGGCTGTGGCTGAAGCCGAACATCCGCTGCGTCCGCTTTCGGTCCCAGACCAGCGAGTCGAAGGGCGACAAGAGGGTGGTCCGGTGCCTGCCGCGGGGCGCCCGATCGAGCGCGACCGGGTCCGCCCAGCCCGGTACGGCCGGCCCCTTCCGGCCGGCCTCCAGCGTGATCGGTACGAGCCCGGCGGCGGCTGCGGCCTTGCTGATCAGGTCTGCCTTGTCCTGGCGCGCGCGGGCCAGGGCCGGCAGCCGGTGGAAGTCGACCAGGTCGGCCCGGGTGACCACGCCTAGCGCCCGCGCGGCGACCGCCGCCAGCCGGGCCAGGCATTCGGAGTCGGATAGCTCGGTATCCAGGTACTCGGCCGGGACGACCCGCTCGGGCAGGTCGTAAACCCGCCGCCAGCCGGTCCGGCGGACGCACGCGACCTCGCCGATGTCGAGCAGCCACTCGACGGCGATCTTCACGTCGGACCAGTCCCACCATTCGCCGCCGCTCTTCGCGCCGCCGAGCTGGGTGGCGGTCAGCGGGCCTTCCGCGCGCAGCCGGGCCAGGACCTCTGCACAGGCCTGCTCGGGCACCTCATGCCAGCGGAGGCCGCGAGCGCGAAAGGCCCGCCGCCGGATCGCGAACGAGGGCCACTGCCGCAGTGGCAGGATGCAGGCCGCGTGCGCCCAGTACTCGAACGTGGCGGGCTTGCGCGGGTGCCAGTAGGCGCGCTCGATCGCCTGCCGGGGCAGCGGGCCCAGCCGGGCGTAGGCCACCAGCTCGTGCGACCGGGCGAGAACGCTGATCGTGTCCAGCTGCACGGCGCCCAGCCGTTGCAACATGCCGTCGACGCCGCCACGCCGTCCCTCGGACCCCAGGAATCCCTGCGCGCGCAGCGCTATCCGGCGGACGTCATCTGCGGTGAGGGTCAGCCGGGGCTCAGCGGAGGGAAGGCTCGCCACAGAGCGAGAGCGTAGCGCCAGGCTCGGACATTCTGCGGGGCCGCATCGCCCGGGCCAGACCCCGCCGGGGCCCGTGGATCGGCCGACGGCGGCCAGCCGGTCAAGCGCAGTCGTTGAACCCGGTCAGTACGAGTCGTTGAACAGTCGTTGAACCGGTCAGTACCAGTCGTTGAAGATGCCGGTCGCCAGGGCGAGAATCCCGCCCATCGCGACAACTGCGCCGCCGGCCCAGACCAGCCACCAGGTCGGTCCCGCGATCAGCCCGACCCCCCCGACGGTGAATCCGACGAGCATGATGCCGACCTCGACCCACGACACCCGCCGCCCATGGAACGGCACGTGCTGACCGGGGCCGGTCAGCGCATCGGCCGGTGCCACCGCTCCGTGTGCCCCCGCCGCGGTGTGCTGCGGCTCCAGGCCGGATGACTCGCCCATCACACCCGGTACCGTACCCGGTCCCACCTGGTCAGCCATGCGGCTGCTCCTCTCCTGCGCCCACCGGCCGCGCTCACCATTGTGCCGGGCCCGGCCGGTGGCGCGCACCGAACCCCCCGACAGCGGCCGCAGATCGCGACCGGCTCGGTTTCCTGGCCCATCTCGCCTACCATGACAAGCATTGCGGTGGCATCAGCACGCCACCGTTCGGCGCCTTCTGCCCGGGCCTGCGGACCGGGCACGCAGGGCGGCGGCTCGGCCCAGAGCGGCAATCGACGAGGAGCGCGACGAGAAGTGCCAGTTGTCATCGATAAGGTCCTGCGCGCAGGCGAGGGCAGGATACTGCGCCGGCTCAAGCGCGTAGCCGACCAGGTCAACTCGATCGAAGAAGATTTCGCCGCGATGAGCGACGCTGAGCTGCGGGGCATGACGGTGCAGTTCAGGGAACGGCTCGCCGATGGCGAGACGCTTGATGACCTGCTCCCGGAGGCTTTCGCCGCCGTCCGCGAGGCGGCCACCCGCACCCTCGGGCAGCGGCACTTCGATGTGCAGCTCATGGGCGGCGCCGCGCTGCACGGCGGCAACATCGCCGAGATGAAGACCGGTGAGGGCAAGACGCTCACCGCGGTGCTGCCCGCCTACCTCAACGCGCTCGCGGGCAACGGCGTGCACGTGATCACGGTCAACGACTACCTGGCCAAGCGTGACGCCGAATGGATGGGGCGGATTCATCACTTCCTCGGCCTCGAGGTAGGCGTGATCCTCGCCGAGATGCAGCCCGAAGAGCGCCGCAAGGCGTACAACGCGGACGTGACCTACGGCACCAACAACGAGTTCGGCTTCGACTACCTGCGCGACAACATGGCCTGGAGCCTGGAGGAGTGCGTCCAGCGCGGCCATCACTTCGCCATCGTGGACGAGGTGGACTCGATCCTCATCGACGAGGCGCGCACCCCGCTGATCATCAGCGGGCCGGCCGAGCAGAACTCCCGCTGGTTCCAGGAGTTCGCCAAGATCGCTCCGCGGCTGCGCCGCGGCGAGGCCGGCAAGGACGGCCAGCCCGGCGACGGCGACTACGAGGTAGACGAGAAGAAGAAGACCGTCGGGATCCTCGAGAGCGGCGTGGAGAAGGTCGAGGACTGGCTGGGCATCGACAACCTCTATGAGTCGGTGAACACGCCGCTGGTCAGCTTCCTGCAGAACGCGCTCAAGGCCAAGGAACTGTACAAGCGGGACAAGGAATACGTCGTGATGAACGGGGAGGTCCTGATCGTCGACGAGTTCACCGGCCGCATCCTGCACGGCCGCCGCTTCAACGAGGGCATGCACCAGGCGATCGAGGCCAAGGAAGGCGTCCAGATCAAGGACGAGAACCAGACGCTCGCCACGATCACCCTGCAGAACTACTTCCGGCTGTACGACAAGCTGGCCGGGATGACCGGCACCGCCATGACCGAGGCGAGCGAGTTCATGAAGACCTACGAGCTCGGCGTGGTGCCCATCCCCACCAACATGCCGATGATCCGGGGCGACGAATCGGACCTGATCTACCAGACCGCCGAGGCCAAGTTCGAGGCGTGCATCGAGGACATCGTCGAGCGGCACCAGGCCGGCCAGCCGGTCCTGGTAGGCACGATCAGCGTGGAGAAATCCGAGATCGTGTCGAAGATGCTCACCCGGCGCGGGGTGCCGCACGAGGTACTGAACGCCAAGCACCATGAGCGTGAGGCCGCGATCATCGCGCAGGCGGGCCGCAACGGAGCGGTCACCGTGGCGACGAACATGGCCGGCCGCGGTACCGACATCATGCTCGGCGGCAACCCGGAGTTCCTGGCCGACCTGGAGCTGCACCAGCGAGGCCTGTCGCCGCTGGAGACCCCGGAAGACTACGAGGCCGCCTGGCCGGAAGCGCTGGAGAAGGCCAAGCGGGCCGGCACCGAGGAGCACGAGCAGGTCGTCGAGGCCGGCGGGCTGTACGTGCTCGGCACCGAGCGGCACGAGGCCCGGCGCATCGACAACCAGCTTCGCGGCCGGTCGGGGCGCCAGGGCGACCCCGGGGAGTCGCGGTTCTACCTGTCGCTCGAAGACGACCTGATGCGGATGTTCAACGCCGACAAGGTCGCGCACTTCATGGAGTTCCTCAAGACACCGCCGGACGTGCCCATCGAGTCGAAGACCGTGACCCGGGCGATCCGGTCCGCACAGACGCAGGTCGAGCAGCAGAACTTCGAGATCCGCAAGGACGTCCTGAAGTACGACGACGTGCTCAACCGGCAGCGCAAGGTCATCTACGGCGAGCGGCACACCGTGCTCGAGGGCGCGGACCTGAACGAGCAGATCCGCGACATGATCAACGAGGTGATCGTGGATTACGTCGCCGGGGCCACCAGCGACGGATTCCCCGAGGAATGGGATCTGGACAAGCTGTGGACGGCGTTCCGCGCCCTGTACCCGATCAAGTTGACGGTCAATGACCTGGTCGAGGAGGCCGGCGGCGACGTCGCGGGGCTGTCCACCGAGTTCATCACCGAGGCCGTCCGGGACGATGCCCTGGCCTCCTACGAGCGGCGCGAGGAGGAGCTCGGCAGCGAGATGATGCGCGAACTGGAGCGCCGGGTCGTGCTGTCGGTGCTCGACCGCAAGTGGCGCGAGCACCTCTACGAGATGGACTACCTCAGGGAAGGCATCGGGCTGCGGGCCATGGCCCAGCGCGACCCGCTGATCGAGTATCAGCGCGAGGGCTACGACATGTTCAGCTCGATGATGGAGGGGATCAAGGAGGAATCGGTCGGCACCCTGTTCAACGCCCGGATCGAGGTGCAGGAAGACCCGGTCGTGGCCGAGGTTCCGGCCGGCGAGCAAGAGCCCGCCCTGTCGCCTGGCGCCCGGGCTGCGACGGCCCCAGCCCCCGCCCCGGCCCAGGCCCCAGCCTCGGCTCAGGCGTCGGCCCCGGCCCAGCAGCGGTCCCGGGGGCGTCACGCGCAGGCCGGCAAGACTGCGGCCCGGCAGGCCAGGGCAGGCAAGCGGGGTCAGGGGGGCCAGGGCGACGCCGAGTCTCGCCCAGCCGTCCCGGCCGGGCTGGCCCACGAGAACGCGGTGGGCGGCCAGCGCCGGCCAGCCCAGCTGGAATACTCCGCACCCACGATGGACGGCGGCCCGGGCGTCGAACGGCACACCGAGTCCGGTGACGGCACCGACTTCGCCCGCGTAGGCCGCAACGACATGTGCCCGTGCGGCTCCGGGCGCAAGTACAAGCGCTGCCACGGCGACCCCCGCAACCGCGGCGCCTGACGCCGGCGACGCCTGCACTCCGGTCGCGGGTATGCGATGCCCGGATTCGGCTGACCAGGAGGGCCGGACGCCACGCGTTTCCCGGATACCGGGCCCGGCGTTCCTAGGCGGCCTCCACCGTGGTGCAGAGCCATCGTGCCTGGCGGGCGGGATGGCCGGCGGTCGCTGGCCGCGCCTGCGCCCGCTCCAGCCTGACGGCGAGCGCTCGCACCCTCGGCCCGAAGCCCACAACCACGGACATCTCCACGACACCGGCGGTGGGTGCCGAGGTGATAACCCGCTGGACCAGTGGCTGCTGACCGGCCGAAAGCAGCGGCCCGAGCTTGCGTATGTGCGACCGGGCGCGTTCGGTCGTCCACGGCGCTAGCTGGGCTGGCGGCCGCGATCCCGCGAGCGTCTCCGCCAGTACCTGCGCGAACTTGCTGGGCCAGTCCCCAGGCTGGGGTGATGGCCCGGCGGCGCCCGGGCGCCCGGGCGCACCGGTCTGCCGGGAGACACCGGTCTGCCGGGAGACACCGGTCTGCCGGGAGACACCGGGCTGCCGGGCGGTGCCCATCGGCCCGGCAATGCTCGCCCGCCCGGTGCGCGCAGGTGCCGGGGCTGGCCGCGGCGGCGTGCGGCGGGCTGGCGGTCCTTCTGCCGATGCCCGCACCGGGTGCCGTGGGCGGTCGCCCGCCTCCAGCGCGGCCACGATCGCTGCGGCCAGCGCGTCCGCCCGGCCGGGCCCGGACTCAGGCTCGCCCGGCGCCTCGTCGTCGTAAGGCGGCGCGGTATCGGGGACGCGGCAGAGCCGGATCGCGACCGGATCGGGCAGCGGGCGCGTGACATCCCGGCGGCGGCCCTCACCCGGACCGTCCTGGCTACCGGCCTCGCGCCGTGGCCTGCGGGCCGGTTGTGATCGGTCGGGTGAAGCCTGAGGCTGTCCTGGCATCTGTGGTCTCCCGGGGTAGCGGCACGGGCGAACTGACTCGACGCGTCCGCTCGTCGTGGAATTCCGGTGGCCGTTGGCGTACGGTCCGGCCGCACAGCAGCGTTGTACCGGCGTCCAGTGACATTTTTCGTGCTCCGGCCCGCCCGGCTCCCGCCGCCGCGGGGAATGCCTGTCGCCGGCCGGGATGCCCGTCGCCGGCGGGAATGCCCGCCCGCCGCCGCGGGTTCGTCATGGAGGGAAAGCAAACCGTTCGGGAGAGCACTGTGTCATTGCCACCGCTGGTATCACCGGCCGACGGGCTGACCGTAGACGAGGTGCGCCGCTATTCGCGCCACCTGATCATCCCCGACGTCGGGATGACGGGGCAGAAGCGGCTGAAGAACGCCCGCGTGCTGTGCGTGGGCGCGGGCGGGCTGGGATCGCCTGCCCTGCTTTACCTGGCGGCTGCGGGAGTCGGCACGCTTGGCATCATCGACTTCGACGTGGTCGACGAGTCGAACCTGCAGCGCCAGATCATTCACGGCCAGTCGGACGTGGGCCGGCCGAAGGCCCAGTCCGCGCGTGATTCCGTCCTCGAGATCAACCCGCACGTGAACGTCGTGCTGCACGAGGAGCGGCTGGATTCCGACAACGCCATGCGGATTTTCGAGCCCTACGACCTGATCGTGGACGGCACGGACAACTTCGCCACCCGCTACCTGGTCAACGACGCCTGCGTACTGCTCGGAAAGCCGTACGCCTGGGGCTCGATCTACCGTTTCGACGGGCAGGCGAGCGTGTTCTGGGCTGAGCACGGCCCCTGCTACCGCTGCCTGTACCCGGAGCCGCCGCCGCCCGGCATGGTGCCGTCCTGCGCGGAGGGCGGCGTGCTCGGCGTGCTGTGCGCGTCCATCGGCTCCATCCAGGTCACCGAGGCGATCAAGCTCATCACGGGTATCGGCGAGCCGCTCGTCGGCCGGCTGATGATCTACGACGCCCTGGAAATGAGCTACCGGACGCTGCCGGTGAGGAAGGATCCGGAATGCCCGGTATGCGGCAAGGATCCGACGATCACCGAGCTGATCGACTACGAGGAGTTCTGCGGCACCGTCTCCGAGGACGCCCAGCAGGCGGCCGCCGGCTCGACGATCACCGCAGGCGAGCTCAAGGCGATGCAGGACCGCGGCGACAACATCTTCCTCGTGGACGTCAGGGAGCCGAACGAATACGAGATCGTGTCCATCCCCGGGGCCACTCTCATCCCCAAGGGAGAGTTCCTCTCCGGCGCGGCCCTTGAGCGGCTCCCGCAGGACAAGCGGATCGTGCTGCACTGCAAGAGCGGCGCACGTTCGGCCGAATGCCTCGCCATTACCAAGAACGCCGGCTTCTCCGATGCCGTGCACGTCGGCGGCGGCGTGCTCGCCTGGATCAACCAGGTCGATCCCGCGCTGCCGGCCTACTAACCAAGCCTGTCCGTCGGCCGAGCGCGCCCGCCTCCCCAGCGTGCTGGCCACCCAGGCCCGCTGCGGCGGCCGGCCTCGTCGCAGGCCGCCGCAGCGGGCTTGGAGATATCAGCCTGAACGCCATCCCGGTCGGGCCGGATCGGGGTGAGACGGCAATGGACACCGCCCGCTCTTGGTGAAAATCTGTTAACGAAATGGCCGCTGCGTGAGCGAGTCATCACGGCCGGATGCAATGGATGGCCTGGCTAGGCTGCGTTCCCGCGCCGCTGCGGCGGGCCAGTGCCCGGCGAAGATGCCGGCCGGAGGCAGACGGCCTGACGGGGCGAGGCCGTAGCATGCCGTTGTGGTGAAGCGCCCGGATATTCCAGCCGGCCCGGGGGAGGAGGATGAACCCGCCGGGCCTGCCGCAGCCCCGCTGACCGGGTACTTGCCCGCACCCGCCGAAGCCGCCCGCCCGGGCAGCGCCGGATCGCCCCGTCCCGATGCGACGCGCTCGCCTGCGACCGGAACGCCGCCGCCCTCAACACCGCTGGCCGCTTCGGCCTGGACCGGATCGGCCTG
Organism: Streptosporangiaceae bacterium; assembly: GCA_036496025.1. Taxonomy (GTDB): domain Bacteria; phylum Actinomycetota; class Actinomycetes; order Streptosporangiales; family Streptosporangiaceae; genus PALSA-505. Next base: position 9,824 of record DASXLW010000214.1, read on the forward strand.
GCCCGCGCCGGACGCCCCGGACTCGCCGTTCCCGCCGGCCGCCAATGGCCCGGCCTGGCCCGCCGCGGAGCTGCCCGCCGGCGGTCCGCACCCGGCTGGATCCCCGGCCGGGCGGGTACCGGTGCACCCCGCTGCCGCCGAACCGTTCGGCTCCCAGCCGGCCGAGTCATGGTCTCAGATGCACGTGAACGCGCCCGTCCAGCCCGGCGCGGCCGGCCAGCCTCCGTCCCGGCGCCGCAAGGCCCGGTCCGAACACAGGGGACTGGCGATCATCGCCGTCGTGCTCGGCATCGCGGGCCTGGTCGCCTCCCTCGCCGGCCTGATCGGACAGGCGCTGCCTCGCCAGCTCAGCCCCCGCCAGCAGGAGAAGATCGCGGCCTGGGAGGTCGCGAGCCGCTGGCGGACCTGGCCCGCCGGGAAGGTCTTTCCGGCTTCGGTCAGCTACGCGTTGCCCCCGACGCTGTTCGAAGCCAGATCCGGCCTGACCATGACCGCGCACCGGGTGGGCATCGCGCGCCAGTCCACCTGTGCCGCGGCTCTCGATCGCGGGCTGGCCCGCGCGCTCGGCCGCGACGGCTGCGAGGGGGTACTGCGCGCGACGTACACGGACTCCACCGGAAGCTTCGTCGCCACCGTCGCCGTCGTGGTCATGCACGGCAGGGTGCCGTCCGTCAGCAGCCTGCCGGCCGGCCACGGGCCGCCACCAGGGGTACGCGCGGTGCCGTTCCGCGGAACCCTGGCCGCCCGGTTCGGGAACCGTCAGCGGCAGATAACCGGCGCGTCCGCGCGCGGGTCCTACCTGATCTTGTACGCGGCGGGCTACGCCGATGGCCGCCGGCGCGACCGCGTGTCGTCGAACCCCTACGCCAGCAACGAGATGAAGGACCTGGGAGCAGGCCTCGACCGGGATGTCGGGCGCCCGCTGGGAGCGCCGCCGCCGACCCCCCGCTGTCCGGGAGCACCCGGATGCTGACCAGGCGACGGCGCCCGGCCGCCCGGCAGGCTCTCCTCGCGGTCGTGGCGCTGGCCGTGCTGGTGCCCGCCGGGCTCGCGATCACGGCCGCCCCGGCCCGGGCGGTACCGGCCGACCCGGTCAGGAACCGCCAGGCCTGGGTCCTGAACATGCTCGACGCCCCGGCCGCCTGGACCGTGACCAAAGGCGCCGGGGTGAGCGTGGCGGTCATCGACAGCGGCGTCAATCCGAACGTCTCCGACCTGGCCGGCTCGGTTACCACCGGCCCCGATTACACCGGCGTCCGCACGCCACCTTCCAATCCGCACTGGGGGATGCACGGCACCTGGATGGCCTCGCTCATCGCCGGCCACGGCCACGACGGCGGCAGCAGCGGCATCATCGGCATAGCCCCGGAAGCGAAAGTGCTCTCCATCCGGGTGATCACGGATCCCGGTGACCCCGGCTACCGCAAGTACCAGCACGAGCCGACCTCCAGTGTCCAGCGCTCCCTGGCCGAGGCGATCCGGTACGCGGTCAGGCACCGGGTCGACGTGATCAACATGTCGGTGGGCTACGGGGAGGCGAGCCGCCTGGTCCGCTCCGCCCTGCAGTACGCCTTCGATCACAACGTCGTCGTGCTGGCCTCGGCGGGCAATTCCGGCCGGCCCGCGGCGCCGCAGGCCCCTTACTCGTTCCCGGCCGACTATCCCGGCGTGATCTCGGTCGCGGCGGTGGACCAGGCCGGCGCGGCCGCGAGGTTCTCCAGCGACAACCTGTCCGTGCAACTCGCGGCGCCCGGGGTGGGTGTGCCCGCGCAGGGCCGAGACGGGACGTACTGGCTGGTCAGCGGGACCAGCCCGGCCTGCGCGCTCACCGCCGGCGTGGCGGCCCTGATCAAGGCCGCCTACCCGAGGCTCTCGGCCCCGCAGGTCGCGATCGCCCTGACCACTACCACCAGGAACCGGCCTCCCGGAGGGTACGACCAAGATGTCGGGTTCGGGACGGTGGACGCGGCCGCGGCCCTGGCCAAGGCGCGCCGGCTCAATGCCCGGCCGCCCGCCGCGGGACTGGCGGCCGCTGTGCACTTCGGTGGCGGGAAGGCCGCGGTACCCGCTCCTCCCGCCTTCAAGCGCGGGCCGGGCGCGCTCATCGGCTTCATCGTGCTTGCGCTCGGCTCGCTGGCTCTGGTCGTCATCGGGCTGGCCCGGCTGGTCAAGTTGCGCAGGCTCCGCAGCAGGCCCGGCGCCGGATAACGGGAAGACCGGATATTCCGAACGGGACGGGGCGGCAGTCCGCGCAGGATGGTGACGAGTGGCCGATGACAACAGGGGGCCCGGCGAGCTCGACGGCTTCGCGAGCCGGGTCCTCGACGTGGTGGACGCCATACCGGCGGGCCGGGTGATGTCCTACGGCGACATCGCCGAATACCTGGGTGAAGGCGGTCCCCGTCAGGTCGGCCGAGTCATGGCGCTGTGGGGCGGCGGCGTCCCCTGGTGGCGGGTGATCCACGCCGACGGCACGCCGCCGCCAGGTCATGAACGAGCCGCGCTGGCCCGCTACCGTAAGGAGAGCACGCCGCTCCGTTCGGCCGGTTCGCCAGTCCGGGTGGACATGCGGTGCGCCCGCTGGCCCGGGTAGGCCGACACACCGCCTGGCCGGGCGGCGACTCGCCGGCGCCTGCCGGGTATGTGCGCGTACTGTCGGCCGTATCTGCTGGAATGCCGTACGACCCAAACATCAGGCAGGCCGGTGCATATGGACAAGCATGCGTCCGGCTGCCACCTCGTCCGCCGGCCGGCCCTGTCGCCGGAGCCGCCTTCGCTGGATGAGGGGCAGCAGCGGGTGGTCAGCCACCGCGGTGGCCCGCTGCTGGTGCTGGCCGGTCCCGGCACCGGGAAGACCACCGCGATCGTCGAGGCGGTGGCGCACCGGGTAATCGATCGCGGCGCGGATCCCGCCCGGGTGCTCGTGCTCACGTTCAGCCGCAAGGCCGCCGGTGAACTCCGGCAGCGGATCACGGCCCGGCTGGGCCGGACCACGCGCGAGCCGCTCGCGCTCACCTTCCACAGCTACGCCTACGCGCTGGTCCGCCGGGAATTCGTGCTGGCGGGCGACGAGCCACCGCGGCTATTGTCCGGCCCCGAGCACCTGGTCGAGATACGCGGCATGCTGCGCGGCGAGGCCGAGGACGGCGGCGACCGCTGGCCGCACCGGCTGCGTGCCGCGCTCGGTACCAGAGGCTTCGCCGAGGAGCTGCGAGACCTGCTGCTGCGGGCCGCCGAGCGCGGCCTGGACGGCCGCTCGCTGGCCCGGCTCGGCGCCCGGCGCGGCCGGGACGACTGGGTGGCCGCCGGGCGCTTTCTCGACCGCTACGCGGCCCGTTTCGACCTGGCGCCGATTCCGGCCTACGATTACGCGGAAATCGTCCGGATCGCGGCCAGGCTGCTCGGCCAGGGTGCCACCCAGGGCCGGGAACGCCGGGCCTACGACTACGTGCTGGTGGACGAGTACCAGGACACCGACCCGGCGCAAGAGGCGCTGCTGCACGCCCTGGCGGGGGACGGGCGCGAGCTGATCGTGGTGGGGGATCCCGACCAGTCGATCTACGCCTTCCGCGGCGCCGACTCCGAGGCGATCACGCGGTTCCCAGACCGGTTCCGCGCCCCCGACGGACGGCCTGCCGGCGTGGTGGCGCTCAGCGTGTGCCGCCGCAGCGGCCCGGTCCTGCTCGAGGCGTCCCGGCGCATCGCCTGGCGGCTGCCGGCCGGCCCGGGCGCCGCGCCGCTGGCCCACCGGAGCCTGGCCCCGCTGCCCGATGCGACCACGGGCGAGGCCCGCATCCTGATCGCGGAGAGCGCCAGCCAGGAGGCGGCGCTCGTCGCCGACCTGCTGCGCCGGGCCCACCTGGTGGACGGCGTGCGCTGGTCGGCGATGGCCGTGCTGGTGCGCTCGGCCACCAGGCAACTGCCGGTGCTCTACCGGGCGCTTACCGCTGCCGGGGTCCCGGTCGCCGTGGCCGGCGACGAGCTTCCGCTGGCGGCCGAGCCCGGCACCCGACCGCTGATCACCCTGCTGCGCTGCGCGCTGCTGCCCGGCGAACTGACCGAGGAGACGGCGATCGAGCTGCTGACCGGGCCGCTCGGCAGCACGGACGCGCTCGGGCTGCGCCGGCTGCGGCGCGCGCTGCGCTCGGTCGCGCAGGACGCGGGGGAGCGGCCGGCCAGCGAGCCGCTGGCCAGCGTGCTGCGGGACCCGGGTGACCTCGTCCTGGTCCCGTCCGTCATCAGTAGGCCGGCCGAGCGGGTGGCCGGGCTGCTGGCCCTCGCGCGCGAGACCGCCGAGCGCGGCAGCGCGGAGGATGTGCTGTGGGCCGTGTGGTCCGCCTCCGGCCTGGCCGACACGCTGCGCGCGGCCAGCGCGGCGGGCGGGCCGCGCGGCTCGGCCGCCGACCGGGACCTGGACGCGGTCGTGGCGCTGTTCCACGCCGCGGCCACCTTCACCGACCGGCTGCCGCCCGGCGCGCCGCGGCTGTTCCTGGACAGCCTGTCCGGCCAGGAGATAGCGGGCGACACGCTGGCCGAGCGGGCGCCGCGCCAGGACTCGGTCCGGATTCTCACCGCGCACCGGTCGAAGGGCCTGGAATGGGATGTGGTGGCGCTGTCCGGAGTGCAGGAGGGCAGCTGGCCCGACCTCCGGCTGCGCGGCTCGCTGCTCGGTGCGGGCGAGCTCGCCGACCCCGCTGCCGACGACGGGACCCAGGCAGCCTCGGTCACGGCGCGGCTGCTCGCCGAGGAACGACGGCTGTTCTACGTCGCGGTCACCCGGGCCCGCAAGCGCCTGATCGTCACCGCGTCGGCCGAGGAGAGCGACGACCGGCCGTCCCGGTTCCTGAACGAGCTGGCCGGCGAGGACATCGAGATCGAGCGGGTCAGCGGCCAGGGCCACCGCTGGCTGTCGCTGCCCGCGCTCACCGCCGACCTGCGGCGCGCCGCCGCCGACGCCGGCCGGCCGGCCGCACTGCGCGAGGCCGCCGCCGCCCAGCTGGCCCGGCTGGCCGCGGCCGGGGTCCGGGGAGCTCATCCCGACCGGTGGTACACGCTGACCGCCCTGTCGAGTCCCGAGCCGGTCGCGGGTCCGGACGAGATGCTGCGGCTGTCCCCGTCCCAGGTCGAGTCGTTCACCCGGTGCGGACTGCGCTGGCTGATCGAGTCGGCGGCCGGCCGGGTCGGCCCCGAGGCGCTGCGTCAGCTGGGCATGGTCATCCACGCCGCCGCGGTGCTCGGCGCGGCGGGCGCGGCCGACGATGAGATCTTCGGCCGCGTCGATGAGCTCTGGCAGCACCTGGACTTCGGCAGCGCCTGGTACGGCGCGAAGCAGCGGGCGCAGGCCAGCCGGATGATCCGCAAATTCCTCGACTGGCAGGCGGCGAACCCGCGCGAGCTGGTGGCGGTGGAACAGGAGCTGCGCATCCGGGTGGGCCGGGTCCAGATCACCGGGCGCGTGGACCGGCTGGAACGCGACACCGGCGGCCATGGCGTGGTGGTCGACCTCAAGACCGGCTCGACCCCGGCAGCCGAGCAGGACCTTGACCGCAACCCGCAGCTCGGCGTGTACCAGCTGGCCGTGCTGCTCGGTGCGTTCGAGCGGTTCGGCCTGACCGAGCCGGGCGGCGCGGAGCTGGTCCAGCTGGGGAAGGCCGGGCTGGCCGGGCAGGCCCGCGTACAGGGCCAGCACTCTCTCGGGTCCGATCAGGATCCCGGCTGGGCCCAGCAGCTCGTCGATACGGTCGCGGCCGGCATGGCCGGCCCGGTCTTCCAGGCCCGGGTCAACCCGGGCTGCCGCAACTGCCCGGTCGCCTCGTGCTGCCCGGTTCACCCGCAGGGCGAAGGCGTGACGCCATGACCGGCGGCGAGCCGCCCCCTGGTCCCCGGTACAGCCCGGCCCAGCTCGCCCGGCTGCTGGGCATGCCCGAGCCGACCGCCGAGCAGGCCGCCGTGATCGCAGCCCCGCTGCGCCCGGTGGCCACCATCGCCGGCGCCGGGTCCGGGAAGAGCGAGACGATGGCGGCCCGGCTGGTCTGGCTGGTGGCCAACGGCCTGGCCCGGCCGGAGCGCACGCTGGGCCTCACCTTTACCAGGAAGGCGGCGGCCGAGCTGGCCGACCGGGTCCGGCGCCGCCTCGACGGCCTGCGGCGGGCGGGCGTGCCGGGGCTGGCCGCTGACCTGCTCGCCGGCGAGCCGGTGGTCTGCACGTACCACGCCTACGCGGGCCGGCTGGTGACCGACCACGCGCTGCGGGAGGCGCTGGAACCCTCGATGCGGCTGATCACGCCCGCCGTGGCCTGGCAGATCGCGTCCGGCGTGGTCGCCGCCTACGACGGCCCGGTGGACGCCATCGAGTGGACCCCGCGCAGCGTGACCGCCGCCGTGCTCCAGCTCACCGGGGAACTGGCCGAGCACCTCCGCGGCCCGGCCGATGTCCGGGAGGTGGGCGAGTGGCTGGCCCGGCAGGCGGCCGCGGCAGTGGCCGGCCGGCCGGGACCGTCCGCCGCGATCAAGAAGATCCTGGCCTGCCAGCAGACCCGGGAGCAGCTGCTGCCCATGATCGAGCGGTACGCCGAGGCCAAACGGCTGCGGGAGGTGCTGGACTACGGCGACCAGGTGACGCTCGCCGCCCGGATCGCGCAGCGACACCCCGAGGTCGGCGCGGGCGAGCGCGGCCGCTACCAGGCCGTGCTGCTCGACGAGTACCAGGACACCAGCGAGGCTCAGCTGGTCCTGCTGCGCACGCTGTTCGGTGGCGGCCACCCGGTGACCGCGGTGGGCGATCCCTGCCAGTCGATCTACGGCTGGCGGGGGGCGAGCGCGGGCAACCTGCGGCGGTTCGCCGACGACTTCCGCGGCGCGCAGACCAGGACGCTGTCCACGAGCTTCCGCAACGCCGGGCGCATCCTGGACGCGGCCGCGGTGATCCAGGCCAGCCTGCGGGCCGAGGCGCCGCAGGTTCCCCGCCTGGTGTCCGAGCCCGACCGGACCCGCCGCGGCCGGGTGACGTGCGCGCTGCTGGAGACGGCCGAGGCGGAGGCGGAGTGGGTGGCCGACCGGCTGGAAGAGCTGCTGCGGCTGCCGCCTGGCATCGCGCCGGACCGGCGGCGCTGGCCGGACGGCCGCAAGGACCGGGTCCGGCCCTCGGACATCGCCGTGCTCTGCCGCAAGCGCATCCAGTTCGATCCGCTGCGCAGGGCGATAGAAGCCAGGGGCATCCCGGTGGAGGTGGTCGGGCTGGGCGGCCTGCTCACCGTGCCGGAGGTGCAGGATGTGGTAGCGACGCTTCGGGTCGTGCACGACCCCGCCGCCTCCGATGCGCTGGCCCGGCTGCTGACCGGCCCGCGCTGGCGGATCGGGCCCAAGGACCTGATCGCGCTCGGCCGCCGCTCGCGCAAGCTGGCCAGCGCCGGGCGCGAACAGGCCGGGCCCGATCTCGCCGCCCCCCCGGACGACCCGCTTGTCCAGGTGGTAGCGGATCTCACCGCGGACGCCGGCAGCCTGATCGAGGCGCTGGATGACCTAGGCGATCCTGCCGCTTACTCGGCGGCCGGGTACGCCCGGCTGACGGCGCTCGCCGCGGAGCTGAGAACGCTGCGGGCGCGCGCCGCCCGCCCGCTCGCCGACCTGGTCGGCGAGGTTGAGCGCGCGCTGAGCCTGGACATCGAGGTGGCCGCCAGGCCCGGGGCCGATCCGGCCGCGGCGCGCGCCGACCTGGACGCGTTCGCGGGCACGGCGGCGGCGTTCGGGGCCGACCAGGAGGAGGCCACGCTGGGCGCGTTCCTCGCCTACCTGACCGCCGCGCAAGAAGAGGAGTTCGGGCTGGAGGCGGGCCGGGTCGGCGAGACCGACACGGTCAAGCTCGTCACCGCGCACGCGGCCAAGGGGCTGCAGTGGCCCGCGGTCGTCGTCCCGGGCTTGTCGGCCGGGCCCCGCAGCCAGATCTTCCCGGCGCGCCCGCGGCAGACGACGCGGTGGACGGAGAACCCGCGCCTGCTCCCGTTCGGCCTGCGCGGAGACCAGGGGGACCTGCCCGGACTGGCGGGCCTGGACCCAGCGTCGGTCCGGGCCTTCACCGGCGCCTGCGCGGACCGGGAACTGGCCGAGGAGCGGCGGCTGATGTACGTGGCGGTCACCCGGGCCGCGTTCTGGCTCGCCTGTTCCGGTTACTGGTGGGGAGATGGCGTGCTGCCCCTGGGGCCCTCGGTGTTCCTGGAGGAGATCGCGGACGGATGCCGGCGCGGGGTCGGCCAGGTGGCCTGCTGGGCGCCGCCGCCCGACCCTGACGCGGAGAACCCGGCGCTGGCCGAGCCCGCGTCGGCCACCTGGCCCGTGGCGCCGTCGGGGGACCGGTACCAGGCCGTGCGGGAGGCCGCGGACCTGGTGCGGGCGGCCATGGCGGCGCCACCGGCTCCCGGCGCCGACGTTGACCCGGCGGGATCAGACTCGGCCGGACCCGATGCGACGGGGCCCGATGCGACGGGGCCTGATCCCAGGCCGGATGAAGGCGGCGAGGGGCTGGACGAACGGGACCAGATCCTGGTGGCGGCGTGGGAGCGGGATACCACGCTGCTGCTCGCCGAGCGTGACCGGCGGCGCGGCGAAAGCGCCCGTCCGGTCGAGCTCCCCGAGCAGCTGTCGGTATCGGCGCTGGTGACACTGGCGCGCGATCCGGCGGAGCTGGCCCGCCAGATCCGGCGCCCGATGCCGCTGCCGCCCGCGCCGCAGGCCAGGCGGGGCACGGCCTTCCACCGCTGGCTGGAGCAGCACTACGCTGCCCAGCAGCTGATCGATCCGGCCGACCTGCTCGGCCCCTCGGACGCCGACGCCGCGGCCGAAGCGGACCTGGCGTTCCTGCGGGAGCTGTTCGAGTCCGGAGCCTGGGGCGCCCGGTGGCCCCGCGAGGTGGAGGTGCCATTCGAGACGCGGATCGGCGACCGGCTGGTGCGCGGCCGGATCGACGCCGTGTTCGCCGACTCGCCCGCCGGCGGTTACGACGTCGTGGACTGGAAGACCGGACGGCCCCCCGGCTCGGCGCAGGAGCGGCACGCCGTGGCCGTGCAGTTGGCCGCCTACCGGCTAGCCTGGGCCGCGCTGGCCGGCGTCCCGCTGGAGCACGTGCGGGCCGCCTTCTACTACGTGCGGCACGACCTGACCGTCAGCCCGGCCGACCTGCTGGACGCCGGCGGGCTGGCCGCCCTCATCGAGAGCGTCCCGCCCGGCAACTCTGCGTGACTGAGGTTCTCCGCCATCTCCGTTGCGGGTGAACACTCAGTTAAAACCCTCGTGTGCCGTTGTCACCGCAGCACCAGCGGCATTGAATGGTGCTGCGGCCATGATGCTCATGTCGTCCGTGCGGATCCCGCTCTGCCTGCGTCGACGAGGTGACCGCCAGCACTGTCGTGTTCGGTGCGGTACCTCCGCTAGCCCCGCTGCTGGGCCAGGCTGGATGCGAGCAGGCGCCGGGATCGGTTCCGAATATCGGTCGCGCGTGCCTGGAGGAACGCCATGGGCACCACAGCACTAGTCGCCGCCAACTCCACCATCCGGCTGTCCCCGGGATGGAATGCCTTCTACTACTGGGGAGTCTGGGCCGTCTGCATCGTTTGCATCGGCATCGTCTTGTGGGCCGCGCTGAAATCGGACCGCTGGACCCGGTGGACCACCCAGGACATCCTGATCGTCGCGGCCCTCGGCGTGCTGCTCGAGGTCTACGACAACATCATCGGCGATCAGCTGATCGGCCCGCTGCTCAACCCGATTCCCGGCGCCGACTTCGTCCAGATCCAGGACCTGCCGTACATGTTCCTGCTCACGGTCGGGGTGGCTCTGGTGCGCAAACCCGGCTGCGTGACGGCGATGGTCTTCGTCAACTTCCTGCTCGCCCAGCTGCTGTTCGGCAGCGGGCACGGGGCGCTGGACTGGACCGACGGCCTGACCCAGGGCATCTTCTGCGACATGTACATCGTGGCCCGGCGCGGCAAGGTGTACGCGAGGGGCTCAAGCGTGCTGTCCATGGTGATGGACGGGTTCATGATCGGCCTGCTGCGCGGCGCGCCGAACGCGTTCCTCACCGACTGGACCTTCGACCCCTACCTCAACGCCACGTACTACACCTGGCTGCAGATGTGGAACGACACCTGGACCAACGGCCTGTTCAACGCCATTGAAGCGGCCGTGAGCGCCCCGCTCGCCTACCGGGTCGCGGTGTCGGTCGTGCCCTCGCTGGGCGCCCGGCGCAAGAAGGCGGCCGCTGATCCGTTCGCCGAACCCGGCGACGGCCCGCCGGTGCCGGACGGGGTCGGGGTATCGGCCCGGGACGGCGGCGCGGCGGCCGAGACCGGCACGGGTCCCGCCGCCGGGCCGGCGGCCGCGCTGCTCGATCCGGAATCCCGTCGCCCCGAGGGAGGGCTGGCATGAGCGGCTTGAGGCGCGCCACGATCGTCTTCGGGATCGTGTCCCTGCTCCTGCTCGCGGACGGGGGCTACCTGCTGGCGGCCCACGATAACGTCGGCGGCGACACCGGCGTCTTGTTCGGCAATTCGGGCTACTTCCTGAACGCCGGGACGGTCGTGGTGATCTCCGGCTTGCTCGTGCTCTTCGTCAGCGTGATCATGTGGCTGGTGGACGTCCAGCGCCAGGACAAGGAGCGAGAGCGGCGGTCAGCGGCAGCTTCGCCCGTGCGCGAGCAGCCGGGGCCATCGGGCGGAAAGGCTTCGCGCGCGTCGGCGGGAGATTCTTCCCCGCGCGAGCAGCAAGGGCCATCGGGCCGGACGGCATCCCCGGCGTGAGCCTGCCAGCACCCGACGGTCAGCTGCGCGCCGAGGATGTGTCGTTCGCCTATGTGGGCGCGTCCCGCGCGGCGCTCCGGCACGTGAACCTCGGCGTGGCCCCGGGCGAGGTAGTGCTGATCACCGGCGCCTCCGGCTGCGGCAAGTCCACGCTGGCCCTGGCGCTGTGCGGGCTGATCCCCGCACGCGTGCACGGTGAGCTGCGGGGCCGGGTCACGTTCGGCGGCACCGCGCTGAGCGGGATGAAGCCGCACGAGGCTTCGCAGCTGGTCGGCATGGTGTTCCAGAACCCCAACCTGCAGCTGATCAACCAGACGGTGCAGTCGGAAGTGGCGTTCGGGCCGGAGAACCTGGCACTGCCGCAGCCGGAGATCGCGGCGCGGGTCGACTGGTGCCTGGACGTGACCGGCATGGCCGGGATGCGCCGGGCCTCGGTGGTGACGCTGTCCGGCGGCCAGAAGCAGCGGACGGCGATCGCGGCCACGCTCGCGATGCGGCCGCGGGTGCTCGTGCTCGACGAGCCGCTTTCCGACCTCGACCCGGTGGGGGCGCAGGAGGTGCTCGCGACGCTGCAGGGACTGGCCCGGCGCGGCGGGACCGGCGTGATCATCATCGAGCACCGGGTGGACGAGGTGGCCCACTGGGCCGACCGGGTGGTGCTGATGGACGACGGACGGGTGGTCCTTGACCAGCCGCCGCGCGCGGCCTGGGCGCAGAGCGCCCCGTGGCTGGCCGCCGGGGTGGGCATCCCGGATACGGTCCAGCTGGCGCACGCGGTGCCCCAGGCCTTCGACGGCGGCCTCCCGCTCTCGGTGGAAGAGGCCGTCGACGCGGTCAGGGGCACGTGGTTCGAGACCGCCCTGGCGACGGCGGCCGCGAAGCGCGCCGCCGGCCAGGGACGGCCGGGCGGCCCGCCGCCGGGCGGCCCGAATGGCCTGGCAGGCGCGGGCGGCGGCCGCGCACCCGACAGCACGCCGCCGGTGCTGTCGTGGGACGGCGTCAGCGTCGAGTTCGACGGCAAGCGCGCGGTCGATGACGTCACCCTGGCCGTGGACGAGGGTGAATGGGTCGCGCTCATCGGCGCGAACGGCTCGGGCAAGTCGACGCTGACCGGCCTGACCGTGGGGCTGGGCAAGCCGAGCAGCGGGGTGGTGCGGTTCCGCGGGCGGCCGGTCCGCCCCGGCAAGGTCTTCGACCACGCGGCGCAGGTGGCGCTGCTGCTCCAGGCGGCCGACGACATGCTGTTCGAGACCACGGTGCTCAAGGAGCTGGAATTCGGGTTCCGGTTCCGCGCTCGGCCCAAGAACCCGGTGCTCGACGTGCCCGATGCGATCGAGTTCTTCGGCTTCGGCGGGCGGGAGGACGACAGCCCATGGGAGCTGAGCCAGGGCGGCCGGCAGCGGCTGGCGCTCGCGGCGCTCCTGGTCGGCGCCCCCGGCGTGCTCGTGCTCGACGAGCCGACTACCGGGCAGGACGCCGACCACATGCGGGCGTTCCTGCGGCTGCTTGACCGCGTCCGGACCCGGACCGGGATCACCATCGTCACCGTCACCCACGACATTCGAGGGCTGGCCAGCCGGGCCGGCCGGGTGGTCCTGCTGGGCGAGGGACGGGTCCGCGCGGACGGGCCGACCCGTCAGGTGTTCGCGATGAGCGATGACCTCAAGCGCTGGGGAGTGCTGGCCCCCCCGCTGGCCAGGCTCCAGTCCGAGCTGCTCGGGCCCGGCGCGGTCGACGTCCTGCTCGAAGCCGGCGAACTGGCCAGCGCGGTACTCGCGCACCGGCCCGATACGGCGGGCACCGTGTCGCCGGGGACGGGGGCGCTCCGGCCGTGATGAACTCGCTGTTCGTCCAGACGATCATCGCCTACCTGCTGATCTTCGCTGTTCCGATGGTGCTGCCGTTCGTCTTCCTCAAGGTGGTCGGCCTGCACGGCCTGCGGACGCTGGTCACCTACGAGGCCAGGGATACCCCGCTGCACAAGCTGGACCCCCGGCTCAAGGTGCTCTACCCGGTCGGGATGGGCATCCTGAGCATCCTGTTCACCTGGAGGTTCATGCTGATCGTGTTCGGCCTGACCATCCTGCCGTGGTTCTGGCTGAAGCCGTCCCGGGCAAAGATCAAGGTCCTGATGGTGATGATCATCGGTCCCGCGATCGCCGGATTCTGGGGGCAGGGCATGTACTATCTGCCGCCCCCGCCCATTCACTTCCTCTTCAGGTTCCCGTGGACCATGGCCTGGCTCGGCTCCCCGGGGATCACCACCTACGGCATGGTGTTCGGGCTGCAGCAGACGGCCCGGGTCCTGGTCACCGTGTCCACCTCGATGCTGATCCTGATCAGCACCGACGTCGGCGACTTCACCTGGGCCTTCGAGCGGTTCCGGGCGCCGCCGCATGTCGGGTTCGCGCTGACCGCGGCGCTCCGGTTCCTGCCCGAGATGATCGCCCGGACCAGCCTGGTCCTGCGCGCGGTCGAACTGCGCGGCTACGACATGTCGCGGCCGCGCTGGCACCAGTTCGGCCAATGGCCCAACTACGCCAAGCGAGTATCCCGGTGCGTGGTCCTGGTCACGGTGCCGCTGCTCATCGGCACCCTGCGCGGTACCACGACGATGGCGATGGTCGCCGACGCGCGCGGGTTCGGCGCCACGAAACGGCGCGGCTCGCTGCGCGTGCACAAGATCACCGCCGTCGACATCTGGGGCTACGCAATCCTGTTCGTCCTGGTGGTGGGCGCGCTGGTGCTCAACCACCTCAACATTGGTGCCCGCTACTACGGATGAAAGGCCGCCATCCCGTCCCGCGCGGTCGACCGGACGAGCCACCAGGCACGACCGGCCCGCATCGAAACCCGCAACCCGGCGAGGAGATCCGATGCGCTTCGATGCAGTCCTGTTCGACAACGGTGGTACCCTCACCCACCGCACCTCTCCCGTGGCCATGGTCCGCGCGCTGGCCGCCCGCTCCGGCGTGGACATCTCCGAGGAGGACGCGGCCAGGTACTGGCGGCGGTCCCGGGAACACAGCCGCTCGCTGATGGCCGAGAAGCGGGTCCGCAGGAACCTGTCCCGCGCTCATCACCGCGAGGCCTACGTGGCGGGCTACGCGCCGTTCGAGGAAATCGCGCCGGGGCTGGCCGAGCTGATGTACGACGAGTGGAAGACCAGCCCGCTGACGATGGTTCCCTACCCGGACACCCCGCCGGTCCTGAAGGCGTTCAGCGGCGCCGGCCTGCCGATCGGGATCGTCAGCAACACCGGATGGAGCATCGACCAGGGCTACGCCGCCACCGGCCTGGACGCGTTCATCTCCACGTTCGTGCTGTCCTGCGACCTGGGGATCGCCAAGCCCGCCCCGGAGCCGTTCCTGATCGCGTGCGAGCGGCTCGGCGCCTCCCCCGAGCGGACGCTGATGGTCGGCAACAACCGGCTGGCCGACTCCGGCTCGATCTGCGTCGGCTGCCACTGCCTGATCTTGCCGCCGGTGCCGCCCGGCGCGACCCGTGGCCTGCGCGCCGCCGCCGACACCGCCGGCATCCCCTGGCCCGAGTAGGTGTTCCCGCGCGCCCCGGCTAGAGTTTCGGTTCGGACCCTGGCGAGGAGGCATTCACCGGCATGGACGTGCGCGGCTACATCGAGGCGAACTCGCGCGACTACTTCGACGCGCTGAAACAGTGGCTGGCCATCCCGTCCATCTCGGCCGACCCGGCCCGCCGCAATGACGTCCGGCGGTCCGCCGAGTGGCTGGCGGCCAGGCTGCGCGCGACCGGATTCCCCGTCGCCGAGATCTGGGAAACCGGCAGCACGGACCAGCCGGGCGCCCGGGGCCTGCCGGCGGTGTTCGCCGAGTGGCGGGCCGACGACCCGGGCGCTCCGGTCGTGCTCGTCTACGGCCACCACGACGTGCAGCCGGTCGAGCCGCTCGATGAGTGGCACAGCCCGCCGTTCCAGCCCGCCGAGCGCGACGGTCAGCTCCTCGGCCGCGGCGCCTCCGACGACAAGGGCCAGGTCCTGTTCCACGATCTGGGGCTGCGGGCCTGCCTCGCGGCCGGCACAGCCGTTCCCCGTTCCGCGCCTCCGGTCACCCTCAAGCTGCTGGTCGAAGGCGAGGAGGAGTCCGGCTCACCGCACCTGCCCGACCTGCTCCGCCGCGAGCGGGAGCGGCTGTCCTGCGACGTGATCGTCATCAGCGACACCTCGATGTGGGCGGCTGACGTGCCGTCCATGTGCGTGGGGATGCGCGGCCTGTTCGAAGCGCAGATCGACATGACCGGGCCCGAGTTGGACCTCCACTCCGGGAGCTTCGGCGGCGGGGTGCCCAACCCGCTGCACGCCATGGCCGCGCTGCTGGCCGGCCTGCACGACTCCGGCGGCCGGGTGACGCTGCCCGGGTTCTACAACCGGGTAGCACCGCTGTCCGCGCAGGAGCGCGAGCTGATCAGCCGGCTGCCGTTCGGGGAAAAGGAATGGCTGGCCGCGGCCGGCCACAGCCGGGCCGCCAGCGGTGAGTCAGGATACGGGACCCTGGAGCGGATCTGGGCCCGGCCGACCGCCGAGATCAACGGTATGTGGGGCGGTCATACCGGCCCCGGCGGGAAGACGATCATCCCCGCCCGGGCGCACGCCAAGCTCTCGTTCCGGCTGGTGGCGCACCAGGAACCCGCTGAGGTGGAGGCGGCGCTGCGGCAGTATGTCGCCGAGCACACGCCGCCCGGTATCGAGTCGACGGTGACGCCGACCGGGCCCGGCGTGCGGCCGGCCTTCTCCCCGATCGACTCGCCCGCGGTGGCGGCGGGCCGCCGGGCCATGGAGCGCACGTTCGGCCGCGAGGTGCTGTTCACCCGGGAGGGCGGCAGCGGCCCGGAGGCGGACCTCACCGACATCCTGCAGGCCCCGCTGGTGTTTGTCGCCGTCGGCCTCGATGAGGACCGGGCTCACGCGCCCAACGAGAAGGCCGAGATGGCTCTGCTGGCCAAGGGCGCCGAGGCGGCGGCCTACCTGTGGGACGAGCTCGCGTCGGCCGGCGCGGAGCTGACCGCCGCCCGGCCCGGCGGCGCGGAGTCCGGTTGACCGAGCCTGAGCCGTCCGCCGGCCCGGCCGGCCGGCTGCCGAACCTGCGGCCGCTGGCGCTCGCCCGCGGCACGGTTGACCGCTGCACCGAACACCGCACCGACCCGGAATGGCTCGAGGCCCGGTGGGCCGAACCCGGCACCCGCGTGCTCGTCGTCGACGACGGGCAGGCGCTCGCCAGGCTCGGCGATGCGGACGCCGAGCTAGTCCTGCTGCCGGTCTCGCAGGCGCCGGACGGGCCGCGCTACCTGCTCGGCGTGGACGACGACGGCCGGGCCTACTTCGGCGTCAGCGCCCCGCTCCCGGCGGCCGACGACGCCGCGGCCGGCCAGGCCAAGCCGGTCGGCCTGCGACAGGTGGGCGCGCTGCTCGGGGACCGGGACGCCGGCCTGCTCACCCACGCCGTGGCCCTGGGCAACTGGCACGCCACCCACACGCACTGCCCGCGCTGCGGCGCGCTGACCAACCTGGTCACCGGCGGGCACTCCCGCATCTGCCCGGTTGACCTCTCCGAGCACTTCCCCAGGACCGACCCCGCGATGATCACGCTCGTCACCGACGCCAGGGACCGGGCGCTGCTCGCCCGCAACCGCGCCTGGCCGGAGCGGCGGGTATCGATCCTGGCCGGGTTCGTGGAACCGGGTGAGTCCGCCGAGCAGGCGGTCGAGCGCGAGGTGGCCGAGGAAACCGGGATCATCGTGCACGAGATCCGGTACCTGGGCAGCCAGCCCTGGCCGATGCCCGCCAGCCTGATGCTGGGCTTCTGGGCGCGGGCGAACGGCGTCCAGCCGATCCGCGTCGACGAGGAGGAGATCGCCGAGGCGCGCTGGTTCAGCCGGGACGAGCTGCGCGCCAGCATGGCCAGCAGCGAGATACGGCTGCCGCCGCCGGTGTCGATCGCCTACCGGATCATCGAGTCCTGGTACGGGGACGAGCTACCCGCGCAGTGGTGACCCCGCCGTGATGATCAGCGGCGGTTACAGCAGAGGCTGCTGGCCGCCGTCGTAGACCACCAGGCCGTCGTCGCGCAGCCGCAGGCCCGGCGTGGGCTGATGCGCGACCACCCGGCCGTCGTGCATGAGGTGCCGGACCGGTATCTGCCGGGCGACCGACACGAAGTCCGCGACCAGCCGGCGGTGACACCGCCACCAGAGGCTCTCGCTGCACATGACCGCGGTGCGTTTCCGGGCGGCCTGGTCGAGCAGCTCGGCCACGGCGGCGAGGAAGCCGGCGGTTCGCATATGCCCGGCGTAGCCCCGGAAGGCCGCCTCCCGCCAGGCCGTATCCGGCGAGTCCGGAGCGGCGCGGCGGAAACCGCCGAGCCGTTTCTCCCAGCGGTAGCCGATGCCCCCGCTGGGCAGCCAGTGCTCGAGCTCGGACCGGGCCAGGTGCGGGTTCCGGCGGCTGCCCGGCGCGATCCGGATGTCGACGACGGCGGCCACGGCGGCCCCGTGCAGCAACTCCGTGATCCGGTCCGCCGACGCGGTGCCGTGGCCGAACGTCACCAGCATCTCCGCCCGTTCCGCCGCGCCGCCGCCAGCCGCGCCGGGGTCGCTTCCCGGCGGCCCGGGGTCAGCGGGGGGCAAGCTGCGGCACCATGGCGGCGGGCTCGACCCCCGGTACCGGAACGATCGCGACGACCGGCGTGTCGAGGCCCTGGTCCCGGTACTCGGCGATGCGCTCCCGGCAGGCCTGCGGATGTCCGTGCACCACGAGCTCGTCTACCAGGTCAGCGGGGATGGCGGCCAGCGCGCCCCCGCGGTTTCCGGCCGCCCACGCATCCTGCAGGGGCTTGAGCACCTCGGCCCGGCCCAGCCAGGCCTGGAACGCCGCGTACACCGGCACCGTCAGGTACGCCGCGATCAGGCGCCGCCCGACCTGGCGGGCCAGCTCGGCGTCCGTGGTCGGGCACACGAAGATGCGCGCGACGAGCTCGCAGTCCTCTCCGGTCACCTTGCGGATCCGCGGCACGTCCGCCGGCGCCAGCCAGTTGGTGATCGCGGCGTCCGCCTCGGCTGCCGCCAGCCGCAGCATCCCCGGCCGCAGGGCGGCCAGGGCCAGGCCGGGCGGCTCGGCGGGCGGCGCCTCCAGCCGGAACCCGCGCACGGCGAACGTCTCGTATCGCTCGCTCACCTTCTCGCCGGCCAGCGCGGCGCGCAGGAACCGCAGCGTGTCGCGGGCACGTTGATAGGGCCTGGCCAGCTCGATGCCGTTCCACTGCTCGACGATCACCTGCGAAGAGGTGCCGATGCCGAGCACGAACCGCCCCGGAGCCAGCCCGGCCAGCGTGGCCGCGTTCATCGCGAGCAGCGCCGGCCCCCGGATGTACAGGCCGGCGATCGCGGTGCCCAGCCGCAGCCGGGCCGACCACCCGGCGGCCAGGGTCAGCGGGGTGAACGCGTCCACGCCGTTCATCTCGGCCGACCAGGCGTCGGTGTAACCAAGCTGCTCCAGGCGCTCGACGATCTCGCGGTGCGCGGGCAATGCCAGGCCGGCCAGCGGAAGCGTGAGACCCCACCGTGCTGTTCGTGCCGTCGCCATGTGCCACCTCTCCGTCGCCGGTGCCCTGCTGCTATCGAGGATCGCGTCATTCACGTTGGCCGTCGCAACGACCGCCATCCTGGCCCGATCGCTCGCGCATGCCTTCTCGGGCCTGCACTCGCGAGCCGGTTTTGCATGACGCTCCGGGATCCCATTGTCTGGTCACATGCGCGGCAGCCGGGGCGCGGGGCCGGTGTCCGCGGCCGTCTTCGCCAGCACCCAGTCCGCGCCGTCCAGCCGGATGAAGCGCTGCGCCGCGCTCCTTGCGCCTGGCTCGCCGCAGCGGGCCAGCCGGGCGCTGACGAACTCGCCGGGTCCCGGGCTCGGCACGCCGAGCGCCGCGGCCAGCGCCTGGTGTCCGGCGTAGTCACCGAAGATCACGATGCCCTCGCCGCGCAGCTGGTCGCGGGCGCCGCCGCCGCCGCGCACCCGCTTCATGTAGTCCTCTTGCCGGGCCACGGTGGCGACCACCGCGCGGCTGATCCGCCGCCCCAGAGCCCGCCGGAACAGCTCGTTCACCGCCTGCTGTCCGGTCGCGCGGCCGAGGATCGCCGCCGTGTCCCGCTCGGGCAGCCGGAGCAGGGCATTCTCGGGCAGCCGAGCGCGCCAGGCGAGCCATTCGATGGCGCCGCGCCCGGCGTCATTGAGCGTGCGCTTGAGATCGCGGTTGCCCGCTTCGGTGAGGTAGCCATCCCGGGCCCGCACCAGCCCGGCCGACCAGGTGCCCGTCTCGTCGCTGGCCTGCACCAGCAGCATCAGGTAGCCCTCGGCCTCCGGCGGGATCATCCAGCCGCCGCTGCGATGGGAGAACTTGCAGTCCACCTCCACGCCGGCGATCGAGTAGTCCAGCGCCGTGCCGTCGGCCAGCCCGAACGTTCGCTGCAGCCCGATCTCGACCAGCGTGCCAGCGTGCGTCTTCTCGGTCTTGTGCAGCTGATCCCAGCGGTAGCGCCCGGTGTGCTGGCCGTCCAGCAACAGGTCGAACGCCCGGCGGAGGGTCTGCGCCAACAACAAGCCGTCCGGGTCGGCCGCGCGCAGCGCCGCGGCCACCCGATCCCGTTCCGGATCCTCATCCCCCGGCCCGGCCTGCCCGCTGACGTGTTCCATCCCGGGCAGCAGGAACTGCCCGCTGTCATCGGCCGGCTCGGGCTCCATTCCCGGCAGTGCCAGCTGGCCGGGCAGCGGCTCGGGCGCGCGCTCGAACCGCCCGCCCGCGTCGGCCAGAGAGTCGCCCGTCATCATCCGGTGACTGTAACCCACCGGATCCGGCCGGGTCCCCCAGCGCGGCCGCCCAGGGTTTTCCCAGCTGGGCGAGCTAGCCTCCGTGCAGGCTGTTGCCCGCGCCAGAGGAGCATGAGCGTATGCGTCTGCGACCGTCTCGTCGCCGCCCGGTCTTGCTGTCTGCGGTCGGCGTCCTGACCGCGGGGTTGCTGGCCGCGTGCACCGCCGACAGCGCGCCGGCCCGGCCGGGCGGGTCGGCCGCCCAGCCGGAAAGGGCTAGCGGGGGGTCCGCAGGCAGTTACATCGTCCCGCCCGGCATCCACAAGATCAAACACGTGATCATCGTGATGCAGGAGAACCGGTCGCTCGACAGTTACTTCGGCACCTACCCCGGAGCCGATGGGATCCCGATGAAAGACGGCAAGCCGACGGTATGCGTGCCGAACCCGAAAGGGCCCTGCGTCCGGCCGTACCACGACACCGCGGACGTCAACGGGGGCGGGCCGCACGGTGAGGCGAATGCCATCGCCGACGTGCACCACGGCAAGATGAACGGGTTCATCAAGCAGCGCTACCAGGCCAGGAAGACCTGCCTTAACCCCGACGACCCGGCGTGCGCGGCCAGAGCCAAGCCGGACGTGATGGGTTATCACACCGCTGCGGAGATCCCTAACTACTGGACCTACGCCAAGGACTTCGTCCTGTCCGACCACATGTTCGAGCCGGTCAAATCGTGGTCGGAGCCCGACCACCTGTACATGGTTTCCGCCTGGTCCGCCAAGTGCAAGACCCGCTCGCCGATGAGCTGCCGGAACAACATCGTCGGCCCCTACGGGGCCACGCAGTTCGACCGGGCCGTGCACAGGGAACTGGTCACCGGACAGACCAGGATCGACCTGGCCTGGACCGACATCACGTGGCTGCTCTTCGCCCACCACGTCAGCTGGGCCTACTACGTGCAGCGGGGTATCCAGCCGGACTGCGATAACGATGCGGCGGAGACCTGCCGCCCGGTCCGGCAGAGCGCCACGACGCCCGGGATCTGGAACCCCCTGCCGCTGTTCGGCGACGTACACGCCGACCACCAGCTGCACAACATCCAGTCGCTGGAACGCTACTTCGCGGCGGCCAGGGCCGGCACGTTGCCCGCGGTGAGCTGGATCACCCCCTCCGGTCCGGACAGCGAGCACCCGCCTGCCAGCGTGCACCGGGGCCAGGCCTACGTGACGTCGGTGATCAATGCCGCGATGCGGAGCCCGGACTGGAACTCGACCGCGATCTTCTTGTCCTGGGACGACTGGGGCGGTTTCTACGACCACGTCGTCCCGCCCCGGGTGGATCAGAACGGCTACGGACTGCGCGTCCCGGCCCTGACGATCTCGCCGTACGCCAAGCGGGGCTACATCGACCACCAGACGCTGAGCAGCGACGCTTACCTGAAGTTCATCGAGGACGACTTCCTGGACGGGGCCAGGCTGAACCCGAGCACCGACGGACGCCCCGACCCGCGGCCCGACGTGCGCGAGAACGCGCCCATCCTGGGCAACATCGAAACCGAGTTCAACTTCAGCCAGGCGCCCCGCCCGCCGGTGCTGCTGGCCACCAACCCGCCCGCCGACTCGCCCACGATCCCGCCCTACTTCGCAGGCCGCTCGCCGTGCGTAGGGTGCACCGCGCCGCCGCCGGCTACCGTCCCCCAGCGGGCCGAGCGCCGGCACCACAAGCACCATCACGCGCGATCCGGTAAAGCGAAGCATTAACTGCCGTAACAGTTCTGATGATTCGCCTTAACGGATGATGAGTCCGGAGGCGAGTCCGGTCAGGGGGTGAGGGCGAGGGTCGCCCCGGTCGTATCGCACAGCCGGTGACAGCCGGGCGCGGCCGGAAGGGCCGCCAGTGCGCCGCTGACCCGGGCGCAGGGTCCGTCCGGCCCGGTCAGGATGGTCCCGTCGGCGTCGACCGCGACCAGCTTGCCGTCCTGGCGCAGCAGCACCGGCCCGTCGCGTTCGGCGGAGATCGCCACCCGCCCGGCCCGCAGGCCATCGAGCACCGCATCCGGCCCGGTGCCCTCGCACTCGACCCACGTCGTCGGTGATCCCAGCGAGGCGTGCGGCCCGGGCCGGTGCCAGTCGCTGCCGCCGACCGGGATCGCGGCGGGATCCCAGGCCAGCCACCAGGCCAGCGGCGTGGTCCAGTGCTGGTCGAGCCAGCTCCAGTGCCACACCTCGACCAGCGGCGGGCGGCCGTGCATCGCGTGCAGCCAGCTGACGTGGCCGGCGATGGGATGGTTGACCGACATGATCCCGCCCCGCTGCCGGGCGTGGGCCAGCCAGTCGTCGGGGGTGTCGCGGAAATCCACCCAGCCGACGTCGCCGAGCACGTTCGCGTGACCGGCGTCGGTGGTTACCTCCTGGCCAGGCAGCAGGGTGATCCCGTATCTGGCCGCCGCGGGAGCGAGCTCGACATGGTGGCTGATCGTGTTGTGGTCGGTGACGGCGAGGAAGTCCAGCCCTCGCTCCACCGCCCGGCGGGCGAGCTCCGGCACGGTCGCCTCGCCATCAGAATGGACCGTGTGGGCATGCAGGTCGCCGGCGAGCCAGCGCCGGCCGCCGGCCCTGGGCAGCTCGCGCCCGGCCGGGCGTGACGGCGGCGCGGGCGGCGCGGCCGGCCGCAGATCCGGATCCGGGGCGGCGGCCGAGTTCGCCACGGTGGCGGTGACCTGATAGGGGACCCCCTCGGGCCGCACCCGATAGATGCCGATGATCACGTGCCAGGTGCCCGGATCCAGCTCGCCGGGCAGGTAGCCGGGCGTGGCACCAGCCGCGGAGATCACGAACGAGCGCCGGGCCCCGCCTGACCAGCCGCGAAAGCCGGCCGGGCCGAGACAGCCCAGGTCCAGGGTGGCCGCGGTCCGGTCGTAGTCAAGCTCGACCCTGATTTCCCGGGAACCAGGCCGGACCTCGACCGGCAGGTAGTGCCACGGGGAAGCGAACCGGTCCTCGAACGTCCACCGGCCGGAGTGCCGCGTGATCTGATCCATGAGGTCATCTGATCATGCGGGACCCGTTCGGCCGCATCCGGCCGTGAACGGAGCGCGGGGTGCGGGGGGAGAACTCCGCATGCGGGGGGAGCTGCGGGTTGCTTCCCCCCGCACGTCTCGCCGGCCCGCCGAGGGCGGCAGGCTCGGGTCCATTGTCGCGGCGCATCGCGCTGATTGCAGGCGCACGGGGAAATAGGGGCCTATCGCCCTCTCCCGGCCCATGTACGGTGAATCGCCCGGTACACGCGCCTGCCCCGGGCCCGCCGGGGGCCGGGATCCGCGCGGAGCCGCGCCCGTCAGCCCGTACCCGCCGCCCGTTCCGCTTCGCGCAGCACTCGCAGGATGTTGCCGCTGGCCAGCAGCGCGCAGTCGGCCTCGGTCCAGCCGCGGCGCAGCAGCTCGGCGAACAGGGCGGGGTAGCCGGACACATCCGGCAGTCCCTCGGGCAGCTGGTCGGTGCCGTCGAAGTCTCCGCCGAGTCCGACGTGTTCCGCGCCGGCCACGGCGCGCACGTGCTCGACGTGGTCTGCGACCTGGGCGACCGTCGCCTTCGGCCGCGGGTGGGTGGCGGCGCGCCCGGCCGAAGCCCGCGCCCGTTCGGAATAATCCTTCGGGTCGAGACCTCGCTCGCGCATCTCATCCACCAGCTCGAGATCCCATTGCCGGCATTCCTCGGACACGAAGGCCGGCACGAACGTGACCATGCAGACGCCGCCGCCGGCGGCCAGTGTCTTGAGCACGTCGTCGGGCACGTTGCGCGGATGATCGCAGATCGCGCGGGCGCTCGAGTGCGAGAAGATGACCGGCCCGCGGGCGACGGCCAGCGCGTCACGCATCGTCGCGGGAGCGGTGTGCGAGAGGTCGACGAGCATGCCGAGGCGCTGCATCTCGGCCACCACCTCGCGGCCGAACCTGGTCAGGCCGCCGGCCGCGGGCTCATCGGTGGCCGAATCGGCCCACGGGACGTTGTCGTTGTGGGTGAGGGTCATGTACCGGACGCCGAGCGCGTACAGCACGCGCAGCACCCCCAGGGAGGACGCTATCGAGTGACCGCCCTCGGCGCCGAGCAGCGAGGCTATCCTGCCCGCGGCCATGGCCTGCTCGACGTCGTCGGCGGTCAGCGTGAGCTCCAGCGCGTCGGGGTAGCGGTCGACCAGCCGGCGGGTCAGGTCGATCTGCTCGAGGGTGGCCGACACCGCGCTGTCGCCCTGCAGGCTGGAGGGCACGAAGACGGACCAGAACTGCGCGCCGACCCGTCCGGCCCGCAGCCGGGGCAGGTCGGTGTGCGCGTCAGGAATCCCCGCGCCGAGATCGACCCGGTCCAGGTCGGAGGCGACCATGTCGCGCAGCGTCCACGGCAGGTCGTTGTGCCCGTCCATGATCGGCGAGTGGCTGAGTACATCCCGGGCCCGGTCCAGATCGTTGGTCACCGGCCCAGGATGGCAGCCCCGGCTGGCCGGCCGCCACCGGGATACCCGGCCCCGGGGAGCCCCGGGCCGGCCCGCGGCCGGTGCGGTTTACCCGCGGCTGTCGCGATGAAGGTGAGCGGGGCCGTGCGCCTGCGGGCAGTGGCCGTCGCCGGGCGGCGCGGGGGTGCCGCGGCGGATCGTCAGCAGCGGGTCGGGAGCATGATCGACCTGCAGCGTGGTGTGACCGATCCGGTAGGTGTCCGCCAGCAGGCGCTCCAGGTCGATGCGGACGGCGTGACAGTCGAGCCCGGGACCGACGAGCACGTGCGCGGACGCCGCGGGCATTCCGGAGGTTATCTGCCAGATATGCAGGTCGTGTACCTCCACTACGCCCTCGCGCGCGGCCATGGCCCGGCCGATGGCATCGGGGGACAACTCGGGCGGCGCCGCCTCCAGGAAGATCCGGCCCGACTTGTGCAGCAGGCCGATCCCGGCCTTGGCCATCAGCGCCACCACGACCAGCGAGGCGATCGCGTCGGCGCGGTTGAAGCCCGTGATGATCACGATGAGACCGGCGATCGCCGTGGCCGCGAACGCATACGCGTCGGTGAGAATGTGCCGGAACACGCCTTCCACGTTGAGGCTGCGCCGGTCGGCCCGGGCGGCCAGGGCGGCGGCGAAGGCGTTGACCGCGAGGCCGGCCAGGGCGGTGGCGAGCACGGCGCCGCCGGCCACCGTCGGCGGTGAGATCAGGCGGCGCACCGCCTCGTAGGCCAGCCACGCCGACAGCAGCAGCAGGGTGATGCCGTTCGCCTGGGCGGACAGGATCTCCGTGCGGCGCAGCCCGTACGTGTACCCGCCCGCGGGCGGCCGCGCGGACAGCCGCATGGCGGTCAGCGCGAGAGCGATCCCCGCGGCATCGGTCAGCATGTGGGCCGCATCGGAAACCAGGGCGAGGGAGTGCGCCAGCAGGCCGACCGCCACTTCGACGGCCATGAACGCAGCGATCAGCGCGAGTGCCCCGGCGAGATACCGGGCACCGGTACCGGCCGGCGACGCGTGCGCAGCGGCGCCGCCCGCCGGGCCGTGATCTTCGTGACCACGGTGGCCGCGTGCGTTCGGGACGATCATGATTACTGGCGGATCTGATCGGCCGGGCGTTCCGGATGCGCGGCGGCCGGGGCGTGGCCGATGTGCGTGAGCGCGATATCGAGCAGCATCCGGACGTGCGAGTCCGCCAGCCGGTAGTAAGCCATCCGACCTGACCTGCGGACCTGCACGACCCGGTGGGCCCGCAGCAGCCGCAGGTGGTGCGAGGCGGCCGACTCGCTGGCCCCCGCCGCAGCGGCCAGGTCGCAGACGCACATCTCGCCTTCGAGCAGTGCGACCAGTACCCGCAGCCGGCCTGGGTCGGCGAGCAGCCCGAACACGTCCGCCAGCTCGGCGACCTGCTCGTCGGCCGGCATCGAGGCGCGGATGTCCGCCACCCGGTCGCGGTCGACGACCCGGACCGCGCAGCCGTCGAGGCTCTCGGTCAGTCGCACATCTGAATAGTTGCTCATACGTACTAATATTACCCGGACCACGGGCCGAAGTCGAGGGCACGACAGGGCGGCACACGGGCGCCCGCAGGCGCATCCTGCGGCGAGACCGGCCGAGCACTCCGCCGCCGCGGGGATCAGGTCACGCGGGCTTGCGGGCCCGCCGCCGCGAGCTGCTCGTCCCGGTCTCGGTCTTGGGCGTGCCGGACCGTTCGGACGGCCCGCCCTTGGCCTGGCCGCGCGAGGCTCGCTTCGCCGGCTCGCTGTCTTCGGCGCTCTTTTTCTTGGCTGGCTGGGAGCGTTGCCCCTGCCCGGCCCGCTTGTCCTTGGCCTGCTGCACGCTGGCGCGCAGCGCCTCGACCAGGTCGATGACCTCGCCGCCCCCGCCGTTGCTGGGCTCGACCGCGGTCACCTCACGCCCGGCGGTCTTGGCCTCGACGAGTTCCTCGACCGCGGCCCGGTACTCGTCGGTGTACTGGGACGGGTCGAAGTCAGCAGCCAGCGAATCGATGTAGCTGCTGGCCATCGCGAGTTCCTGTTTGCGCACCGTGACCTCGGTCTGCGGCGCCAGCGATGCGGCGTTGCGCACCTCCTCGGGCCACAGCAGGGTCTGCACGATCAGCACGTCGTCGCGCGCCCGCAGCACCCCCAGCGCCTCCCTGGACCGCAGCGTGACCTTCACCACCGCCACCCGCTCGCTGTCGGCCAGCGTGTCGCGCATCAGCACGTACGGCTTCACCGCGGACTTGTCCGGCTCGGCGTAGTACGCCTTGTTGTAGAGCAGCGGGTCGATCTGCTCGGCCGGCACGAACTCGAGCACGTCGATCTCCTTCGACGAGGCCAGCGGCAGGTGGCTGAAATCCTCGTCGGACAGGACCACCATCTCCCCGCCCGGCAGTTCGTAGCCCTTGGCGATGTCGCTGTACGGCACCTCCTGGCCGTCGAGTTCGCACACCCGTTTGTACCGGATGCGGCCGCCGTCGGTCGCGTGGACCTGCCTAAAGGACACGTCGTGCGCCTCGGTGGCCGTGTAGAGCTTTACCGGGATGGACACCAGGCCGAACGAGATTGTCCCCTTCCATATCGGGCGCATAAAGTCAGCATAAGCGCAGGTCGGTGAGGGGCAGAGCCGCGCAGGCCGTTGGAGTACCCGAGGACCGCTGCCATGCCCCGCTTTTCTCACTCCACGTGTACACCCTGATACGTTCGCTCACGGTATCTGTCCGCACGCCCAGCACATGAGAGGACGACTGCCTATGACTGACGTTCCGCCCGCCGCGCAGGCGTCCGGCGACCCGTTCGGCACCCTGACCGGCCCGCTGGCCGGGACGGTCCGAATGCGGCTCACGGTCGTGGACTCTCGTCTGCTGACGCCGCACATGCAGCGGGTGCTTCTGACCGCGCCCGAACTCCGCAACTTCGAGCACCTACCCGGGCAGGACGTGATGCTCCTGGTGGACGTGGTGAACGACCGGCCGGTCCGCCGCAGGTACACCATTCGCGCACTCGACCGCGGGAACCAGCTGCTCACGCTCGACGTGGTCCGGCACTCCGACGGTCCGGGGGAGCGCTGGATCCGCGCGGCCACGACCGGCGTGACGGTCGAGGGCATCGGCCCCCGGGGCAAGATCAGCCCGGCACCGCACACGGACTGGCACCTGTTCATCGGGGACGATTCGAGCCTGGCCGCGATCTTCGCGATGACCGAATCGCTGCCGCCCGACGCCACGGCGACCGTCATCCTCGAGGTACCCGAGCCTGCGGATGAGCAGGAACTGCGGCCGCACGCCCCTGTCCAGCTCACCTGGGTGCACCGCCGCGGCAGGCCCGCCGGCCAGCCGGACGCGCTGGTCTCAGCGGCGTCGGCGGTCACGATCCCGGCCGGCCAGCCCCACGTCTATCTGCTCGGGGAGGCCCGGGTGGTGCTGGCCCTGCGTGAGGTGCTCGAGGAGCGCGGGATCAAGCCCGGCCATATGTCGCCCAAGGCCTACTGGGGCCGCGGCAAGGCGAACGCGAGCCACGGCGAGCCGGCCAAAGACGGCTAGGCCGCGCCTGGCGCGAGGCAGCCCACGCGGCGGGACGGGCGGCTCGCCGGGCGGAGGTGGCCCGCGCCCCGGGGGCAGCCGCGGCGCAGCCGGCCGGGCCCGGTCAGCCGGAGTTGTACCGCCGGAACGCCACCGCGTACTCGCAGCCCGCGCCCAGCCCCACGTAGCCCGCTATGTTGCGCAGGAACTCGTCCGGGTCGAAGTCCCGCCCGAGGCCCTCGATGTACACCTTGTGCTCGCGCAGCGAGGCCACCCCGGCGTCGATCGTGGCCGTCACGTCGGCAAAGTGCGTCGGTTCGTTGCTGGCCGCCACGAAGAGGTGCTTGATCCCGGTCCAGGCGGCCCCGGCGTCGCCGAACACCCACGGGTTGGCTGCGTCCCGGCAGGCGTCCAGCACCGCCAGCCCCACCGCACGGTGATCGGAGTGGTTGACGTTGGGGCTGTCGCCCCAGGTCAGGTCGAAGTTCATCGCGAATACCGCGTCGGGGCGCACGCGGCGTATCGCCGCGGCCAGATCCCTGCGCAGCGGCAGGCCGTACTCCACCAGCCCGTCCGGGTGGCTGAGGAAGTCCACCTCGTGCACGCCGACGATCGCCGCGCTGCGCCGTTCCTCGTCCTCGCGCAGCGGCCCGACCTGGTCGGGCGGCATCGCGGCGATGCCCGCCTCGCCGCGGGTCACGATCAGGTACGACACCGAACGCCCCTGGCCGGTCCACCGCGCGACCGCCGAGGCCATCCCGTACTCAAGATCATCTGGATGCGCGACCACGGCCATGGCCCGGTCCCAGTCCTCCGGTATCGGTTCCATCGCTGCCTCCCGTGCCGCGCCTGAGTGCCGAGGACTACCCTGCCAGATGAGGCGTAGGCTTCATGGCCTGCCTGTGAACAACGGGGCGGGAGGAGACGGCGGTGGCCGAAATTGTCCGGGCCGGACTGGTCCAACAGCGCTGGACGGGCGACAAGGAATCGATGATCAGCGCGGCGGTCGATCACATCCAGGCCGCGGCGTCGGCCGGGGCACAGGTGGTGTGCCTGCAGGAGCTGTTCTACGGGCCGTACTTCTGCCAGGTCCAGGACGCGGACTACTACTCCTATACCGAGGTGGTCCCGGACGGTCCGACGACCAAACTCATGCAGGACCTGGCCAGACAGCACGGCATCGTGCTCATCGCGCCGATCTACGAAGAGGAACAGCCCGGTGTCTACTACAACACCGCGGCGGTGATCGACGCCGACGGCAGCTACCTGGGCAAGCACCGCAAGAACCACATCCCGCAGGTCAAGGGGTTCTGGGAGAAGTTCTACTTCCGGCCGGGCAACCTCGGCTACCCGGTGTTCGACACCGCCGTGGGCAAGATCGGCGTGTACATCTGCTACGAGCGGCACTTCCCAGAGGGCTGGCGCGCGCTCGGGCTCGGCGGCGCCCGCATCGTGTTCAACCCGTCGGCGACCAGCCGGGGGCTGTCGGAGTACCTGTGGCGGCTCGAGCAGACCGCGGCCGCGGTGGCCAACGAGTACTTCGTCGGCACGATCAACCGGATCGGCGTCGAGCCGCTCGGCGACAACGACTTCTACGGCCAGTCCTACTTCGCCAGCCCGCGCGGCCAGCTCATCGGCGACGCCGCCTCCGACCACCAGGACGAGGTCGTCGTGCGCGACCTGGACATGGACCTGCTGGCCGAGGTCCGCGACCTATGGGCGTTCTACCGCGACCGCCGGCCTGACAGCTACGAGCAGCTGGTCCAGCCGTAAGCCCCGGAGGCAGTCGTGCGCATCCTGATCAGCGGCGGCACGGTGGTGACCGCGACCGGAACCATGCCCGCCGACGTACTCGTGGACGGCGAGCAGGTGACCGCCCTGGCGGCCAGGGACGATTCTCCCGAACGGCTCCGCCCCGAGGCCGGCGGTAACGAGCAACCCGGCGGATGGGCCGCGACCGCGGACCGGATCATCGACGCGACCGGAAAGTACGTGCTGCCGGGCGGCATCGACGCGCACACGCACATGGAGATGCCGTTCGGCGGGACGTTCTCGGCCGATACCTTCGAGACCGGCACGCGCGCGGCCGCCTGGGGCGGCACCACCACGATCATCGACTTCGCGATGCAGGCCAAGGGCACCTCGCTGCTGGCCACGCTGGACAAGTGGCACGCCAAGGCCGACGGCAACTGCGCGATCGACTACGGCTTCCACATGATCGTCTCGGACGTGAACGAGACGACGCTCAAGGAGATGGACTCCTGCATCGCGGCCGGCGTGAACAGCTTCAAGATGTTCATGGCCTACCCGGGCGTGTTCTACGCCACCGACGGCGAGATCCTGCTCGCGATGCAGCAGGCGGCGCGGTCCGGGGCGATGGTCATGATGCACGCCGAGAACGGCATCGCCATCGACCAGCTGGTCGCCCAGGCGCTGGCCGCGGGGCATACCGACCCGGTGCAGCACGGCCTGACCCGCCCGCCCGAGCTCGAGGGCGAAGCCACCTCCCGGGCGATCGTCCTGGCCCAGGTGGCCCGCTGCCCGCTGTACATCGTGCACCTGTCGGCGATCCAGGCGCTGGCCGCGGTCACCGAGGCCAGGGACGCCGGGCAGAACGTGTTCGCCGAGACCTGCCCGCAGTACCTGTACCTGTCCCTCGAGGATCTGGCCAAGCCGGACTTCGAGGGGGCCAAGTACGTCGCCTCGCCGCCGCTGCGCCGGCCGCCGCACCAGCAGACGCTGTGGCAGGGCCTGCGCAGCAACGACCTGTCGGTGGTGTCCACCGATCACTGCCCGTTCTGCTTCCGCGAGCAGAAGGAACTCGGCCGGGGCGACTTCTCCAAGATCCCGAACGGGATACCGGGCGTGGAGCACCGGATGGACCTGCTGCACCAGGGCGTGGCGACCGGCGAGATCTCGCTGCCGCGCTGGGTCGAGATCTCTTCCACCACGCCGGCCCGGATGTTCGGCCTCTACCCGCGCAAGGGCGTGATCCAGCCGGGCAGCGACGCCGACATCGTCATCTATGACCCCTCCGCGAAGCAGATCCTGTCGGTGGCCACGCACCACATGAACGTGGACTACTCGGCCTACGAGGGCATGCAGGTCACCGGGCGGGTGGAAACCACGCTGTCGCGCGGCCGGGTGGTGGTCGACGCCGGCGAATACCACGGCGCTGCCGGCCACGGCCGGTTCCTCGGGCGCGAACTCTGCCAGTACCTGGCATGAGCCGGCCGCCTGCCGTCAGCCAGACAAGCTCGATCAGCCGCGACAGCTACCGTCACACACAGGAAGTACCAGCTAAGGGGGGGCGCGACATGGACTTTGGTCTCGTCCTGCAGGCCGATCCGCCGGCCCAGGCCGTGGTGGACCGGATGCGTGTCGCCGAGGACAGCGGGTTCCGGTACGGCTGGACGTTCGACTCGCACATGCTCTGGCAGGAGCCGTACGTCATCTATCCGCTGATCCTGGCCGCGACCAAGACGATGACGGTCGGGCCGATGGTGACCAACCCGGGCACCAGGGACTGGTCGGTGATCGCGTCGCTGTTCGCCACGCTCAACGACACCTTCGGCAATCGCACCGTGTGCGGCATCGGGCGCGGCGACTCCGCACTGCGGGTCATCGGCCGGCGGCCCACGACGCTGGCCACGATGTCTCAGGCCATGCGGGTGATCAAGGATCTGGCCGAGGGGCGCGAGGTGACCCACGACGGCGTCGCGTTCCGGATCGGATGGGTGCGGGACGGCAAGCTGGAAATCTGGATGGCGGCCTACGGGCCGAAGGCGCTGAAGCTGGTCGGCCAGCAGGCCGACGGCTTCATCCTGCAGACAGCCGACCCGCACATCGCCCGCTGGACCATCGGCTCGGTCCGGGCCGCCGCCGCCGAGGCCGGCCGCGACCCGGAGACGATCACCATCTGCGTGGCCGCCCCGGCCTACGTGGGCAGCGACCTGCCGCACCAGCGCGACCAGCTGCGCTGGTTCGGCGGGATGGTCGGCAACCATGTCGCCGACCTGGTGGCCAGGTACGGGACGTCGGGCCCGGTACCGCACGAGCTGACCGACTACATCGCCGGCCGGAAGGGCTACGACTACTCCCACCACGGCCGGGCCGACAATCCGTCCACGGACTTCGTGCCGGACGGCATCGTGGACCGGTTCTGCCTGCTCGGCAGCGAGTCGGCGCACGTGGACAGGCTGCGCGAGCTCGCGGATCTCGGGGTCGATCAGTTTGCCCTGTACCTGATGCACGACGAGCCGGACAAGACGCTGGCCGCTTACGGCCG
>DASXLW010000215.1:0-20464 GCA_036496025.1 Streptosporangiaceae bacterium
CGGCTGCTGCCTGCTGGCCCTGGCCGAGCGCACGACCCGCGGCTGACGCGTGGAGCCGGCGCGTCAGGCGGTGGCGACGAGGACCGCGACGAAGGCCAGGTAGGCGGCGATCACCAGCGTGCCGGTCAGCCGGCTGAGGCCACGGCCGGCGTAGGCCAGGCCCAGGACGGCCAGGGTCATGGCGGCGTACCAGGTGGCGACCAGGGCGGCGCTGCCGCCAGTGGCCAGGCCGGCGATGGCCGCGGGCAGGAACAGGCCGAAGGCGACGTTGAGCGTGTTGCTGTTCATCGCCTCGCTGAGCGTGGCTGCACCCCGGCCGCGCCGGGCCAGGTAGACCGCGGTCACGGCGTTCGGCAGGCTGGTGATCGCGGCCAGCACGATGCCGCCGGTGACGATGCCGGGGACGGCCAGCCGGGTGCCCAGGCTGGTGGCGGCGTGTTCCATGGCCACGCTGGCTACCACCACGATCACCAGGGCTATCGCGCCGGTGACCGCGCTGACGGCGTCGCTGGGGCGGCCCGGGGCCGGGTGCAGGGCCGGGCCTTCCTCCTGCTCCTCCTCGCGCAGGGCCTCGGCCAGCCAGCGCCGCACCCGCGGGGGAATGCGCACCCGGGTGCGGTGCGGGGCGCGCAGCGCGGACAGCCAGGCGTAGGGGAGCAGGACCAGCAGGACGAGGACCAGTCCGGTCTTGGGGCCGATCAGGCCGGCCAGCGCGCAGATGCTGACCGCGGCCGTCCACAGGCCAACCGCCCCCTCCAGCGCGACCACGCGGCGGTGCAGGGCGATCTGCCCGGCCACGACCGCGCCCAGGCCGAGCAGGGCCGCCAGGTTGAACACGTTCGAGCCCAGCACGACGCCCACCCCGACGGCGTGCTGCCCGCGGGCGAGTGCGGCCGCGGCGGACGTGATCTCGGGCGCGTCGGCGGCCAGCGCCGCGACCAGCCCGAGCATGGCCTCGGTGAGCCCGAGACGCTCGCCGAGGCGCTCGATCCTGATGACCAGGATCGCGCTCGCGGCCAGGCTGAATGCCGCGCCGACGACCAGCGTGAGCAGGTCCGCGGTCACCGGTTTCCTGGTCAGGCGTCGCGGCGCATGAGCAGGATCGCGGCCGCGACGAACAAGGCCGCGGTCCACAGGCAGAACACGCCAAAGCCCTGCCACGCGGACAGCACC
The DNA here is from genome assembly GCA_036496025.1 of Streptosporangiaceae bacterium. GTDB lineage: Bacteria > Actinomycetota > Actinomycetes > Streptosporangiales > Streptosporangiaceae > PALSA-505. The sequence continues at coordinate 1,174 of DASXLW010000215.1, forward strand.
TGGTGGGAGGTCCGTGCGGTCTGGATGACCAGCCGTCCGGCCACCGTGGGCAGGTAATCGTGAATGTGATCGCCCCAGGGGCCGGGGATCAGCGAGGACAGCGGCTCGGCCACGATGACGAAGGCGATCACGCCGGTGATCGCCCCCGCGGTGTGCCGGACCAGCGCGCCGATCGACAGGGCGAACAAGCCCAGCACGGCCAGGTAAAGGCCGCCGCCGACCACCGCCCGGGTGACGTTGGGGCTGCTGAGCGAGACCGGGACGTGGCTGTGCAGGATCGCCGCGCCGATGAAGAACGAGGCGAACATGACGATCTCGCCGAGGACGAGCGTGATCGCGGCGAATACGAGCCCCTTGGCCGCGAGCATGGGCAGCCTGCGCGGCACCGCGAGCAGCGAGGCGCGGATGACGCCGGTGGAGTACTCGCTGGTGATCAGGAGCACGCCGAGCACGATGATCGTGAGCTGGCCGAATTGCAGGCCGGCGCCGAGGATCCCGTTGGTCGGGTCGAGCCTGATCTGCGTCCGTGACGCCGCGCCGATCTTGTTCCACTGCGCCGAGGTGATGGCGGTGATCAGGATGGTGATGCCCAGCGTGAGCACGACCAGCAGGATCAGCGACCAGACGGTCGAGCGCACCGAGCGGATCTTGGTCCACTCGCTGAGCAGCACGTGCCCGAAGCCGGCCCGGCGGGCCGGGGGCGCCGGCGGCGAGGCCGGGCGGGCCGGCGCGGCCGACGTCACCGGTCCTGCCCTCCGGGCGCGGAGCCCGCGGCCGCGGGCCCGGCGGCTCGGCCGGTGACGGCCGGCTGCTCCGGATGAGCCGGTTGAGCCGGCTGGCCCGGCTGGCCCGGCTGGCCCGGCTGACCGTACTCCACGCTGTCGGCGGTCAGCTCCATGAACGCCTCTTCCAGCGAGCCCACCCGCGGCGTCAGCTCGTGCAGCACCACCGAGGCGGCCGCGGCGAGCTCGCCGATGCGCGCCGCCGGCAGCCCGGTCACGCCGAGCGCGGTGGCCCCCCCGGCCGCCGGGCCGCCCGGGTCCGCGTTCTCGTCCGCGACCTTGACGTTCCCGCCCGCCGCGGTGATCGCGGCGGCCAGCCGGTCCGGGTCGGGGGTGCGCACCAGCACGGACTGCTCCGCGCTCCTGGCGATGAACTCCTGGGTGCTGCAGTCGGCGATGAGCCTGCCCCGGCCGATCACGATCAGGTGATCAGCCGTGACGGCCATCTCGTTCATCAGGTGGCTGGAGACGAACACCGTGCGGCCCTCGGCGGCCAGCGCCTTCATCAGGTTGCGGATCCACAGGATCCCCTCCGGGTCGAGCCCGTTCACCGGCTCGTCCAGCACGAGCACCTGCGGGTCGCCGAGCAGCGCGGCGGCGATGCCGAGCCGCTGGCTCATCCCGAGCGAGAACCCGCCGGCCCGCTTGCCCGCCACCGTGGTCAGCCCGACCAGATCGATGACCTCTTCCACCCGGCGGCGCGGCAGGCCCTGGGTCTGGGCCAGGAACAGCAGGTGGTTGAACGCGGAGCGGCCGGTGTGCACGGCCCGCGCCTCGAGCAGCGCGCCCACCGTGCGCAGCGGGCTGGGCAGGTCCCGGTACCGCCGGCCGTTGATCGTCGCGGTGCCGCCCTGCGGCAGGTCGAGCCCGAGTACCAGCCGCATCGTGGTCGATTTGCCCGCGCCGTTGGGCCCGAGGAACCCGGTGACCCGGCCCGGCTCGACCGTGAACGACAGATGGTCCACGGCCACCTTCGGGCCGAAGCGCTTGGTCAGGTCGCGAGCCTCGATCATCCAACCCCCAGTCAGATGGTTAACCAATTTCCCATCCCGGCCGGGCCGTGTAAAGCGCTCGGGTGCGTCGCGCGGTCCCGGGCCCGTCGTCACGTAGCCTGGTCCGCCGTCACGTACGCTGCTGCGGAGGATGAGCCAGTCCAGACTACGCCGGGCGCTTCTCGCGCTGATCGCCACCGTGGCGGCGAGTGTGCTGCTTGGCCTGCTCACCGGGCTCATCTGGTCGGCCGTGGCGCCCCGGGCGCTGCTGGTCGTGCAGGGCCGGGGCGTCGGCTATGTGCTGAACACCGAGACCGACGCGTTCATCGTGGCCGATGCGTGGTTCTGCCTGCTGACCGCCATCGCCGGGCTGATCTGCGGGCTGGTTGGCTACCTGGTCGCGGTGCACAGGTACGGCGCGCTGCCGCTAGTCGGCCTGCTGCTCGGCGGCGTGGCCGGGTCCTGGCTGGCGATGTGGATCGGGCAGCAGCAGGGGCTGGCCAGGTTCCGGCTCCAGCTGGCCACGAGCCCGGCCGGCACCCGGCTGCGCGAGCCGCTGGTGCTCGGCGGGCACGGGGCGCTCGCGTTCTGGCCGCTGCTCGTCGGCCTGGTGGTTGGGTCGGTGGAGGTGGTCAGCCAGGCGATCGACCGCAGGCGGGCCGAGGTGGCCACGCGCGCCCAGCCCGGCCCGGCCCGGCCCGAGGGCGACGAGGTCAGCGGGGTCGACCCGGTCGGCTGACCGCCACGCCGGGGCCCGCCACGGACGGCCCGGGTCAGCCGGTGACCAGCGTGCGCAGGTACCGGACGGGCGGCGAGCCGTGGGCCAGCATGCTGTCGTGCCGCGCTCGTTCGGACTGCTGCGGCCTGGCCGTCCTGAGCCCGGCGGCCAGGCCGGCCACCTCCGTGTACCCGACGTAGTACGTGGACAGCTGGGCCGAGGTGAGCAGCGCCCGCCGCCACTTGCCCGCGGCCTCGCCCTCTTCCTGGTGACCGCGCCCGGTCATCAGGCTCATCGCCTCGGCCTCGGTCATCCCGCGGCCGTGCACCCGGGAGTCGAGAATGGCGTTGATGATCATGCGAAGCTGCATCTTCAGTTGCTGCATGCGCACCGCGCGCGGGTCGCCCTCGCCCGGGTAGCCGTGCTCGGCCATGAGTTCCTCGGCGTAGACCGCCCACCCCTCGACGAAGGACCCGGACCGCAGCGCCGCGCGCAGCGCGGTCGCCGAGCCATCGAACCGCCGGGAGTGCTGGCCCTGGAGGAAGTGTCCCGGCATCGCCTCGTGCACCATCAGGTTCTGCACCATGTGCCGGTTGTACTCGCGGTAGAACGAGGTGACCCGCTGCGCGGGCCAGTCGGCCGGAGTGGGGGAGACCGCGACGAATGTCGGCATCGGAGCGGGTTCCAGGGGTCCGGGTGAATCGCAGTACGCCACCGCGACCCCGCGCGAGATCTCCGGCATCTCGATCACCTCGACCGGATCGTCGTACGTGGTGACGAGCTGGCATTCGTGAACGAAGCCGGCCTGCTCGGCGAGCACCCCGCGGCAGAGCTCCAGGATCGTCGTGTCGTCGGCGGCATCGGCCGCCAGCCGGTCCAGGACCTGCTGGACCAGCGCGCCGTCGTCGCCCGCCCGCGTCCCCGCCTGTCCGGGGCCGGCCAGCCCGGCGGCCAGGGCGGCTATCTCGTCGCTGACCCGGTCGAGATCGGCGTGCGCCCGGGCCAGGATCGCATCGGCGTCGGCCTCGGCGTCCAGCGTGAGCGACAGCTTGCGGGCGAAGCGCTCGGCGCCGATCCGCGGGTCGGCGAAGCCGTCCTCGCCTTCGTCCAGCCGCCCCGACAGCCAGGTCCGGTGCTCGACCAGCGCGTCGAGCGCGGCCGGGCGCACCGCCTCGATCTGCCTGGCGCTGCCCGGCGCGGCCGCAAGCGCGGCGTCTATCTCGGCGCTGACCAGGCTGATCGTGCCGGAGAACTGCCCGATGGCGGTCTCCAGGTGGACTCGCGGCATCTGCCCCAGCCGGCCGCGGGCCGTGGCCAGCAGCGCGGGGACCTCCCTGAGCCGGCCGGCCAGCGACGCCAGCCGTTCGGGCAGCGGAGCGAAGTCCCGCTGCAGCAGCGCGTAGATGGCCCGGCCGGGGTTGGCCGCGAGCGGATTCCAGGTTCGCTCGCGCAGCTCGTCGAGTTCGAACATCCGCAAGGCCACGGAGTTAGCCAGCATGCGCGCGTCCACCTGATGCTCGGCCGACAGCGCGCCGGTGTCGATCGCCGCCAGCCTGGCGGCGAAGCCGTCCAGGGCCCGGCGCTCGTCCGCGCTCGCCGCCGCGGAGAAATCGGGCAGCCGGGCGTCGTGCCGGTGGTCGCCGAGCTCGGTGGCCAGCTGCGGATGACGTTCGGCCCGGTCGTCGAGATAATCGCCGGCCAGGGCGGTGAAGGCGAGGTCCGCCTGGCCGAGCAGGCCGGGCTGCATGATCACTGGCAATCCACCCCCATATCGATCTGACGCTGGCTCCCAGCCTGCCATGCGCCCCCGCCGCCGGTGCCCGCGGCCGTCCGCGATGCGGACTGGGCCGCCCACGTAGCGGGACGGCGCGGAAAGAGCCTGCCTTATGCTGAGCCAATGCTTCCGCGCATCGACCTGCGGGGCCGGGCGCCGCAGGCGCTGAGCCGCGCCAGCCTGCGGGGCGTGCTGCCCCGGGCGGTCCTCGACGTGGCGGCCGCGACCGAGCAGGTCCGGCCGGTATGCGAGGACGTGCGGCGTCGCGGCGCGGCCGCGGTGCGCGAGTACACCCGCCGGTTCGACGGGGTGGAGCTGGACGCCACCCGGGTGCCGGAGCAGGCACTGGATGACGCGCTGGGCAAGCTGGACTCCGGCGTGCGGGCCGCACTGGAGGAGTCGGCGCGGCGCACTGCCCTGGTGCACAGCGCACAGCTGCGCGCGGACACCACGACCGAAGTCGCCCGCGGGCTGACCGTCACCGGGCGGTTCGTCCCGGTGAGCCGGGGCGGCGTCTACGTGCCGGGCGGCCTGACCGCCTACCCGTCCTCGGTGATCATGAACGTCGTGCCCGCGCAGGTCGCCGGGGTAGCGCAGATCGCCGTCGCGTCTCCGCCGCAGGCGGCGCACGGCGGGCTGCCGCACCCGGCCGTGCTCGCCGCCTGCGCCCTGCTGGGGGTCACCGAGGTACACGCGGCCGGCGGGGCCCAGGCGCTGGCCATGCTGGCCTACGGCACCGGCGAGTGCCCTCCTGTCGATGTGATCACCGGGCCGGGGAACGTATACGTGGCGGCGGCCAAGCGCGTGCTGCGCGGGGTGGTCGGCACCGACGGCGAGAACGGGCCCACCGAAATAGCGATCATCGCCGATGCCGGCGCCTGTCCCGGCCACCTGGCCGCGGACCTGGTCGCCCAGGCCGAGCACGACCCGCTGGCCGCCTGCCTGCTGATCACGCCCGATGCCGGCCTGGCCGACCGGGTCGGCCGCGAGCTGGCCGCGGCGGCCGGCCGCGCCGCGCACCGCGACCGGATCGAGCAAGCGCTGGCAGGCCAGTCCGCGCAGGTGATCACCGACGACATCGAGTCCGCCCTCGCCGTCGCGGACGCGTGGGCGCCCGAGCACCTGGAGATCCACGCCGACCGGGCGGGAGAGCTCGCCCGCCGGGTGCGCAACGCCGGCGCCGTCTTCGCCGGGCCCTACGCGCCGGTCTCGCTCGGCGACTACCTCGCGGGCTCGAACCACGTGCTGCCCACTGGCGGGTCGGCCCGGCACACCGCGGGCCTGTCCGTCCTGCCGTTCCTGCGCCTGGTCAACGTCGTCGAGTGCACCAGCGATGCGCTGACGGACGCGTTGCCGCTCATCACCGCGCTCGGTGGCGCGGAGGATCTCCCGGCGCACGTGGGTGCCGTCAGCGCTCGATTCGCGGGGGGCTCCGGGGGGTCGCCCCCCGGGCAGGCACCGCGGGGCAGGTCATGACCAGGCCGGCGACGCTGCCGCTGCGGGCCGATCTGGCCGGGCTTGAGCCGTATGGCGCGCCACAGCTGGACGTGCCCGTTCGGCTGAATACCAATGAGAATCCGTACCCGCCGCCGGCGCCGGTGATCCGGGCCATCGCCGCGGCCGCGGCGCAGGCGGCGGCGAGCCTGAACCGCTACCCGGACCGGGACGCGGTGGCGCTGCGGGCCGACCTGGCCGGCTACCTCGGGTACGGGCTGACCGCGCGGCACCTGTGGGCGGCCAACGGGTCCAACGAGATCCTCCAGCAGCTGCTGCAGGCCTTCGGCGGTCCCGGCCGCACCGCGCTGGGGTTCGAGCCGTCCTACTCGATGCACCCGCTGATCGCCAAGACCACGGGCACCGGGTGGCTGTCAGGCGGGCGCGACGGCGACTTCCGGCTCGACGCCGGGCGCGCCGCGGCCGTGGTCCGCGAGGTGGCTCCCGACGTGGTCTTCCTCACCTCGCCGAACAACCCGACCGGGACCGCGCTGCCGCTCGCGGTGATCGACGCGGTCTGCGCGGCCGCCCCGGGCATGGTCGTCGTGGACGAGGCCTACGCCGAGTTCGCCCGCGACGGCACGCGCAGCGCGCTCACCCTGCTGCCCGGCTTCGGCCGGCTCGTGGTCACCCGGACCATGTCCAAGGCGTTCGCGCTGGCCGGGGCCCGGGTGGGCTACCTGGCGGCCGCCCCGGAGGTGGTCGATGCGCTGCTGCTCGTCCGGCTGCCCTATCACTTGTCCGCGCTGACGCAGGCGGCGGCGCGGGCCGCGCTCGGCCACGCGCCCGAGCTGCTGGGCCGGGTGGCGGAGCTGCGCGCCGAGCGGGACCGGACCGTGGCCTGGCTCCACGGCCGCGGCCTGGACGTGGCCGAGTCCGATGCCAACTTCGTGCTGTTCGGCGGGCTGCGCGACCGGCACGCCACCTGGCAGGAGCTGCTCGACGCCGGCGTGCTCGTGCGCGAGACCGGGCCGCCCGGGTGGCTGCGGGTGACGATCGGGACCCCGCAGGAGATGACCGCGTTCCGCTCCGCCCTGACCGGCGTGCTCGCGGCCGGGGGCGGGCGATGAACCGGGTCGCGCGGGCGGAGCGGCTCACCAGCGAGACGCAGGTCCTCGTGGAACTCGACCTGGACGGGGTCGGGGTGGTCGACGTCACCACCCGAGTGCCGTTCTTCGACCACATGCTCGCCCAGCTGGGCAAGCACGCCAGCCTCGACCTGAGCGTGCGGGCCAGCGGCGACACCGAAGTGGACGCGCACCACACGGTGGAGGACACCGCGATCGTGCTCGGCGACGCGCTGCGGCAGGCACTGGGCGACAAGTCGGGGATCTGCCGGTTCGGGAGCGCGGTCGTGCCGCTGGACGAGGCGCTGGTGCAGGCGGCGGTGGACCTGTCCGGCCGGCCGTACGTGGTGCACCGTGAGCCGGACCGGATGCCGCCGCTGATCGGGACGTTCGACACCACGCTCACCGGCCACTTCTTCCAGACCCTGGCCATGGCGGCCGGGATCTGCCTGCACGTCCTCGTGCTGTCCGGCCGTAACCCGCATCACATCGTGGAGGCGCAGTTCAAGGCGGTGGCCCGCGCGCTGCGCGCCGCGGCCGCCCCCGATCCGCGGGCCGGCGGGGTGCCGAGCACGAAGGGCGTGCTGTGAGCGTGACCCGGCCCCGGGTCGTCGTCCTCGATTACGGCTCGGGCAACCTGCGGTCCGCCCAGCGGGCCCTGGCCCGGGTCGGCGCCCAGGCCGACGTGACCGGCGACTACGCCGCCGCCCTGGACTGCGACGGACTGGTCGTGCCGGGGGTCGGCGCGTTCGCCGCCTGCATGGCCGGCCTGCGCGCGGTCCGCGGCGACATGATCATCGATCGCCGGCTCGCCGGGGGGCGGCCGGTGCTGGCCATCTGCGTGGGCATGCAGGTGATGTTCGAGACCGGCGACGAGCACGGCGTGCGCACCCCGGGCTGCGGCGAGTGGCCGGGCACGGTGACCCGGCTGGCCGCGCCGGTGCTGCCGCACATGGGCTGGAACACGGTGCGCCCGCCCGAGGGCTCCGCGCTGTTCGCCGGGCTGGACCCGGCGGCCCGGTTTTACTTCGTGCATTCTTACGCCGCCACCTCGTGCCCGTGGCTACCCAGCGCCCGGCTGGCGGCGCCCCGGCTGACCTGGGCCGAGCACGGCGAGCCGTTCATCGCCGCGGCCGAGCACGGGCCGCTGTCCGCGACGCAGTTCCACCCGGAGAAGTCGGGCGACGCCGGCGCCGCGGTGCTGGCCAACTGGCGGCAGACGCTATGACCACGGCGCAGCGGCCAGGGTTCACCCTGCTGCCCGCGGTGGATGTCGCGGCCGGGCAGGCGGTGCGCCTGGTCCGCGGCGAGGCCGGCTCGCAGACCTCCTACGGCGACCCGGTGCGGGCCGCGCTGGCCTGGCAGCGGGCGGGGGCCAGCTGGGTGCACCTGGTGGACCTGGACGCCGCGTTCGGCCGCGGCTCCAACGCCGGCCTGATCGCCGAGGTGGTACGCGGCCTCGACATCGCGGTCGAGCTGTCCGGCGGCATCCGCGACGACGACTCGCTGGCCGCCGCCCTGGCCACCGGCTGCGAGCGGGTGAACATCGGCACCGCCGCGCTGGAGCACCCGGACTGGGTGCGGTCGGTGATCGCCGCCCACGGCGAGCGGGTCGCGGTGGGCCTGGACGTCCGGGGCACGCGGCTGGCCGCCCGCGGCTGGACGGCCGACGGCGGCGAGCTGGCCGGCGTGCTGGACCGGCTGGAGGCCGAGGGCTGCGCCCGGTACGTGGTCACCGACGTGACCAGGGACGGCACGCTGACCGGGTGCAATCTGGACCTGCTGCGCCGGGTGTGCGCGGGCACCAGGCGCCCGGTCATCGCCAGCGGCGGCGTGTCCAGCCTGGATGACCTGCGCGCGGTCGCCGCGCTGGCGCCGCTGGGCGTGGAGGGCGCGATCGTGGGCAAGGCGCTGTACGCGGGGAAGTTCACCCTGGAGCAGGCGCTCGCGGCGGTGGCGGCGTGACGCCGAGAGCGGCGGCCGGCCGGTGACCGTCGCGGTGCGGGTGATCCCCTGCCTGGACGTGGACGGCGGCCGGGTGGTCAAGGGCGTGAACTTCCGGGATCTGCGCGACGCCGGCGACCCGGTGGAGCTGGCCGCCGCCTACGACGCCGCCGGCGCGGACGAGATCACCTTCCTCGACATCACCGCGTCCAGCGATGCCCGGCAGACCAGGTACGAGGTGGTCAGCCGGACAGCCGAGCAGGTGTTCATCCCGCTGACCGTGGGCGGCGGAGTGCGCAGCGTCGCCGACGTGGACCGGCTGCTGCGCGCCGGGGCGGACAAGGTGTCGCTGAACACGGCCGCGGTGGCCAGGCCGGAGGTGCTCGGCGAGGCGGCCGCCCGGTTCGGCGCGCAGTGCATCGTGTTGTCGGTGGACGCCCGCCGCGCACCCGCGGCCGGCTGCGCCTCCGGGTTCGAGGTGACCACGCACGGCGGCCAGCGCGGCACCGGCATCGACGCGGTGGACTGGGCCCGCCGCGGCGCGGGGCTCGGCGCCGGCGAGATCCTGCTGAACTCGATGGACGCCGACGGCACCGCGGCCGGGTTCGACACCGAGCTCATCCGGGCGGTCAGGGCGGCGGTCGATGTGCCGCTGATCGCCAGCGGGGGCGCCGGCCAGGCTGCCGACTTCGGCTCCGCCCTGGACGCCGGCGCCGACGCGGTGCTGGCCGCGACCGTGTTCCACTTCGGCCAGCTGCGGATCGGCGAGGTCAAGGACGCGCTGCGCGCCGGCGGTCACGTCGTCCGCTGACCGCGCGGGCCATCAGGGCGGGGGAAGCGGCCCCGAGGTCGCGCGGGCGCGCTGGGACCCGGTCCAATCAGGGAAGGCGTGCATGGCCGCGCCGACGATCCCCGCGTCGTTGTGCAAGGCCGCGGTGACGATGCTCGCCCGCACGCCGGTCAGCAGCGGCACGAACTTGTCCGACTTCCTGCTCACCCCGCCGCCGATGATGATCAGCTGGGGAGACAGCAGCGCCTCCATGTGCTGCAGGTACTCATCCACCCGGGCGGCCCATTTCTCCCAGCTCAGACCGTGCCGCTCCCGGGCGTGGTCGGACGCCCGCTTCTCCGCGTCGGTGCCGTGCACCTGGACGTGGCCGAACTCGGTGTTCGGCACCAGCGTGCCGTCGGTGAACAGCGCGCTGCCGATTCCGGTGCCGAGGGTGAGCATCAGCACGGTGCCGGTCACGCCCCTCCCGGCGCCGAACTCCATCTCGGCCATGCCCGCGGCGTCGGCATCGTTGATCATGCTCACCCGCAGGCCGATGGCCTGGGCCAGCAGCGTCCGCGCGTCCAGCCCGATCCAGGCCTGATCGACGTTGGCCGCGGTCCGGGTCGTGCCGTCCACCACGACGCCGGGAAAGGTGACGCCCACCGGACCGGACCAGCTGAACGACCTGGTGAGCTCGGCCACCACCCCGGCCACCGCCTGGGGGGTGGATGGCTGCGGGGTCTCGACCTTCAGCCGTTCGGCCAGCAGCTTGCCCGCGGCTACGTCCACCGGCGCGGCCTTGATCCCGGAGCCGCCGATGTCAACGCCAAGTGCCTGCATGAGGGTTTCCTTCCCCTGGCCCGCCAGCTAATCCACCCTGGGCGATTGTCCCGGCCCGGTATCCTCGTTGACAACGCGCTGACGGAGACGAGTAGCGCAGGGTACAGCGAGCCGGAGAGAGCCGCCGGGAGCTGCGAAGGCGGTCTCGCGCCCCTGTGGCGAAGACCCTCCCGAGTGCGGGGAGGAACGGCCGCCGTGGCCAGCGGCCCGGCCTCATGCCCCGCCGGCCCGCCCCCGTGACCGGGCACGCAAGAGGCCGCCGGCCATCGGCAGGCGGTGAAGGTGCGGTGGTACCGCGAGCTTCCCTCTCGCCCGCACTCCCAGGGATCGGCATCTCTGAACGGGGTTGCGATGATCTCTCGTGTACTCGCCGCGGACCTGCCCTCGCACGTCGGCGCGCAGGTGTGCATCGCCGGCTGGCTGCACCGCAGGCGGCAGCTGAAATCGATGACGTTCCTGGTCATCAGGGACCGTTCCGGCCTGGCCCAGGTGGTCCTCAGCTCCGCGGAGCAGGTCGCGGCGGCCGCGGAACTGCCCGAGGAGACCGTGGTCGCGGTGGCCGGGACGGTGGTCGCGAGCGACCAGGCGCCGGATGGAGCGGAGATCGTCCGGCCGGTGATCACGCCGCTGTCCGGGCCGGCGCAGCCGCCGCCGTTTGACCTGTACCGGCCGGCGGTCACCGCCGCGCTGCCCACGATCGCGACCACGCGCCGGCCAGCCTGCGGCACCCGCGGCTGCGGGCGCCGTTCGAGATCAGCGCGGCCGCCGTGGCCGGGTTCCGCGCCGCCTTGGACGACCTCGGCTTCACCGAGATCAGCACGCCCAAGATCGTCGGGTCGGCCACCGAGTCGGGGGCGAACGTGTTCGGCCTCGACTACTTCGGCCGGGCCGCCCACCTGGCGCAGTCGCCGCAGTTCTAGAAGCAGGCCATGGTCGGCGTGTTCGAGCGCGTCTACGAGACCGCTCCCGCCTTCCGGGCCGAGCCGCACGACACCGCCCGCCACCTGGCGCAGTACCTGAGCCTGGACGCCGAGCTCGGCTTCATCGACGACCATCACGACGTGATGGCCGTGCTCAGGGAGGTCACCGCCGGCATGGTGTCCGCGATCGCCGGGCGGGCCGGCGCCGCGGTCGACCTGCTCGGGGTCAAGCTGCCCGGCGTGCCGGCCCGGATCCCCGAGATCCATATCGCCGACGCCCAGAAGCTGCTGGCGCGCCACACCGGCGAGGACCCGCGCGGCGAGCCTGACCTGGCGCCGGCGCATGAGCGCTGGCTCTCGGACTGGGCGGTGCGCGAGCACGGCTCGGAGTTCCTCTACGTGACCGGGTACCCCCTGGTCAAGCGCCCGTTCTACACCCACCCGGAACCGGGCCGGCCGGGCTACTCCAACAGCTTCGACCTGCTCTTCCGCGGGCTGGAGATCGTCACCGGCGGCCAGCGTCTGCACCGGCACGCCGACTACCTGGCCGCGCTGGCCGAGCGCGGCGAGGACCCGCGCCCGTACGAGTCCTACCTGGCCGTCTTCGCGGCCGGGATGCCGCCGCACGGCGGCTTCGCCATGGGCCTGGAACGCTGGACGGCCCGCCTCACCGGCGCCGGCAATGTCCGCCGCGTCACCCTCTTCCCCCGCGACCTGCACCGCCTCACCCCCTGACCCGCCCCCTCGTGCCCCCCGCCCCCACCATGATCATCTCCACTTTGCACACGGTACGACCAAGATCTGTCCGGTTTGCGGGGGTTCGCGTGGTCGAAGCGTGTGCAAAGTCAAAAATGATCATGGAGCCGGGCCGGGGGGGTTAGAGGCGCCAGCGGGCTTCGGTCAGGGTTTGCACGGGCTTGGCCGCGCCCTCTAGGCGGACTTGGGCGGCGGTGGTGCGGCCGAACGCCCACATCGTGAGCTCGGCCGGGTCGCCCACGACGGTCACCACCGGCGTGCCGTTCCTGATCGTGATCCGCAGCTGGCGCGGCTCGCTGTCGTCGCGGTCACCGTGGCCGGCGTCTATGTCATCGCGGGCGAGCTCGACGCCGACCGGTACCTTGCGCAGGATGAGCCGGGTGGCCCGCAGCCGCAACCGCTGCCAGAGCTGCTCGGTGAGCCCCGGCGGGAGCTCGCGTGGCTCCCAGCCGGGTGCCGCCCGCCGGACATCCTCGTGATGCACGAAATACTCCGCCAGGTTGGCTCGCTCGTCCACGCCCGGCAGGGCGAACAGGGAGAACCGGGGCGGCCCGTCGCGGATGATCTGGACCAGGCGGGCGTAGGGCACCCGCCCGCTCATCTTGCTCTGCACGCGAGCGGTGTACCCGGCCAGTGGCCCGCCGAGCAGGCCCGCTCCGGCATCCGGGCGGTGCTCGCGCAGCACCAGGTGGGCGGCCAGGTCGAGCGTGGTCCAGCCTTCGCACAGAGTGGGCGCGTCCGGCCCCGTCTCGTCCAGCAGAGCGCAGAGCGCGCTGCGCTCATCCCGCGAGTAGGTCATTCGATGAGACTAGGGGTACAGGGCGCCTGATGGAATGCCACGGCACCTCATGGGCTTCCCGGCAGGTTCTAAGCTGGCCTCCAGCCGGGCGCGGCCGGAGTGCGGCCTGCCCGCCGGCCAGCGGCGCGCCCGGTATCCGAACGTCGAGGAGTGAGACCACGTGACCAGCCCCCGTCGCCCGTCACGCCTGGATCCCGAGATCGCCGCCCGGCTCAAACGGGATGCGGCGGGCCTGTTCCCGGCCATCGCGCAGCAGTACGGCACCGGTGAGGTACTCATGCTGGGCTGGATGGACGACGAGGCGCTGCACCGCACCCTGACCACGGGACTGTGCACCTACTGGTCGCGCAGCCGCCAGGAGTACTGGGTCAAGGGCGCCACTTCAGGCCATGAGCAGCGGGTGAAGTCGGTGGCGCTCGACTGCGACGGCGACACCGTGCTGGTGCAGGTGGACCAGGTCGGCGGGGCCTGCCACACCGGCGACCGGACGTGCTTCGACGCCGCTGTGCTGCCGGTGGCCGCGCCGCCGCCGCCGGGCGCCGGGACATAGGCTGGACGCCACGCAGCGACCGGGGACGGTGGTGAGGTGACGGCGCGCAGGCAGTTCGGTGCCGCGATCGTGGCGTGCGTGGCCGGGGCCGGCCTGGTGCTGCTCGCGCTCCGGCAGGGCTGGGCCCGGGTGGACTACACCGCCCCCAAGCCGCTGCCTTCCGGGTCGATCCCGGTGTCCGGGCAGGATCTGCTGCCCGCCGTGAGCGCGCTCGCGCTGGCGGCCCTGGCCTGCATGGCCGCGGTCATCGCGACGCGCGGCGTGGCCCGCCGGGTCGTGGGCGTGGTGATGGCCGGGCTGGGCGTCTGGATAGCGGTGCTGGTCAGCGAGCCCGTACACGAGGCGACTGTGCTGGCCGCCGCGTCCGGGCAGGCGGCCGCGGGCGGATTCGCGGGCTCGCTGCCCGGCGGGAACTCCGCGATCAGCGGCGGGGTGCCGTCCGGCGGCGGGCTGCCGGCCATCGGCCAGGCCAGCCGGGTGGTGCTGTCCAGCGGGCCATCGCGGGCAGCAGCGCTGGCCGGCGCCCTGGCGGTGATCGCCGCGGGCCTGGCCGCGGCCTGGCTCGGGCCGCGCTGGGCGGTGATGTCGGCCCGGTTCAATCAGCCCGCCCGGCCGGCGCGCGCGGAAGGCGGCCCGCCCGATCCGCTCGATCCGGCCGCTGCGGCCGTCCCGGCCGCCGGGGCCGCTGCCCGCGGATCCCGGACCGTTCCCGGCCCGGATGCCGCGGTTCCCGCGCCCCAGCCCGCCCCCGCCGCCGGGACCGTCGCTGCGGCGCCGCCGCCCCCCGCTCCCGTGTCCCCCGAGGCTGCCCCCGCGCCCCAGGCCCCCGCTCGCGTGTCGCAGGACATCCCGGCCAGCGAGCCTGGACCAGCGGATCCGGGCCGAGCGGACACGCGTACCCGCGCTCCGCGGCCCGACGATGACGCGGCCGCGCTATGGGAAGCGCTCGACCGGGGCATCGACCTCACCGATACCGCCCACGGCGGCGCGAAGCCGGTCGCGGCGCCCGCCCCGGCCGAGGAGTCGTAGCCCACGCCGCCCGCTGACCCCGCACCGAGACCGGCCGGCGAGATCCTGGTCGCCGAGCACGAGCCGGCCGTGGCCGAGCTCATCCGCCGCTACCTGGCCAAGGAGGGCCTGCGAGTGCGGTGTATCGGCACCGCCGACGAGACCCAGGCCGCGCTGGCCGCGCCGGCCAGCGCGGCGGCGATGGTCCTCGACCTGACCATGCCCGGGCTCGACGCCCGGGCCATCCGCAAGCTGGTCCGCGGCGGGGCGCCGTCGTCGCGGCGCGGCAGGCCGCAGCCCACCGTCATCGGGGCCGGTGCGGGCGTCCCGCTGATCTGCCTGACGGCCGGCGGGGGTGCCCACGCCGCGCAGGGCCTGCGTCCCCAGGACATCGGAGTCGGCCCGGAGTCCTGCGTGACCCGTCCGTTCGGTCCGCGGACGCTGGTCGCCCGGGTGCGGGCCGCTGTCCGTCCCGGGCCCCCGGCCGCCCCGCACGCGGCCGGCCGGCTGCGGCTGCGCCCGGCCCAGCGCCGGGTGACGCTGGACGGTACCGAGATCGCGCTCACCGGTACCGAGTTCGACGTACTCAGCTGCCTGGCGCGGCAGGCGGGCCGGACCGTCACCCGGCACCGGCTGCGGCAGGCGGTGTGGGGCCGCGGCGGCCCCCCGGGCGACCGGACGGTGGACGTCTACATCGCGCAGCTGCGTGCCAAACTCGGCCCGGGCCACGGGATCCGCACGATCCGGGGGATCGGCTACGTGCTGGATCCGCAGACCGCGATGGCGGGCCCGGACGGCCTCCAGCCCGGGGGGCAGGCTGGCCGCCGGAGCGCTCCCGCTACGATCGTGGGCGCAGGGCATCCGACCCGAGGGGACAGCGAAACCGCGTGAGCGTGCTCGACGAGATCCTGGAAGGCGTGCGTGCCGACCTCGAGCAGCGGCAGCGGGAAGTCGCGCTTGACCAGCTTAAAGAGAAGGCGCGGCAGGCGCCGTCCTGCCGGGATGCGCTGGCCGCGCTCGGCGGCGACGACGTGACCGTCATCGCGGAGGTGAAGCGGGACAGCCCGTCCCGGGGCCGGATGGCCCCGATCGGCGACCCGGCCGAGCTGGCCACCGACTACGAGTCCGGCGGCGCCCGGGTGATCAGCGTGCTGACCGAGGCGCGGCGGTTCGGCGGCAGCCTGGCCGATCTCGCCGCGGTGCGCAGCGCCGTGCAGGTGCCGGTGCTGTGCAAGGACTTCATCATCGGTTCCTACCAGCTCTGGGAGGCGCGCGCGCACGGCGCCGACATCGTCCTGCTGATCGTGGCGGCGCTGGAGCAGAACGCGCTGATCTCGCTGGTCGAGCGCGCGGCCTCGATCGGGATGCTCCCGTTCGTCGAGGTGCACACCGAGCCCGAGCTGGACCGGGCGCTGGAGGCCGGGGCCAGGGTGATCGGGATCAACGCGCGCAACCTGACCACGCTCGACGTGGACCGCGGGGTGTTCGCCCGGCTGGTGCCCCGGATCCCGCCAGGCATCATCAAGATCGCCGAGTCCGGCGTACGCGGACCGCACGACCTGCTGCAGTACGCGGCGGCCGGCGCCGACGCGGTGCTGGTCGGCGAGAGCCTGGTGACGGACAAGGATCCGCGTGCCGCCGTCGCCGACCTGGTCACCGCGGGCTCGCATCCGGCGCTCCGCGGTGACCGGAAATGAGCCAGCCGAACGGACAGGGACCGGCGTCTGCGGTCCCCGAAACCCAGCCCGACCCGGGTGGCCACTTCGGCCGGTTCGGCGGCCGGTTTGCTCCCGAGGCGCTGATGGCCGCGCTGGACGAGCTGACCGCGGCCTACGCCAGCGCGCAGGCCGACCCGCAGTTCCAGGCCGAGCTGGCCGCGCTGCTATCCGGGTACGCGGGCCGGCCCACCCCGCTGACCGCGGCGCAGCGGTTCGGCGCGGAGGCGGGCGGCTGCCGGGTGCTGCTCAAGCGCGAGGACCTCGCCCACACCGGCTCCCACAAGATCAATAACGTCCTGGGCCAGGCGCTGCTCACCAAGCGGATGGGCAAGTCCCGGGTGATCGCCGAGACCGGGGCCGGGCAGCACGGCGTGGCCGCCGCCACCGCCTGCGCGCTGCTCGGGCTGGACTGCGTGGTGTACATGGGGGAGGAGGACACCAGGCGGCAGGCGCTCAACGTGGCCAGGATGCGGATGCTAGGCGCCGAGGTCGTGCCGGTCACGATCGGCAGCCGCACCCTCAAGGATGCGATCAACGAGGCGTTCCGGGACTGGGTCACGTCGGTCGAGACGACGCACTACTGCATCGGGTCGGTGATGGGCCCGCACCCGTTCCCGGTGATGGTGCGCGACTTCCAGCGCATCCTCGGGATCGAGGCCCGCGAGCAGGTGCTCGCCATGACCGGACGGCTGCCCGACGCGGTGCTCGCCTGCGTCGGCGGCGGCTCGAACGCCATCGGCGTGTTCCATGCGTTCATCCCCGACGCGGCCGTCCGCCTGATCGGGTGCGAGGCGGGCGGCGAAGGCCTGACGCCCGGCCGGCACGCGGCCGCGCTCGCGGCCGGGTCGGCCGGGGTGATCCACGGCATGCGCACCTACCTGCTGCAGGACGGCGAGGGCCAGACCCTGGGCACGCACTCGGTCTCGGCCGGGCTTGATTACCCGGGGGTGGGCCCGGAGCATTCCTGGCTGCGCGACACCGGCCGGGCCAGCTACCGGGCCGTGGGCGACGAGCAGGCGATGGCGGCGTTCTCGTTGCTGTGCCGGACCGAGGGCATCATCCCGGCGATCGAGTCGGCGCACGCCCTGGCCGGCGCGCTCGAGGTGGGCCGCGAGATCGGTCCCGATGCGCTGCTGCTGGTCAACCTGTCCGGCCGGGGCGACAAGGACATGGATACCGCGGCCCGCTGGTTCGGCCTGATGCCCGGCGCGCCCGATGGCGCCGCCGGGACGGGCAGCGGCCGGTGAGCTCGGTCGCGGTCGCGTTCGACCGGGCGGCCGCCGAAGGCCGGGCCGCGGTCATCGGCTACCTGCCCGCCGGCTTCCCCACGGTGGCGGGCGGGATCGAGGCCGCGCTGGCGATGGCGCGCTGCGGGGCGGACATCATCGAGGTCGGCCTGCCGTACTCCGACCCGCTGATGGACGGCCCGGTCATCCAGGAGGCGGTGCACCGCGCGCTGACCGGCGGGGTGCACGTGCCGGACGTGCTGCGCACGGTCGAGGCGGTCGCCGGCGCCGGGGTTCCCGCTCTGGTCATGACGTACTGGAATCCGGTGGACAGGTACGGCGTGCAGGCCTTCGCCGCCGACCTCGCCGCCGCGGGCGGATCGGGCCTGATCACCCCGGACCTCACGCCGGAAGAAGCGGACCCGTGGCTGGCCGCGGCGGCCGCGCACGACCTCGACGCGGTCTTCCTGGCCGCGGTCAGCTCGACGCAGGAGCGGATCGCCCGGATCGCCGCGGCCTGCCGCGGCTTCGTCTACGCGGCCTCGCTGATGGGGGTGACCGGCGTGCGGGACGCGGTGAGCAAGGACGCGGAGGATCTGGTCGGGCGGATCAGGAAGCACACGACTATCCCGGTCGCCGTGGGGCTGGGGGTGCGGGACGGGATCCAGGCGGCGCAGGTGGCGCGGTTCGCGGACGGAGTGATCGTCGGGTCGGCCTTCGTCCGGCGGCTGCTGGAGGCCCGCCGCCCGGCCGACGGCATCGCCGCCGTGGCCGGCCTGGCCGCCGAGCTGGCCGCGGCCGTCCGCGTCCAGGGCGCGCCTGAGACAACACCCTGACCAGGGCCGGCCGGCGGGATCGCGGGGCACCCGGCCATAAGTTCACGCGGTATGGTCACAGGACATGTCGGTCGGTTACCTGCCGAGCCCGTCCCGGGGAGACTGGCATCTGGGCCCCATCCCGGTCCGGGCCTACGCGCTGTGTATCGTCCTCGGCGTCATCGTGGCCGTCTGGGTGGCGAACCGGCGTTACCGCCGCGCGGGCGGGCGGGCCGGCGTGATCATCGACGTGGCGACCTGGGCCGTGCCGCTCGGCCTGATCGGCGCCCGGGCCTACAGCATGCTGACCGACTACGAGCTGTACTTCGGCGGCCGAGGGGACTGGGTCAACGTGTTCCGGGTGTGGGACGGCGGGCTCGGCATTCCCGGGGCGATCGCCTTCGGCCTGGCCGGGGCGTGGCTGGGATGCCGCCGGGCCCGGGTGCCGCTGGCCCCGGTGGCCGGGGCGGCCGCCGCGGCCATCGCGATCGGTCAGGCGATCGGCCGCTGCGGCAACTGGTTCAACCAGGAACTGTACGGGCGCCCCTCCGGGCTGCCCTGGGCGGTGCAGATCTCCCCGGCGCACCGGCTGCCCGGTTACGAGAGCTTCGCCACCTTCCAGCCGGCCTTCCTCTACGAGGCGCTCTGGGATCTGCTGGTCGCCGGCGCGGTGATCTGGGCCACCCGGCGGTTCCTGCTGACCGGCGACCAGGCGTTCGCGTTCTACGTGGCCGCCTTCGCGGCCGGCATGTTCGCCGTCCAGACGGTCCGGATCGACTACTCCCACCGCATACTCGGGCTGCGGGTCGACGAGTGGGCCGCGATCGCCGGATTCGCCGTCGCGGCCGGATACCTGTACCGCACCAAGCGCACCCGGTCTCGGATACCCGTTCCGGCGCTGGCTGCGGCCGCGTCCGCCGACTCCGGCGCCGAGCCGGGAGCCGGATCGCGGGCGCAGTCAGGCCGAGATACGGCCTAAGAGCCTGACGCCCGGCCGGCACCCGGATTGGTCCGGGCGATCGGGCCGGAACTGGCCCTTCTCGCCGGCCATCCCGCCTTCGTAGGGTGGCAGGAGCGAGAGCGGACAGCGGCGAGGAGGACCGGCGTGGACACCGC
>DASXLW010000216.1:0-3170 GCA_036496025.1 Streptosporangiaceae bacterium
CGCGGCGGCTGCCGCGTACCCGATCCCGGAGGTCGCGCCGGTGATCAGGACGACCTTCCCGCCGGCAGCGGGAGGGGCAGCGGCGAACTCCGGTAGCAGCCGGGACCGCACCGCCAGGCCGATCCGGGAAAAGCCAGGGATCACGCACGCCTCCAGCACCGCATCCACCGCGGGTCCGAAACGGGTCACGGCGTGCCTCCCGCCCGTTGCGGGGTCCCGCCGGATGGAGCCGCTGCCCCGGGCGGTGCAGCGCCAGGACCCGGCGGGCGCGTGGATAGGACATGCGCGAGCCCGGCGGCCGCCCGCTGGGCCACCGCGCGGAAACCCGGCCGCAGGAGGGGGTCGAGTAGCCGCAGCGGGCCCCGCAGCAGCACTTCGGCGTCATAGCTGACCGTCGAGCCGTCCGTGTCCCCCGTCACCACGATCTGGTCGGTGGACCGCAGCAGGCCGCTGGCGGCGGCCAGGAGCACCTCCCGGCCTGGCACGAACCCGATGACCTCATAGGTCAGGGACATGCGCACCCCGAGGAACGGCACCACGAGCCGGAAGCGGCTGCCGGCCCTGACCGGGCCAGGATCCAGTTGTTCGCCGGTAAGCACGCCGGGGTCCCATCCGGCCGCATTGCTGAAGGTCGCCAGGTACCCGAACGTCTCGGCAGCTGAACTGCGAGACTCCACGCTCGCGTGGTAGCGGGCCATCTTCGAACTCCTCTTTTTCTTTCTTGCTTCTGGTCGGATGCCCCTGGATCCGTGTCAGGTGACCGTCACGGGTTTCCTGTCTGGCGTGGCGGCACAGCCGCCAGGTGCAGGCCGGCCCTAGAACCGGAGAAGGGTCGTCGCGGTGCCCAGGTCGAGGCCGGCCGAGAACAGCCTGGTTCCCAGCGCAGCGTTGAGCGCCTTGGCCGCGGCCGAGGTGAGCTTGAGGCCGATTCCCCGCGCGGTGACGAGGTGCCTGCCCGCCGCGAGCCTGGCGTGCGACAGGTCCAGGCGGAACAGCGGCACCCGTGCCGTGGGGTTGCCGTTCACGATCCCGGTCAGGCCGTCGCGGGTCAGGTCGATGGTGAACCGGCTGACCTCGATCTTCTTCCCGTTCTTCGCGTTGACGAACAAGATCCCGCCGCCATGATGGACCTTGCCCCCCAGCGGGCTCAGGGTCACCCGGCCCCCGGTCACCGGGAACGCGAACCGCACCGCCGGGCCGCTCTTTCCGGACAGCACCGACTGGCTGCCCGGCCAGGTGGCAAGCGGCACGATGCCGTGCTGGACCAGCGCGGACGCGATGCCGGGCGCCGTGGTGACCGCGGTCGTCCCGCCGTGCAGGTGCACGCCCGCAGCGGCCTGAGCCCCCGCGCCCTGTGACGCCGACGCCGACGCCGCCGTGACCGCCGGGCCAGTCAGCAGGCCCGTTACCGCCACGGCTGCCGCCAGATACTTGAGCCGTCGCATACCTTCTCCTTGCCGCCCGCCCGCATTGCGGGCTTGTCTAGAGTTGGTCGAGAGTTCGTTCAAGGATAAGCTTCGCTCTTCCGGAAGAGGATGTCAAATTTCTGTCTAGAGAATGTATAGTGTCCCCGTGGACTCTCTCTCAGACCGCCCGCTGCTGCGCATCGGCGAGCTGAGCCGCCGCCTCGGGGTCAGCGACCACGCGCTGCGGGCCTGGGAGAGCCGATACGGTCTCCTGCAGCCGGTCCGCTCCCCCGGCGGCTTCCGGCTGTACTCCGAGGCCGATGAGTCGCGGATCCGCCGCATGCAGGCCTATCTCGCCGACGGGCTGTCCGCGGCCGAGGCGGCACGCGCCGCGCTCGACGGCGGCGCAAGTCCCCCTCCCGGCCAGCCCGCCGGGCCGCCCTCCGCGGCGCCTGCGGGGAGTGAGCCCCTGGCCGCGCTCCGGCAAGCGCTGGACGCTTTCGACGAGCCGGCCGCGCAGGCCGTACTGGACCGGCTCGTGGCTGACCTGTCCCTGCCGGCCGTCCTGCGGGATATCGTGCTGCCCTACCTCGCCGACCTCGGCGAGCGCTGGCGGCGCGGCACGGCCAGCATCGCCCAGGAGCATTTCGCCAGCAACCTCCTCCGCGGTCGGCTCGCGGGACTGGCCCGCGGCTGGGGAAGCGGGCACGGACCGCAGGCCCTGCTCGCCTGCCCGCCCGGCGAGCTGCATGACCTGGCGCTCATGATCTTCGGCATCGTGCTCAACCGCAACGGATGGCGGATCGACTACCTGGGGACCAGCACCCCGGTCGAGGAACTGGCACGCGCCGCCGACAGATCGCGGCCCGACCTGATCGTCCTCGCCGCCACCGTCCCGGAGAACCTCGAGCCGCTCCGGGACGAGCTCGCCTCACTCGCCCGCCGCGTCCCGCTCGCCCTCGCCGGAGCCGGCGCCACGCCGCAAGTCGCGAGCGCAGCGGGGGCCAGGCTGATGACGCGCGACCCGGTGACCGAGGCCGAGCAAACCAGCTGGCCGCATTGAGCGTGTCGCGCAGCCTTCCCGGCCGGATCAGCCGGGCCGCCCGCTGACCCGCGGACACCAGGCGGTCAAGACGGGACTCCTGCTCGAGACGGGAAATGAGCCGCATGGCGCTCCGGGCTGGCCGCGGTCCGCGGGCCTAAACCGCGTCCTGGCGATTCTGCGGCCCTCGGGGGCGGCACCGGATGTTTGCCCGGTCCGGCGGCGGGCAGCTCGGGAACTCCCGAGGGGGTGGAAATGATCAGTTCTGGCCGGACGCTCACCACGACGGGTGCGCTTGGTGGTGATGAACACGCCAGTTCGTGGCCCGGCGCCCCCACCGCTGCGGCCTTTGCCCACGCGGTCCGGTCGGGCCGGCTTGACCTGCCGCTGCCGGGTAGCGGCCAGACAGGTGAGCGCTGGGCCGTCCTGGCCGGGCTGGCGGAGGAAGATCTCTCCCTGGCCCGGCTCGCCGAAGGGCATGCTGACGCCATCGCGATCCTGGCCGAGCTCGGCGCCAGTCCGCCGCCAGCCGGGAGCCGCTGGGGGGTCTGGGCCGCGCAGCCGCCCGGCCCCGGGCTGATAGCCACCAGGACCGGTCATGGCTGGCGGCTGGACGGCACCAAGCAGTACTGCTCCGGGGCACGTTCCTGCACCGACGCGCTGGTGACCGCGGCGGCGCCGGACGGGAACCGGCTGTTCGCGGTCAGTACCCGCGATCTGTC
>DASXLW010000217.1:0-2003 GCA_036496025.1 Streptosporangiaceae bacterium
GGAGCTGGTCCTAGCTGGCCGGCGGCCCCGAACGGTCCTGGGCTGCCTGGTTGCCCGCCGTGATCCTGGAGCCTAACGCGGCTCCGGAAGGGCGAGCGCTTCCGCTGCCAGGGCGGCCCGCTGCAAAGTCTCGCGCAGTGCCTGCGCTGCCTGGCCGGCCTGCTCGGCCAGGCCGGCGATCTCCGCTGTGGCGTGCTGGTCCGCGGCGGTGCGCGCGACCAGGTCGACAGTGCCGACCGTGGGGGCATCTTAGGCGCGGTCAGGCGGGCCGGCTGTCCTCCGCGCCCGGCGGCGGTGTCACAGGCCGGCCGGCAGCGGCGGCCCGGCGGGCCCGGCGGCCGCGGGCGACCTCGGTCGCCAGCGCGTCGAGCGGCTGGGCGAACGGGCCGAGCGGGTCGGCGAGCCGGGACAGCCATGCCTGTGCGGCGTCCACCCCAGCCTGGTCCAGTGCGTACAGCCGGCGCGTGCCCGAAGCGCGCACGCTTACCAGGTTGGCGTCCAGCAGCACCTTGAGGTGCTGGGACACGGCAGGCTGCGAGATCGGCATCCGGGACTGCAGCGCCGCGACGAGCGGGCCGACCGGCTGCTCGCCGGCGATAAGCAGCTCAAGGATGACCCGGCGGACCGGCTCACCGAGCGCCTCGAAGACTCCGCGCACCTAGTTACCTGGCGGCACGGTGTTGTCTGGCGGCACCGTGTAGAAGGTCACCGTGCGCTCGGCCGCCTCGTGTGCCGGGCCGGACTCGTCGCCGTCCTTGACGGCGGCGTCGGCCCATCCCGCGGCTGCGCGCCGGATGAACTCCGCGCCGTCAGGTGAGGCGGGGAAGGTAACGGCCGTCGCCGGGTCGACCGGCGCCCCGCTCTCGATGTACAGGCCGAGGCCCATGAGGCCGAGGTCCCAGCCGACGCCCACGGCACCGGGGCCGAACTGCCCCCACATGCCGGGGTCGACGTGCGCCTCGTGGGCCAGCTCGAGCCTGGTGCCCCGGCCGTCGGGGACGAGCGTGACCCGCAGCCACGACACCATCCCGCCGAACTCCCACGTCACGGCGAACGACTCCGGCTCATCACAGCGTTCGACGACGCCGCCGGCGTTCCCCTGGAGCTGGTAGCGGCCGCCGACCTTGAGCTCGCCACTGACCGGCAGGAACCACCGCGGGATCCGGTCGGCGCTGGTCAGGGCGTCCCAGAGATCGGCCTGGCCGGCGGGGTAAGTCCGGCGGGCGATGACGATCTTCGTCGGCGCGCCGTCGCGAGAGCCGCTGCGGACCTCACGGGCCACCAGGCCGGCGGCGGCCACGGGATCGACGGTCATGTCCGCTCCTTTCATAAGTAGCAACTTATGAAAGGAGGCTACCTGGCCGGCCCCGAGGCCCGCAACCTAGCCGTCAGCACTACAGCTGTGGCGGTAACGGCGTGGCCCGGAAGACGGCAATGGAGCGGGGCCCGACGGTTACCTGATCACCAGCGCGGCCTACGGTCGCTCCCGCGGGAGCGACCGGGTCGTGGCTGTCGATCTCGGCATGCCATTCCGCGCCGGGCCGGGTGGGCGGCAGCACGAATACGAGGGGCTCCCACCACGCGTTTACCGTGACCAGGAAGTCGTCATCGGTCATGAGCGTGCCGTCCTCGGCGCGGTCGGGGTCGTCGGATCCGTCGAGGTAGATGGCGATGGCCAGCGCGCTCGGATCCGCCCAGTCGCTGTCGTCCATGGGGGTGCCGTCGGGCGTGAACCACTGGAGCTCCGCGACCCCGGCGCCGGCCAGGAAGCGCCTGCGGCGGAATACCGGGTGGGCCCGCCGGAACGCGATCAGGTGCTTGGTGAAGTCAAGCAGTTCCTTGTCGGTGTTCTCCCAGTCGAACCAGGTGATCTCGTTGTCCTGGCAGTAGGCGTTGTTGTTGCCGTTCTGGGTGCGGCCCATCTCGTCGCCGCCGAGCAGCAGCGGCACGCCGAAGGACAGCATCAGCGTGGTGAGCATGGCGCGGGACTGGCGGGCGCGCAG
>DASXLW010000218.1:0-18406 GCA_036496025.1 Streptosporangiaceae bacterium
GCCGGGCTCCCCGCCGCCGCCCGCCCGCCCCGGCGCAGCCCGGTCAGCCTGCCCCCGCTGGCCTCCCTCGACGACGTAACGGCCCGCACATCTTCCTTCGCCACGACTTTGGCCGGTGCTGCCCCGTACCGGAACCATCCATGATCGTGCCAGTGATGCCTGCATGTTCAGGTTACGGGGAAGGAATGATTGCGGATAGCTACGCCAAAGTCCCGGTAATACGCCTCCGGGCCCGGCCGTGGAGCCGGGCTGCGAGACCGCGCCGTCCCGGCCATGATGGCAACATGGACGCCGAGGGGCAGGTCGATGCGCGCTTCGGCCCGGTACGGGAGCGTTTCGCCGCGGTGACCGGCGCGCAGCCGGGCACCGGCGCGGCACTCGCGGCATGGTGCGAGGGCCGCCAGGTGGTGGACCTGTGGGGCGGCCACGCGGACCGGGACCGGCGTCGGCCCTGGGATGCCCGCAGCCTGGCCCAGCCCTACTCGGTCAGCAAGCCGTTCGCTGCGGTGTGCGCGCTGCGCCTGGCCGAGGCCGGGCGGCTCGACCTGGAGGCGCCCGTGCAGCGGTACTGGCCGCAGTTCCGCGCCCCGGCCACGGTGCGGCACCTGCTATCACACCAGGCGGGAGTGGTGGCGCTGGACCGGCCGGCGCCCACCGCGGCGTTCTACGACTGGGACTACCTGCGGCCTGCTGGCAGCGCAGGAGCCGTCGTGGCCGCCTGGCACCACGCACGGCGAGTCGGCGCTGTTCTACGGGCACCTGGTCGGCGAACTGGTACGAAGGGTCGACGGGCGCAGCATCGGCCGGTTCTTGCGCGATGAGATCTGCGGGCCGAACGGGCTGGACTTCACGTTCGGGCTGAGCCCGGCCCAGCAGCCCCGGGCGGTGGACCTTACCGGTCTCGACGACGCCTTCCGGGCAAACAACGCGTCCGGGCGGCCCGACCTGTACCGGCGAGCCATCGCTAACCCGCCCGGCGCGCAGGACGCCGCGGTGGTCAACAGCGCCGCCTGGCGGGCCGCGGAGATCCCCGCCCTCAACGGCCACGGAACCGCCGGGGCGCTGGCGGGCTTCTACCACGCCCTGGCCGCGGGCCGCCTGCTCAGCCCGGGGATGCTCGCCGAGGCGGTCACCCCGCAGCGGACCGGGCCGGACCTGGTGTTCGGGCACGAGGCCAGCTGGGGGCTCGGCTTCGCGATCGACGGCGACGACGGCTACGGCATGGCAGGACTGGGCGGGAACTACGCCGGGACCAGCACGGCCGGCGGTTACACGATCGCCTTCGTCACCGGCAGCGTCGGGAACCACGACCGGCTGGACGCGCTGGAGAACACGCTCCGGGACTGCCTCGGCCTCCCGCCCTTCCCCGCCGGCGACAGCACCTGAAACTCCCCGCCGACCTCGCATTCCGGTCGATGGCGCATCGGCGGGGTTGGGGCGGCCTGCCGGGCTGGAGCGGCGGGCGGCCGGCCGGGTCAGTGGCCTCGGAACGCCTCCTCCAGCCACCAGGAACCGCGCCGGGAGGTGACCTTCGCATCCACCACGAGCGGGCGGTCCCTCGGCCCGTCCAGCCAGCGGCTCACCTGCGCGAGGTCGCCCGGGCCGCGGACCGTCACGCCGTCGCAGCCGAACCCGCGCCCGATCCGCGCGATGTCGGCCGGCGGGAACGTGACGGTGTCCAGCCGGTGCCCGTTCGGGCGGAAATGGTGCACCTCGGCGCCGTAAGCCTCGTCGTCATAGACCACGATCACCATGGGCAGGCCCAGCCGGACCACGGTCTCCAGTTCGCTGACCCCCATCAGCGCCCCGCCGTCGCCGAGCGCGGCCACGGTCAGCCGGTCCGGGCGCGCCAGCGCGGCCCCGATGGCCGAGCCCAGTCCCAGGCCGACCGACTGGTAGGCCTGGGTAAAGCAGAAGCCCTGCTCGTCAGGTACGGACAAGAACATGCTCGGGTAGCCCATGAAGTTGCCGGAATCCACCGCGACCACCCGGTTCGCGGGCAGCAGGTCGTCCAGCGCGATGGACAGCGTCCTCGGGTCGATCCGGTCCCCGTCGCTCTCGTCCGCGTAGGGAACGTCGCGCCAGCGGACCTCGCCGGCGATCCGCTGCTGAATCTCCGGCGACCGGTAGCCGGCGCCCGAGCCTGGCCGGAGGTCGCGCAGCGCCGCGGTGACCGCGCGGGCCGTCACCGCGACGTCGCCGAGGATGCCGATCTGGACCGGCCGGTGCGCGCCGATGGCCGCGGCATCGTCGTCCACCTGGACGACCCGGCAGCCCGGGGCGATCAGCGTTCCGTGCCGCATCGTCCACATGTTGAGCGAGCAGCCCCAGCCCACCAGCAGGTCCGCGCCGCCGATTAGCTCGGCGCCCAGCGGCGAGGCGAACCCGCCGCTCACGTCGAGATCCCACGGGCTGCCGCGGAACAGGCCCTTGGCCGCGGCCGAGGTGGCCAGCAGCGCGCCGCAGGCCGCGGCCAGTTCCTCCAGGTCCTGGCCCGCGGCCGCGGTGCGCGCGCCCCGGCCGGCCACGAACACCGGCCGGCGGGCGGCGGCCAGCGCGGCGGCCAGTTCGGCCGCGGCCTCCGGGGCAGGGGCAGGCGGCGACGGCGCCGGATCGTCCGGGACCACGGCCGGATCGCACTGCGCGGCCTGCACGTCCAGCGGCATGGCCAGCAGCACGGTCCGGCGCTGGCGGGCGGCCGTCCGGTAGGCGCGTACCGCGTCGGCCACCGCGGACTGGGGTGAGTACAGCCGCTCCGGCACCGCGCCGACCGCGGCGGCGACCGCGCCTGCGTCGATGCGGAAGTTGGACCGCACCGCCGCGCCCGCGACGTCCGCGGCCAGCACCACCAGCGGCGTCCGGCTCTTGGCCGCCTCGGTGATGCCGGTCAGCGCGTTGGTCAGCCCCGGCCCCTGGTGCACCGACAGCAGTCCGGGCCGGCCGGCCAGCCGGGCCCAGCCGTCGGCCATGCTGGCCGCGCCGCACTCGTGCCGGGCGGCGACGAACCGGGCGCCCCGCGCGGTCAGGCCGTTGGTGACATGGAAGTTGCCGCTGCCGACCAGGCCGAACACCGTGTCGGCACCGAGGCCGGCCAGGGCGTCAGCGACCGCGTCGGCGACCAGCATCAGGATTCGACCAGGGCCAGCGCCCGGCACGGGCTGCCGGAGCCGCCGGTGATCGGCAGCGGTCCGGCGATCACCACCGAGCCCTGCGCGGGCAGCCGGGCCAGGTTGCGCAACTGGGTGAGGCCGTACTTGCCCGCCCCGAGCAGCGACGAGTGACAGGGGAACGGCGGGTCGAAGGAGTGCGCGGTTCCGGCGTCGGTGCCCACGGTCTCCACCCCGATCCCGCGCACCGGCGCGTCGGTGGCCAGCCAGCGGGCGCACTCCACCGAGACCCCGGGCGTGTGCGGCCCGGTCTCGTTCGCGTTGAGGAACGCCTCCTGGCTGTCCGCGCGGACGTCCCAGCCGGTGCGGTACAGCAGCCAGCCGTCCTCGGGCAGCGGGCCGTGCTCGCTCTCCCACCGCTTGATGTGGTCCACCTCGAGCAGGAAGTCGGGGTCGGCCGCCGCCTCCGCGGCGAAGTCCAGCACCGCCGCCGGGGCCAGCAGCCGGGCCGCCGGCACCTGCGCCACGTCTTCCAGGTCGGCGCCGGTGACCCAGTGCACCGGGGCGTCGAAGTGGGTGCCGGTGTGCTCTCCGGTGCTGATGTCGTTCCAGTACCAGGCCGGGCCCCGGTCGTCGTAGCGGCTGATCTCGTGCAGCGCGAACGTCCTGGTATTCCCGAACGGCTCCGGCAGCCGGATCACGGGCGTAGCTGCGTTCAGCGGCGCGGTGAGGTCGATCACCTTGACGGTCTGGTCACCGATGGCCTCGACGAGCGCGCTGAGCACGGACATGGCGCCTCCCAAGTCAGGCGGGCGACCTGCCCGCGAGAGCCAAGCCTGCCGCACCTGTCGCTGCCCCGGAAGCCCGGGGCCGGCCCGCCCGGACGGCGGGCAGACGCCCGGCACGGCGGGCGGGTGAACGCACCATCGGTGCCGGGAACCCCCCGGTCTCGCGCAGAATGGGGGGCATGGACAGGCCCATTCCCTACGCCAGGACGCTGGTGACCGAGGACGGCGTCCCGATCGAGGCGGCACACGTACCCGGCGACGACCGCCTCGGCATCATCGTCGCGCACGGGTTCACCCAGTCGTGGAGCAAGCCCATGGTGTGGCAGATCGCCACCCGGCTGAGCCGGGTCGGCGGCGTGGTCAGCTTCGACTTTCGCGGCCACGGGCGGTCTGGCGGCCTTTCCACCCTCGGCGACAGCGAGATCAAGGACCTGGACGTGGCGGTCCGCTACGCCAGGGAGCTGGGCTACCAGCGGATCGCGGCCGTCGGCTTCTCCATGGGCGCGTCGATCGTGCTGCGCTATGCCGGGCTGGCCGGCGGCCTGGACGCGGCGGTGTCGGTGAGCGGGCCGGGACGCTGGTACTTCCGCGGCACCCAGGCGATGCGCCGGGTGCACTGGGCGGTGGAGCGCCGGACCGGGCGGTTCTTCACCCGGACGATGCTGAAGACCAGGATCTCGGCGGGCCGGTGGGATCCGGTGCCGCTGCCGCCGGCCGAGGCCGCCGCGCTGATCGCGCCGACCCCGCTGCTGATCGTGCACGGCGACCAGGATCTGTTCTTCCCGGTGGACCACGCGCAGCAGCTGTACGAGGCCGCGCGCGACCCCAAGGAGTTGTGGATCGTGCCCGGGTTCGGGCACGCCGAGCGGCACGCGGACGAGGCCCTGGTAGACCGGATCGGCCGGTGGGTGGCGCAGGCGGTCGGGCTGGACCCGGCGGCCGGAGCGGGGGAGCTGGCCGGGACGGCCGAGCACGCCCGCGCGGACGGCGCGCCCGACCCGGCGGCCTAGAGCCTCGTTGAGGACCCAACCAGGCTCTGGCTACCGGGTCACCAGCTGGCGGGCTGCGGCATTCCCTCCGTGTAACCGGCCGCGCTCTGCACCCCGACCACCGCACGCTGATGCAGTTCCTCGAGATTGCGGGCCCCGGCGTAGGTGCAGGCGCTGCGCAGCCCGGCAGTGATCACGTCGATCAGGTCTTCGACCCCGGGCCGGGCCGGGTCGAGGTACATCCGGGCCGCCGAGATGCCCTCCTCGAACAGCTCCTTGCGGGCCCGTTCGAACGGCGAGTCACTGGCCGACCGCAGCCGGACCGCCCGGGCCGAGGCCATGCCGAAGCTTTCCTTGTACAGCTGGCCGTCCGGGTCGCGGAACGCGTCCCCCGGTGACTCGAACGTGCCGGCGAACCACGACCCGATCATGACCGCCGACGCCCCGGCCGCGAGCGCGAGCGCGACGTCGCGCGGGTGCCGGACGCCGCCGTCGGCCCACGCCTGCGCGCCCAGCCGCCGTGCCTCGGCGGCACACTCGAGCACGGCGCTGAACTGCGGCCGGCCGACGCCGGTCATCATCCGCGTGGTGCACATCGCCCCGGGCCCCACCCCGACCTTGACGATGTCCGCGCCGGCCGAGACCAGATCCCCGACGCCCTCGGCGGTCACCACGTTCCCGGCGACCACCGGGACCGCCGGGCCGGTGTCCCGCACCGAGCGCAGCGCGCTGAGCATCTTCTCCTGGTGGCCGTGCGCGGTGTCCACCACCAGCAGGTCGGCCCCGGCGTCGATGAGCAGCTTGGCCTTCTCCGCGACGTCGCCGTTGATGCCGAGCGCGGCCGCGACCCGCAGCCGCCCCGCGGCGTCGGTGGCTGGCTGGTACAGCGTGGCGCGCAGCGCGCCGGTCCTGGTCAGGATGCCGACACAGCGGCCCGCGCCGTCCACCACCGGCGCCAGCCGGTGCCTGCCGCCCTGCAGCAGGCCGAAGGCGCGCTCCGGGTCGGTGCCGGCGGGCAGCGTGAGCGGCTCGGTGGACATGATCTGGCGCAGCTGGGTGAACCGGTCCACGCCCTGGCAGTCCGCTTCGGTCACCACGCCGGCCGGGCGCCCCTCGTCGGTCACGATGACCGCGCCGTGGGCCCGCTTGGGGAGCAGCGCCAGCGCGTCGCCGGCGGTGTCGGCCGGGCCGAGCGTGATCGGCGTGTCATAGACGAGATCGCGGCTCTTCACCCAGGACACGACGTCGGCCACCACGTCCACCGGGATGTCCTGGGGCAGCACCGCCAGGCCGCCGCGGCGGGCCACGGTCTCGGCCATCCGGCGGCCGGAGACGGCGGTCATGTTGGCCACCACGATCGGGATCGTGCAGCCGCTGCCGTCGCGGGTGGCCAGGTCGGCGTCGAGCCGGGAGGCCACCGCCGACCGGCCCGACACCATGAACACGTCGCTGTAGGTCAGGTCGTGAGCGGGGACCTCACCGTGAAGAAATCGCACGTATCGATTGTGCCTTCCCGGCCGCACCGGCCAGGCCGCACCCGGGCCGGCCTATGCTGCTCCCCGTGAGCGATCCGGGGCCGGCTGCGAGCGGCCCGCAGCGCACACTCCGCCTGGGCCGGCTGACCGTGCTCCCCGGGTCGTTCGCGGTCATGGCCGTGGTCAACCGGACGCCCGACTCCTTTTTCGACCGCGGCGCCACCTACGAGTTCGGCGCGGCCCTGGACGCCGCGAGCCAGGCGGTGGCCGACGGTGCCGACATCATCGACATCGGCGGGGTGAAGGCGGGTGAGGGCGACGAGGTCAGCGTGACGGAGGAGATCCGCCGGGTGGCCGGGCTGGTGGCCGCGGTGCGCGAGCGCCACCCCGGCGTGGCGATCAGCGTCGACACCTGGCGGGCCGAGGTCGGCCGGGTCGTGGCCGGCGCGGGCGCGGATCTGCTCAATGACGCCTGGGGCGGCGTAGATCCGCGGCTGGCCATGGTGGCCGCGGACCGCGGGCTGGGCCTGGTCTGCTCGCACGCCGGCGGCCTGGCCCCGCGCGCCCGGTCGCGGCGCCCCCGATACGGCGACGTGGTGGCCGAGGTGACCGGGTACGTCACCCGGCAGGCGCAGCGGGCGGTGGCGGCGGGGGTGCGGCCGGACGCCATCCTCATCGACCCGGCGCATGACTTCGGCAAGGACACCCGGCACTCGCTGCAGCTGACCCGCCGGCTCGACGTGCTCGTGGCTACCGGGTGGCCGGTCCTGGTCGCGGTGTCCAACAAGGACTTCGTCGGGGAGACGCTCGGCCTGCCGCTGACCGAGCGGGCGGAGGGAACGATCGCGGCGCTGGCGATCTGCGCGTGGCAGGGCGGCCGGGTGTTCCGGGTGCATGACGTGCCCGCGGCCCGGCAGGCCCTGGAGGCTGTCGCCCTGGTCCGGGACGGCCCGGTGCGGTCCGGCTAGTTCCTGAAGGCGGCGAAGATGATCGCCGAGATCCGGTCGATCATCTCCTCCCTGGGCAGCTTGACCCCGACGCTGAACAGGGAGTTCACCCGCTCCAGCATCAGCAGGCAGGCGACCGCGGTCAGCTCGGCGTGCTCGGCGCGCTCGGCGTCGCGCGGCGCGGCGGTCATGCCGGTGGTCATCGCTTCGGCGAGGCGGAACATCAGCTGGAGCCCGTCGCTCCACATGTCGTCGCCGATCACCTCGGCCTGGGTGAGCACCCGCAGCACCGGCGCGTGCGCGGCGTAGGTGTCGCAGAACTTCTCCACCCAGGCGCGCAGCGCGGTCCGGCCGGCGTCGTTCTGGGTGACCACCGGAAACTCGTCCGTGATCGCTCCCATTTCGTCCAGCACGTCCCGCAGCAGCACGCGGAAGAGGTCTTCCTTGTTCTTGAAGTACAAGTAGAAGGTGCCGTGCGAGGTCCTGGCCCGCCGCACGACGTCGTCCACCCGGACCGCCTGCAACCCGTTCTGGTCGAACTCCGCCATGCCCGCGTCGAGCAGCCTGCGCATGGTCTGCCTACCCTGCGCGCCAAGCTCGCGTTCCTGCGCCGGGATGCCGCCTCGGTGCGACAGCCGCTCCTGGCTGGCGTCCTGCGCCGCGGGCCCGCGCCTGGAGTCGGAATTCATAACCGCGAGGGTAGCTTGTCCGGCGACGGCGCAGGGCCATATCCCCTTCTCGTGGGGCTCGCGTCGCCCGCAGTGACCCGTGATGTCACCGCAGCCGCCTGGCTCCGATCAGCCCCGCGGTCAGCGCCGCGGTCCCGCAGGCCAGGGCGAACACGTAACCCCAGTGCGCGCCGTGCGCGTCGATGAGCCGCCCGGCGACCGGGGGACCGACAGCGAGGCCGACGCCGATCGCCGTGGACAGCAGCGTCATCCCCTCGGTCAGCAGGCGGCGCGGCACCTTACGCTCGATCAGGCTGAACCCCCCGATCAGCGTGGGCGCGATGGACAGCCCGGAGAAGAAGATCACGCCGAACAGGACCGGCACGCTGGGCAGCGCCCACAGCGGGGCCACGCCGAGCACCATGCCGGCCAGCGTGATGAGGAAGCGGCGGTGCAGCGGCGCCTGCCACCGCCGGGCGCCGTACCACAGCCCGCCGGTGGCGCTGCCCAGGGCGTAGGTGCCGAGGATCAGGCCGGCCAGCGCCTTCTCGTGATGCTCGCTGGCGAACGCGACCGTGCTGACGTCCATCGTGCCGAACATCGCGCCCAGGCCGATGAAGACCACCATGAGCACGGGCACGCCCGCGGTGGTGAGCGCCCGGCCGCCCCGGTGCTGCCGCGGCATGGCCGGCGGCTCGGTGCCACGCTGCACGATCAGCAGCAGGGTCCCGGTCACGGCCAGCACCGCGGCGACGGCGATCCCGGCCACCGGTACCACCTGCGTGGCCAGGATCGTCACCAGGGCCGGCCCGGTGACGAAGATCAGCTCGTCGGCCACCGACTCGAACGAGAATGCGGTGTGCAGCAGCGGTGAGTCGCCGAGCAGGGCGCTCCACCTCGAGCGCACCACCGAACCCAGGGACGGCAGCGTGGACATGAACATCGCGGCGGTCACGAACAGCGTCCACAGCGGCGCGCCCAGCTGGGCGCAGACGATGAACGCGACCGAGCTGGCCGCGAACGCGACGATGAGCGGGCGCAGCACCCGGCCCTGGCCGAAACGGTCCATAAGCCTGCCGATCTGCGGCGCGACGAACGCGTAGCAGAGCGAACCGGTGGCCGAGACGGCGCCCGCGATCGCGTACTTGCCGGTCCCGGCCGACACGACCAGGATCACGCCGAGGCCGACCATGGCCATCGGCATGCGCCCCAGGAAGCACGCGGCCGAGAAACGGCGGGCGCCGGGGATGCGGAAGATTTCCAGGTACCGGCTGGCCCGGATACGGTCCGCAACCCCCGCCCGCGGCCGGGCGCGCTCGGTCCGAACCTCCGTCACGTGAGCCAACCTCCAGCCACACCCTAACGGGGCACGTCAATCAAATATTTCGGGCCGGGCCGCGTCGCTCTGGCGCCCTCGGCCATCTCCGATGGGGCCGGCCGACGGCCCCGGCCGGTTCCGGTGGGGCCCTCCGCTCACCGGCTGCGGCCAGATATGGTGGGGCCCATGGTGGTTGTGCTGTGAGTCGACTCGTTCCGCCCAGGGCCTCCGCGGTGCTTGCTGTTGCCGCGACGGCGCTCGGCAGCGCGGCGGGTATGTCTCTGGCCGCCGGCGGTACCGCGCAGGCTGCCACCCGGCCCGCGGTCGCGCACCTCGCCGGCGCCTGGCTGCCGCCTGCTCCGGGTGAATCCGCACCGACCCGGCAGGCCGCGCCGGCCGCCACGTCATCCGGCCGGCGATCGGATCCGCTGCCTCAGGTGGTGCTGCCCGACCTGTTCGCGGTCGCCCCCCGCGGTGTCACGCCCGCCCAGTTCGGCAAGCTCGGCAAGCTGCGCTATGTCCGCGACCTCACCGCTGTCGATGGCGGAGGGGTGAAGATCAAAGGTCACGTCGTCAGCACGATCGGCGTGAACACCGGCGTCTTCCGGGCCTGGACGCCACCGCAGACGGCCAGCAGCCAGCGCGTCTGGACCGCGCTGGCTCACGGTGAGCTGATGACCACCGCGGAGACGCCCAAGCAGAAGAAGCTGGGCCTGCGCCGCGGGAAGAGCTACCGCGTCTGGGGGGCCACCCAGGCTGACATCACGTCAGGCGGGACCGCGGCCTTCGGCATCCCGGGCGTGGACGCGGTCGTCAACAGCCGCAATTCCCGCAGCCTGGGCCTGCTGCCGCGGATCGGCGTCCTGCTCAGCGCCCCGGGAGCGAACCTGGTCAAGCTCGAAGCGCAGGTGCGCAGCGTACTCGGCCGCGGGGTCAAGTTCGTCGACCTGCGTGCGCCCAAGGTCACCCTGCGCCCGGCCAGGCAGTCCTTCCAGTACCAGCAGCAGTTGCCGGTCGATACCCACCCGGTGCGCACCACCAGCCGGCCCGGTAACTACCTGGAGCTCTTCCAGGAGTCGGCCAGGCTGTACTGCCCGGGGCTGTCCTGGACGGTGCTGGCGGCCATCGGCCAGATCGAGAGCGGTGACAGGGCGAACCCGGGCGTGTCGTCGGCGGGCGCCCTGGGTCCCATGCAGTTCTTGCCGTCCACCTGGGCGCGCTGGGGGATCACCGCCTTCGGCGAGACCGGGCCGCCCAACATCATGGATCCCTACGATGCGGTGCCGGCCGCCGCCGAGTACCTGTGCTCCTACGGCGCCGGGCAGGGCGGTACCGCCCTGACGCGCGCGATCTATGGCTACAATCACGCATCGTGGTACGTGGCCGAGGTGCTCGCGCTGGCTCACGAGTACGCGCAGGAGTTCGGCTGATCCAAGCAAGGCGGTCAGCCATGCTCACTGGGCTGCGGCCAGTTTCGCCGGAGCCCGCGATGCTGCCCCGGGGGGACGGCCCCCCGGAGCCCCCCGGTGCGGCGGCTTCGCCGCCGTTGTGCAACTTCTGTCCCGTCAGCGCATGAGTGCTTACGACGCGTTCCTGCTGGTCTCGTTCGGCGGCCCGGAGGGCCCCGCCGACGTGATGCCGTTCCTGGAGAACGTGACTCGCGGTCGCCGGATCCCGCGTGAGCGGCTGGCCGAGGTGGCCGAGCACTACTACGCGTTCGGCGGCGTGAGCCCGATCAACCAGCAATGCCGGGACCTGCTGGCCGCGGTCGAGAAGGACTTCGCGGCCGCCGAGCTGAACCTGCCGGTCTACTGGGGCAACCGGAACTGGCATCCGATGCTCACCGACACGGTCGCCGCGATGACCGCCGCCGGCGTCCGGCGCGCCCTCGCTTTCGTCACCTCCGCGTACGGGTCGTACTCCAGTTGCCGGCAGTACCTGGACGACATCGAGCAGGCTCGCGCCCGGGCCGGGGCCGCCGCACCCCGGATCGACAAGATCCGGCACTACTTCAACCACCCGGGGTTCGTCGGTCCGCTGGCCGACAGTACGCGCGCCGCGATCGAGCGGCTGCCGCAGCCGGTCCGGGCCGGGGCCCACCTCGTCTTCACCGCGCACAGCATCCCCGAGGCGATGGCCGCGGCCAGCGGACCGCCCGGCGACCGCCCGCCGCCGGGGCGGTACGTCACCCAGCTCACCGAGGCCGCGCGGCTGGTCGCGGAGCGGACCGGCGAGCACCCGTGGCGCCTGGTCTATCAGAGCCGCAGCGGGCCGCCCGCCCAGCCGTGGCTCGGTCCGGACGTGCGCGACTACCTGGCCGAACTGGCCGCGGCCGGTGCGCCCGCTGCCGTGCTGGTCCCGGTTGGCTTCGTCTCCGACCACATGGAGGTCCGGCACGACCTGGACGTGGAGGCGGCCGAAACGGCGGCGAGGCTCGGGCTGCCGGTGCAGCGGGCGGCCACGCCGGGCACCGACCCCAGGTTCGTATCCATGATCACCGAACTGGTGCGGGAGCGGCTGGACGGCACCGCGCCGGTCGCGCTCGGCCGCCTCGCCCCGGGCGCCGATGCCTGCCCCGCGGACTGCTGCCGCCCCCTGACCCCGGTCTCGACGTGAACCAGGCCAGCCCGGACCGGGGCCGGCTGCTCGACCTGGCCGAGGCCGCGGCGCGGGAGGCCGCGAGCATGCTCGCGGCCCGGCGTTCGGTCGGCCGGCCAGGCGTGGTGGCCACCAAGTCCAGCCCCACCGACGTGGTGACCGAGGCGGACCGCGCCGCCGAAACGATGATCATCGAGCGCATCCGGGCCGATCGGCCGGGCGACGCGTTCCTCGGCGAGGAGGGCGGCCAGAGCGACGCTCCGGCGGGCTCGCAGGCCGGTCTGGTCGTGCGGTGGATCATCGATCCGCTCGACGGGACGGTCAACTACCTCTACGGCCTGCCCGACTTCGCGGTCAGCATCGCCGCCGAGGTCGACGGCGAGATCGTGGCCGGCGTGGTGCACATGCCCGAGCGCGGCGAGGTGTTCACCGCGGTGACCGGGGGCGGTGCGTGGCTGCGCGCGGCCGGCCGGCCGCCCGAGCCGATGCGCTGCAACAGCGGCGTCCCGCTGGCCCGCGCGCTGGTGGCCACCGGGTTCGGCTATGCTGCGCCGCGCCGCCGCGTACAGGGTGAGGTGGTGGCCGCCTTGCTGCCGCTGGTGCGGGACATCAGGCGGGCCGGCAGCGCCGCGGTCGACCTGTGCTCGCTCGCGGCCGGCCGGGTGGACGCGTACTACGAGCGCGGGGTGAACTACTGGGACATCGCCGCCGGCGGCCTGATCGCCCGCGAGGCAGGCGCTACCATGGGCGGGCTGTTCGGCCGCCCGGCGGGCCCGGATCTGACGGTCGCGGCCGGTCCCGGCCTGTTCGGCGAGCTGACCGGCCAGCTGGCGAGGCTCAATCCGCTGCGGGACGGGTAACCAGTGACCTACTCCCGGGTATCAGGTGTGTGATCTGGGAGCACAGGGAAATGAATCGCCTGTCGGCCGGGTTGTGTGTACGCGGCGAGAGAACATGGGAGAATTCGCCGCCTGAATCGGGCACAACTACGGCCTCCCGAGCGTTACACCCGCGCGACGAAGATGAAGAAGGGGAGTGAGTCGGATGGCCACCGACTACGACAGCCCACGTAAGACTGACGAGGACATCACCGAAGACAGCCTGCAGGAACTCCAGGCCCGCCGGATGGATAAGTCATCGAGCACGATAGACGTCGACCCCGATGACGTGGCGGAGTCACTTGAGCTCCCCGGGGCCGACCTGTCCAACGAGGAGCTTTCGTTCCGGGTAATCCCGCGGCAGGCGGACGAGTTCACTTGTTCGCGCTGCTTCCTGGTGCATCACCGGAGCCAGCTCGCTGAGGACAGGAAGGGAAAGCTCGTCTGCCGGGAGTGCGCGGCCTGACTCTGGTACGCGCGCGATGGACGCGGTAACGCTGGGGCAGGCCGGCCCGGAAGTATCACGGGCCGGCCTTGGCCTTATGGGCATGTCTGGCGTCTACGGCCCGGCGGACCGGGCCGAGAGCATTGCGACGATTCACGCTGCCCTCGACGCCGGGATTACCCTGCTCGACACCGGCGACTTCTACGGCATGGGACACAGTGAGCTGCTGCTGGCCGAGGCGCTGCGCGGTGTCCGCCGGGACAATGTGTTCATCCAGGTGAAGTTCGGTGCGCAGCGCGACCCCAGCGGGGCGTTCCTCGGATATGACGCCAGCCCCGCGGCGGTCAAGACCGCGCTGGCGTACTCGCTGCAGCGGCTCGGCACGGACTACATCGACCTGTACCAGCCGGCCAGGCTGGATCCCGACGTCCCCGTCGAGGACACCGTCGGGGCGATCGCCGAGATGGTGACCGCCGGATACGTCAGGTACATCGGCCTGTCCGAGATGGGCCCGAAGACGATCAGGCGCGCTCACGCGGTGCACCCCATTGCCGCCCTGCAGATCGAATACTCGCTGATGAGCCGGGGTATCGAGGCCGAGATTCTGCCCACCGTGCGCGAACTCGGCCTGTCGGTGACCGCATACGGCGTGCTGTCGCGGGGGCTGCTGTCCGGCGGCACCGCCCGAGACATCACCACGAGCGACCCCCGCACCCGGTTCCCGCGCTTCGCCGGCGAGAACCTGCCCCGTAACCTGGCCCTGCTCGACGCGCTCGAGGCAATCGCCGCCGAGCGGGGCGTGACCGCGGCTCAGCTCGCGATCGCCTGGGTATGCTCCCGGGGCGACGACATCATCCCCCTCATCGGCACCAAGCGGCGGGACCGGCTGGCCGAGGCGCTCGTCGGCGTCGGCCGCACGCTCGCCGCGAGCGAGATCGCGGCCAT
Organism: Streptosporangiaceae bacterium; assembly: GCA_036496025.1. Lineage (GTDB taxonomy): Bacteria > Actinomycetota > Actinomycetes > Streptosporangiales > Streptosporangiaceae > PALSA-505. Next base: position 14,159 of record DASXLW010000218.1, read on the forward strand.
CGAGGCGGCCGTCCCGCCCGGCCAGGTGGCCGGCGATCGCTACGACGCGGGGGGCATGGGCACGCTGGACAGCGAGCGCTGAGGCACCGGCAGCGGCTGCCGCGGTGACCGTCGCGGGTTACGGCTCTTCCAGGTGGACCAGTCCGACCTCGACCACCCGCTGCGGATTGCGGGCGTACAGGTAGATCAGGTAGATCACGCCGAGCACCATCCACCCGGCGACGCCCGGGCCCATGTAAGACACCGGCGCTTTGAGCGGGGCGACGAAGGAGAAGGCCTGGATGCCCGCGGCCGTCAGCCAGGCCGGAACGAACGCGGCGATGCCCAGCAGCGGAATGATCAGGTGCAACAGCGGATTCCAACGGGTCCGCCGCCGGGCGAAATACCCGATGCAGGCCACGTTCATCAGGATGTAGATCGCGGCCAGGACGATCACGATGCCGGTGCCGACCATCAAGAACGCGGTCACCGGGTCGTAGCCGAGCCCGAGGCCGAGCGTCACCGCGACCGTGACCACGAACGCGGCCAGGATGGCCAGGGCGGGGGAGCGGTGCCGGGGATGCACCAGCGCCAGGAAGCGCGGGAAGGCGCCGATCCGGCCCATCGCGTAGGCGGTACGGCTGGACACGTTCACCCCGGCGTTGGCGTTGGCGATGGTGGAGTTCACGATCGCGAGGAACACGAAGAACCAGAAGATGCCGTACAGGCTGCGGGCCATTCCCTCCCACGAGTTGGGGCCTGAGCCGCTGAAGCTGGTGAACTTGCCCGGGCCGAACGCGACATCGGCCGCGTAGGTGGTGAAGATGTACAGCGCGCCGATGAGGAGCGTGGCGAGCAGCACCGCCCGGGGGATCGTCTTCCTCGGGTTGCGCGCTTCCTCGGCCAGCGGGGCCGCTCCCTCGAAGCCGCCGAAGGCGAGCACGGTATAGACCGACCCGCCGATCACGCCGGCGATGCCGCGGAACCCGCTCGGCGTGTACTTGGTGCCGAAGACCGACCAGGTGTTGCTGCTGCCGGCGTGCACGACCAGGAACACGGCGAGCACGAGGAACACGCCGATCTCGAACAGCCCGAGGACCGTGCCCAGCCGGGCCGACGTGCGGATGCCGTAGAACCCGGCCGCCAGCACGATCAGCGCGCCCAGGATCGCCCACGGCCACCACAGGTTCGCCGGGTAGGAGTGCCATTCGGAGTTGATGGTGGAGGCCGTGGTAAAGCCGAGCTGCAGCAGCACGAGCGGCGGTATCAGCGCGCCGACCAGGACGTACCCCCACGCGACAAGGAAGCCGGCCCCCGGGTGGATGCCCCGGGCCGCGTACGTGGCCAGCGACCCTGCGGCCGGCATCTGCGCGGCTAGCAGCCCGATGCTGGACGCGCAGAGCAGGCACGCGATCAGCGCGAACACCACCGACAGCGGGAGTGACCCGCCCGCGAAGGCCACCCCGGCCGGGATCGAGGCCGCGATCGCCGCCCCAGGCGCCATGTCCGTGATGCTCTGAAACAGGACCTCGCGTAGTCCGATGGCTTCCCGCCGCAGTCCGGGCGCCTGCTGCGTAGTCGCTTCTGACTGTGGTCTGGTCGTCATCTCGGCTCCCGCCGGTTACCCGCGCCGGTGCTGTCGCGAAGATCATCTCACGGCTGGCGCCGTTCGGGCAGGCCCGCGACGCGCGCCGCGCCGCGGGGTTCCGCCGCTGCGGCGTGCCCTCTACGATGCGACTGACCCCGAACTGGTGAGGCGATGGCGATGCCAGGAAGGACCGACGGTCCCGGTGCCGATCCTGATGCCCGGGCTCGGGCTGACGCTCGTGGCCGCGCCCCCGGATCCCAGGACGAAGTACGGCGCAGGCTCGCTGACCTGCCCGCGAGCCACCCCTCCTCGCCGCGGTACCGGGGCCGGCGGCCGGACGGGGACCACGACGAGCCCGCGGCCGGGACGCCCGGGCGTCGCCGGGGTGAGCGGCGGGAGCCGGGTGACCGGGATGAGGCGGCGCAGGACCGGCGAGCGCCAGGGCCGCGCGAGGAGGCCGGGGGAGCGGCCGCCGTGGCGGCCCGGCTGATCCGCGGCGGCCAGCCTCGGGCGCCGGAGCAGGACGCGAAGGACCGCAGGGCGGACGACGCGCTGTGGGCCCGGGCCGCGGCGCTGCACGCGGCCGCGCAGGCCCGTCGGCGGGCTCGGGGGACGGCGTCACCCTCCTACCCGTCGGCGCCGTCCAACCCGCTGGCCCGGCGCGAGCCGTTCCGGCCCTGGTTCACCGCCAGCGGCGAGGACGAGCTGTGGCTGAACGCGGAGGGGACCGCGGATCCGTGGTTCGCCGACGGGGGCGGCGAGAACAAGCGGTGAGCCGGATCAGTCCCGGCTGAAGCTGGCCGGGTCCGGCTGCTGGGTGGGCAGCGACACCTGAGCCGTGATGTCGGCGGCTAGCCGGAGGTTATCCCCGTCGGCCAGCCTGACATCGACGCCGGGAAGCACCCGGTCCTCGTTGACCCAGGTGCCGTTGGTGGAATGCTCATCCCGCACGGTGGCGTGCCCGGCGTCGTCGACCGAGACTGTCGCGTGCCGCCGCGAGACGTTCTCGAACCTGGCGAAGGCCGCGGCGACCAGCGACTCCTGCGGGTCCCGGCCGAGCAGCAGCGACGTTCCCGCGGGAACGTCCACGTTGCCGGTGGGGAAGGTCAGGCGCAGCACGACGGGTGAGATATGCCCTTGCGTCTGGGGCAGCGGTTGCCTGCAGTGCGCGCAGACGAGATCGGCGGGATCGGCGACCGGGGTGCCGCAGTTCGGGCAGGCGCGGGTGCGGTCGCGCCTGACCTGCTCTTGCATGAGAGTGGGCGGGGTGGACTGGTCCTCATCCTGCGCGTCGGGCCTGGGCAGGTTGGCGCCGCAGGTGAAGCAGATGAGATCGTCCTGCTGGACCGCCTTGCCACAGTCCGGGCAGGTCAAGGTCGGCATGTGTCCTCCACGACGGATGGTCTCGCGCGAGAGCTTCAGGTCCCCTGGCGGGCGGCGAGGCAGAGGCCGCGCAGAGGCCCTGACGGCACCCTACGCCACCGGGGGGTGCACAGTAGCCACCCGCGTACGATGGGCGCTCACGAGGCTGCGAGGGGCAACATGATCAGCTACGAGCTCGACGATGAGCACGCAGAACTTCGCCGCACCGTCGAGGAATTCGCCCGCGACGTGGTGGCGCCGGTTATCGGCGGCTACTACGAGCGCGGCGAGTTCCCCTACGAGATCGTGTCCCGGATGGGCAAGCTGGGGCTGTTCGGGCTGCCGTTCCCTGAGGAGTCCGGCGGGATGGGCGGCGACCACTTCGCGCTCTGCCTGGCTATCGAGGAACTGGCCAGGGTGGACTCCTCAGTGGCCATCACGCTGGAGGCCGCGGTCTGTCTCGGCGCGATGCCGATCTACGAGTTCGGGACCGACGAGCAGCGCGCAAAGTGGCTGCCTGACCTGTGCTCGGGGGCCCGGCTGGCCGCGTTCGGGCTGACCGAGCCCGGCGGCGGGTCGGACATCCGCGGCGGGATGCGCACGGTCGCCCGGCTGGACGGCGGCGAGTGGGTCATCGACGGCAGCAAGGCGTTCATCACCAACGCCGGGACCTCCATCACGTCCGTGGTCACGCCGCTGGCGATCACCGGAACCCATGCGGACGGGTCCAAGGAGATATCCGCGATCATCGTGCCGGCTGATGCCCCTGGGTTCACCGTGGGTCAGGAATACTCCAAGGTCGGCTGGTGCGCGTCCGACACCCGCGAGCTCTCGTTCAGCTCCTGCCGGGTGCCCGAGGGCAACCTGCTCGGCGGCGAGCGCGGGCGCGGGTATGCGCAGTTCATGCAGATCCTGGACGGGGGCAGAATCGCTATCGCATCGCTGGCCGTCGGCCTGGCCCAGGGCTGCGTGGACGAATGCCTGCGGTACACCGCGGAGCGGACCGCCTTCGGCCATCATCTGGGTAGCTACCAGGCCATTCAGTTCAAGATCGCGGACATGGAGGCGCGGGTGCATGCCGCGCGCCTCGCCTGGTACGACGCCGCAGCGCGGCTGGTGGCCGGCCAGCCAGTCAAGAAGCAGGCGGCAATCACCAAGCTGACCGCCTCGAACGCGGCCATGGCCAATGCGCGAGACGCGACACAGATCTTCGGCGGCTACGGGTTCATGAACGAGTTCCCCGTGGCACGCTTCTACCGCGACGCCAAGGTGCTCGAAATCGGAGAGGGTACCTCAGAGGTCCAGCGCATGATCATCGC
>DASXLW010000219.1:0-7670 GCA_036496025.1 Streptosporangiaceae bacterium
AGGGTCCGGATGAGCCTGCGATGACCTGGTAGAAAGCCGGAGAAAACCCGAACCTTCCGGGCCTGTCGCGCGTCACATGAATGTAGGACCGGTAACAACTGCGCCGCGCGACTCATGCGTTTCACGGCCCCGGCGCTCCAGGTGAACAGGCACAGTCCCGCACGGCAGGTTGAGCAAAAGGAGCGGAATTTTGTTCGGTGGGCGGAGGAATCGCGAGCCGGCTGCGGCGCCTACCACGCCGCGTTCGCGGCGGACCGTGCTGCTGAGCGGCGCGGTGGCCCTCGCGGCCCTGATGATTATCGGGGGCGGTGTCACCTGGCTGCTCGTATCGGGGCGGACGGGCTCCTCGCCGGCATCGGCGGCCGTCAAGGCGCACCATGCCCAGCCGGCCAAACCCGCCCCGCCGCTGCACGTGCTCTCGGTCGCTCCCGCCAATGCCGCGCACCGGGTGAACGGCTCGCGGCCGGTGACGATCACGTTCTCCGCCCCGATGGCCGCCGATTCCCCGACGCCGAGCATCACGCCCGCGGTACATGGCACTTGGACGGCGGCGAAGGGCGACACGATGGTCTTCACCCCGGCTACCGCGTTCAAGCCGGATTCGACCATCGCCGTACGCATCCCGTCCGGACCTTCGGGGGTCCGGACGGCGGCCGGCGGCCTGCTCGGCGCGCCGGTCACCGTCCGGTTCCACACCAAGTCGTACTCCACGCTGCGGCTGCAGGAGCTCCTGGCCCAGCTCGGCTACCTGCCGCTGACCTGGACGCCGAAGGGGAGCAACCCGGCGGCCGGTGACCGGGCCGCCCAGCTCAGCGCCGCCTATCGCGCGCCGGCGGGCAGGTTCACCTGGCAGGGCAACTACCCGGGCTCGCTGACCAGCCTGTGGGCCAAGGACGCGACGAACCTCATCGATGTGGGCGCGATCAGGGCCTTCCAGTCGGTGGAAGGGCTGCCCATGGACGGCGTGGCCGGACCCGCCGTCTGGCGGGATCTGCTGCGCGCGGTGGCCAAGGGCCAGAACAACCCGAACGGGTACAGCTACGGGCTCGCCAGCAAAGGCAGCCCGGAGACGCTGACCGTCTGGCACAACGGGCATGTGGTCGAGCACACGCTCGCCAACACCGGGATCGCGGTGGCGCCGACCGCCGACGGGACCTTCCCGGTGTACCTGCGGATGCCCTTCCAGATCATGAAGGGCACGAACCCGGACGGCAGCCACTACGCCGACCCGGTACAGAACGTCGCTTACTTCAACGGCGGCGATGCGCTGCACTTCTTCCCGCGCGCGTCGTTCGGGTTCCCGCAGAGCCTGGGCTGCGTCGAGCTGCCGCTGGCGCAGTCGGCCGTGGTCTATCACTACATGACCTACGGGAGCCTGGTCACGGTCTCGCCGACCTGACCCGCGGTGACCATCGGGTAGCGCAGGCGCGGGCGGCGGCTGTGCCGCCGCTGCCGTCGGTGCTGGCGGCCGGGTCAGCCGCCCAGCCGCCAGATGATCTCCCCGTCGGCGCGCTCGGCGGTCGGGGTCATCCCGGCCCGGCTCGCGACGGCAGCGGAGGCCGCGTGGTCGGGGTGGATCGCGGCGACGATCGTCATGACCTCGTGTTCGCGCAGCCAGTGGACGAGGGCCTGAGCGGATTCGGTGGCGTAGCCGCGGCCCTGCCACGGGGCGCCGACCACCCAGGCGATGGCGGCCCGCAGGCCTGCTGGCTCGCTGGTGATTGTGGCCTGCACGGTGCCGGTTAGCTGCTGGTCTTCGCGCTGCCGGATGACCCAGTTGAGCCACCCTTCGCCGCGCCTGGCCGGGCCGGCCAGCAGCCGCTCGTAGCGCTCGGTGAGCTCGGGCGGCGTGGGCGGCCTGCCGCCGGTGAAGCGGTACAATCGCGGCGCGGCCAGCACCTCCACCATGGGGGCGGCGTGCCGCACAGCCAGCGGCTCGAGCAAGAGCCTCGCGGTTGGGATGGGCTCGGCCGCCGGGCCGGCCGGCGTCATGCCTGCGCGCCCACGGCCGGGCTGCGCCGCTCCAGCAGGATGACGTCCCGCCACCGGCCGTGGTGCCGGCCGAGCCGCTGACGCGTGCCGACCACGCGGAATCCCACGCTCTGGTGCAGCCGCAGGCTGGCGGCGTTCTCCGGAAAGATCCCGGACTCGATGGTCCAGATGCCGGCCCGCTCGGTGGAACGGATCAGCGCGCGAAGGAGCGCCGTCCCGACGCCCCGTCCCCTGGCTCCCGGAGCGATATAGACGGAGTGCTCGACCACGCCGGCATACACGCACCGGCTGGAGACAGCGGACACCGCGACCCAGCCGAGCACCTCGCCGGTGTTCGGCTCCCGGGCCACGTAGCGGTGAGCGGCGAGCCTGGCCGCGTCGAAAGCCGCCCAGTCCGGCGCCCGGGTCTCGAAGCTCGCCTGCCCGGTATCCAGCCCGGCCTGGTATATGGCCAGCACCGCGCCCGCATCGGCGGCAGCCATCGGCTCGATCACGCACGATGAAGCCTGTTGACTCTTCATGCCCTGCAACCTGTTCGTGACGCACTGAGAGCGCCCGGCGCTCTTAGCGGGGATATGTGGCTCGCTAGCGCATGATAAGTCGGCGTAGTCAGGCACGCCTCGATCACGAGTGCGTGACGTCCGGGCATCAGTATCCGCGGGCCCGCGGGCTTATCCGCCGGGAATGACACAATCGATGGGCAGGTAAAGGATCCGCCGGCGCGCCGGGACCAGCCGCTGACGGGTCCGGCCGGGCGCGGGAGGCAGCATGCCGCAGGGAGTGGCCCAGATCCGCCGGGTGGCCGTCATCGCTGCCCTGTGCGCGATCGCCGCGATCGGGTTGCAGGCGCGGGCCGCCCTGCCGACCGCCGCCCGCGGCGTGGTGGGCGGAGCCACCGGGCAGGCTTTCGCCGACATCACCGCCGCGGTGACCGGCGCCAGCATGGTGGCCGGCCTCGTGCTGCTCGTGCTGGTGGGCCGTTACCGGCGCAAGCGCAAGCGCAACCAGTCCGCGGCCTTGCCGATGCCGTGGTGGGCGCGGATGGTTACGGTCTTGCTGTCGCTGGCCGTGATCGTCGGCCCGATCGTGCTGATCGTCAGGGCGTGGAACGGGCGGCGGCCGGTCCGGCACGTGCTCTCCCCGCCGCTGGGTCAGCCGGGCGGGCCCCTGAGCAGCAACACGTCAAGCGGCTGGGCCCTGTTCGCCGGGATGGCGTTCACCGCGGCGGCACTGATCATCGCGGCCCTGTGGGTGCGCAGGCAGCGCCGGGGTCGTGACACGGCGGACTATCGGCCCGCCGAGCCGGAGAGCGAGAGCAAGGCTTCGCTGCAGGACGCGCTGTCGGCTGGCACCGCCGCCCTGCGGGACGAGGCCGATCCGCGAGCCGCGATCATCGCCTGCTACGCGGCCATGGAAGGAAGCCTGGCCGGCGCGGGCGCGGTACCGGCCGCGTCGGACACCCCCGATGAGGTGCTGGCGCGCGCGGCGTCCGGCGGGCTGATCCGCTCGGCGGCCGCGGGCGAGCTGACCGGGTTGTTCCGGCAGGCGCGATACGGCCACCGGGACATAGCCGAGGGCGAGCGTGCCGCCGCGCAGGGCGCATTGACGCGGCTGCGAGCCGATCTGGGGGGTGCGGGGTGAGCAGCGGTCACCAGGCAGGAGAGCCGCGGCCGGACGCGAGCGCTGCGGCCGCGGCGCGGCCGCCCGGCAGGCCAGGCGGGGCCGCGGGCGCGTCCGGCCCGGTCCCGGTAACCGGCGCCGCGAGCGAAGCCGATGGATACGGCGCGGCCTCCCCAGTCGAGTCGCCGGACCGGCCAATCGCGCTGACCGCGCTGGCCCTGGTGACGGCCGTCCTGCTGGCCGAGGGCTACCTGGTCGCGGGACCGGCCGGCTTCGTGGTCGCCGGCACCGTGCTGGCGCTGGCCGCGATCCTGTTCGCGCGGGCCATGATGCCGCGAGGTGAACAGCCGCCAGCCAGCGCGGTTCGGAAAGATCGCCGGTCCGGGGACGGCAGCGAGGCCGACTTCCCCGTCTACCGGAAGATCACCTCCGACCTCTCCTGGGCGAACGCGTCGCCGCGGCACTACGATCACGGCCTCCGGCCGCGGCTGGCCCGGCTGCTGGATGCGCGGCTGGCCCAGCGGTACGGGTTGGACGCGGCCGCCCGGCCCGACCGGGCCACGGAGCTGGTCGGCGCGGAGCTGTGGCCGCTGCTGGACATGTCCAGGCTGCCATCGAACGACAGCCGTGCCCCGGGAGTGAGCATGGCCACCGTCGACCGGATCGTGACCAGGCTGGAGGAGCTGTGACCGGCCCGCGCAACGGCCGAGCCCACGACACCGCGCAGCAGTGCGCGCGGATCCTGGCCGAGGTGGAACAGGTCATCGTGGGCAAACGGGACCCGGTGACGCTGGTGCTGCTCGGCATCCTGGCCGCCGGGCACATCCTGATCGAGGATCTGCCGGGGCTCGGCAAGACGCTGCTCGCCCGGACGTTCGCCGGCGCGCTCGGCCTGCAATTCACCCGGGTCCAGTTCACCCCGGACATGCTGCCCGCCGACCTGACCGGGGCGCCCGTCCTCGACCCGCGGAGCGGAGAGTTCTCGTTCCGGCCCGGGCCGGTGTTCACCAACCTGCTGCTGGCCGACGAGATCAACCGCACCCCGCCGAAGACCCAGGCGGCGCTGCTGGAGGCGATGGCGGAGGGCCAGGTCAGCGTGGACGGCACCACCCACGTGCTCGCAGCGCCGTTCATCGTGCTGGCCACCGACAATCCGATCGAGTACGAGGGCACCTACCCGCTGCCTGAGGCGCAGCTGGACCGGTTCACCGCGCGGGTCAGGCTGGGCTACCTGGATCACGACGGCGAGGCCGAAATGGCGCGGCGCCGGCTGGCCCGGGGTTCGGAGCCGCCGCAGCCGCGCCAGGTGACCGATGCGGCCGGGGTGCTGGCCATGCGGGAATCGCTCGAGGGGGTGCACGTCGATCCGGATGTGCTCGGCTACATCGTGGACCTGGTCGCCGCCACCCGCAAGCATCCGAAAGTCATGGTGGGCGCCAGCCCGCGCGGGACGCTCGCCATCATCCAGCTCGCCCGGGGGCACGCGGTGCTGGCCGGCCGCGAGTTCGTGGCGCCCGAGGACGTCAAGGCGGTCGCGATCGTCGCGCTGGCGCACCGGCTCGTGCTCCGCCCGGAGATGTGGGTGCGCCAGGTCACCGGGGAAGACATCGTGACCGAGCTGCTGGGAGAGCTGCCGGTTCCGCGGGCCCAGCCGACGGTCAGCCGGATCACCCCGTGAAACGCCAGGTCAGCTGGTATCCCGCCCGGGGGGCCCGGCGACTGGCCACGATCGCGCTGCTGGCCCTGGCGGCTGCGTTGGTCACCGGGCACGCCGGGCTGCTGCTGCTGGCCGCCCCGCTGCTGGCCGCCCTGGTCGCGGCCCCGCACGGGCGACGGCCGGACGACGTGGAGATCAATGCCACGGCTTCGGCCACCCGCTGCTTCGAACGGGAGGAGATCGAGCTGGCGGTCACCGCCGCGGTGGCCGGCCAGATGGAAACGATCTCCTTCATGCTCGAGCTGCCCGCGGAGTTCAGCCTGGTGACCGGGTCGGCCGCGCAGGTGACCCTGGAGTGCCGCACGGCCCGGGCGAGCTGGACGGTGCGGCCCGAGGTGTGGGGGCGCCGCAGCATCGGGCCGGTGCACGTCACTTGCAGCGGCCGGGGCGGGACCTGGTCGACGGCGGTGCAGGCGTGGGCCGGCCCGATCGACGTGTTCCCGCGGCCGCCGGCGGTCAGGCCCCGGCTGGTCCCGCCCGAGCTGCTCCGCCGCATCGGCGAGCACACCGGCCGGGCCGTGGGCGAGGGCATCGAGTTCGCCGGCGTCCGCTCGTACCTGCCTGGCGACCGGCTCAGGGACGTCAACTGGAGGGTCACCAGCCGGCGCGGCCAGCTGCACGTCAACCAGCGGGCCGCGCAGCGGGCCGCCGACCTGGTCGTCATGATCGACGCTTTTTCCGACATCGGGCCGCCGGGTGAGACCACGCTCGACACCGCGGTGCGCGGCGCCGCCGGGCTCGTCGCCGCCTACCTGCGGACCGGCGACCGGGCCGGGATCGTCACGCTCGGCGGGATGCTTCGCTGGCTCGGTCCCGCCCCCGGCGAGCGGCAGTTCTACCGGATCGCCGAGATGGTCCTGGGCGTCCGCTTCCACAGCGACGTGACGCCCGACCTGGGCCGCATCCCGCGCACCGCGCTGCCGCCGGGCGCTCTGGTGGTGCTGTTCTCCCCGCTGATCGACCAGCGGTCGCTCGGCGTGGTCACGGACCTGCGCCAGCGCGGGTTTCCGGTCGTGGTGGTGGACGTGCTGCGCGCGGAACCGTCGGGCCTGGCCCGGTCGCGGCTGTCGGATCTCGGGCTGCGGATCTGGCGGCTGGACCGGGAGGCGCAGCGCTTCGGTCTGGAAAGCGCGGGGATCCCGGTGATCTCGTGGCCCGTGGACGAGGAACTCGACGCGGCCATGGCCACGGTCCGGCGGGTGCCGGCCATGGCGGGGCGGCCATGATGCGGGCCATCACCGCCATGGACCCTGTCCGGCGGATGCCGGCCATGGCGGGGCGGCCATGATGCGGGCCGTCACCGCGCTGGCCGGCGTGGTTCTCGTGGTGGTCCCGGTGGCGGCCGACCCGCGCGGTTTGTACTCGGTCGCGGTGGTCGGCCTGCTCTGCGCGCTCGTCACCGGCTGGCCGCAGCGGGGCGCGGCGGTGGCCCGGCACGTGGCGGCAACCGTCCGTGCCCGGACCGGGATCCCCGCACGGGCGCAGATCGCACCTGGCCGCGGGCCGTCGGCCGTCGGCCCCGATACCGCGACCGCGGTCGCTGCGAAGGGCCGGGAGCCGGGTCCGCCCGGCCCCGATGCCGCCGAGAGGGTGCGGACAGCCGCGGGCACCGTGGTCGCGATCGCCGTCATCATCTTGTGCGCGGCGTCGCGACTGGACACCGCGGCGATGGCCGGCGAGGGGCTGCTGCTGCTCGGATTCTTGCTGCTGCTCGGCCGCCCGGCTGGCCTGGCGGGCGGTACCGCCCGGGCCTGGCTGCGACTGCGACTGCCGGCGGTGCTGGGCGCGGTCGCGGCGACCGGCATCGTGCTGGCCGCGCTGGCCGCGGTGCCCGGCTCCTCACCCTGGCTCGCGCTGGGCGGCCTGGCCGCCGCGGCAGCCGCCTATGTGGTCGCGGCGCCGCGGGATGGTCCCGACGGCTCGCGCCGCGGCTAGGGCCCAGGGGCAATGCCCACGGACGCAGACCGCGGATACCGCGGAGGGCACGTGAGCGGCGGGCCCGGACGGGCCGGCCGGAGCGGGCGCCACGACATGACGCACGGCTTCGGGATCGTGGGCTGCGGCGTGATCGCCGCCACCCACGCGGAGGCGATCGGCGCGATCGGGGGAGCGCGGTTGGTCGCGGTGACCGACCCGGATGCCGCCCGGGCCGCGGCGTTTGCCCGCTCCCGCGGCTGCGCGGCCGAACCAGATCTCGCGGCGCTGGTGTCCCGCGAAGACATCGAAGTGATCTGCGTCTGCGTACCGAGCGGGCTGCATGCCGAGGTCGGCGTCGAGGCCGCCGGAGCGGGCAAGCACCTCGTCATCGAGAAGCCGATGGACGTCAGCCTGGAGGCTGCCG
>DASXLW010000220.1:0-16131 GCA_036496025.1 Streptosporangiaceae bacterium
CGCCCCCGTCGCACGTGACCTACCGATCGAGAGCCTGATCCGGAATCCTCACCGGTGCGCACCTGGCCGGGGCCCGGAACTCGTCGGTCATCACCGGGCATTGCCGGCCGGCCTCGCGCGAACCTACGATCGTCGGCGTGACGTCCAGCATCGGGAGGGCCGGCCTGGGCCGGCGCCGGTGGGTCGCCGTGCTGGCCGCGGTCGTCGTGTTCGTGCCGGGCTGGCCCGCCGCCACCGTGACCGCCACGGCGGCCGCAGTGATCGGGCACCAGAATGCTGCCGCGTCGATCAGGCTCGGCGACGTCCGCCTGCCCCGGTGCCACCAGAAGCGCCCGTCGTACTGCGGCCGGATCAAGGTGCCGCTGGACTACTCCTCGCCGGCCAGCCCGGACATAGGAATCGGCTTCCGCTGGCTGCCTGCCACCAGGACCCGGCACGCGGCCGGGACGATCCTGGCCGTGGAGGGCGGTCCGGGTTTCTCCTCGACCGGCTCGCAGAGCCTGTACGCCGCGATGGCTGGCCCGCTGCTGCGCACCCGGAACATGCTGCTGGTCAACCTGCGGGGCACTGGTAACTCCACGCCGGTGAACTGCCCCGGGCTGGAGCACGCGGGCGCCAGGCAGTACGGGGCGAGGTTCAACCGGCTGGTCGCGGCCTGCGGGCGCCGGCTCAACCAGACCTGGCGGTACCGGGGCGGCGGCTGGGTACACGCCTCCGACCTGTTCAACACGGCTTACTCGGCCCGGGACGTCGCGACCGTGCTGCGGCACCTGAAGCTGGCCCGGGTCGACCTGTACGGCGACTCCTACGGCAGCTGGTTCTCCCAGGTGTTCGCGTCCCGGTATCCGGGCCTGCTGCGCTCGGTGACGCTCGACTCGACCTACCAGGTGCTCGGCCTCGACCCGTGGTACACCACCACGGTCGTGACGGCCCGGCGTGCCTTCAACGCGGCGTGCCGGCTCTCCCGGGCTTGCTCGCGGGCCGCGCCCGGCTCGTCCTGGGCGCGGATCGGGGCGCTCGCCCGGCGGCTGGGCCGGTCGGCGGTGACCGGTTACACGACGTCGGTGGCCGGTGTCAGGACCCGCCTCACCGTGACCGCCCTGACCCTGGTCAACCTGGTCAACAACGCGGGCTTCGACCCGGTCGTCTACCGGGACCTGGACGCCGCCGGGCGCGCGCTGCTGCGCCGCGGCGACCCCGCGCCGCTGCTGCGGATCGCGGCCCTCTCGCTCGGCTTCGACAGCACCAACGAGCCGCTGCCCGGGTTCAGCGACGGCCTGTACTTCGCCGTGGCCTGCACGGACTACGTGCAGTTGTTCAGCCGGACCGCCCCGCCGGCCACCCGGGCGCAGCAGTACCGCAGGGCGCTGCGGCGGAAGCCACCGCGGACGTTCGCTCCGTTCAGCGTCCGGCAGTGGACCAGCCTGGACCAGTACACCGAGGCATACAACGCCTGCCTGGACTGGCCGGCTCCCGCCCGCCTGGTCCGGCCGATCACCAGGCGCCCGCCGCTGGTACCGCGCCGCCTGCCGGTGCTCATCTTGTCCGGAACGCTCGACTCGCTGACCCCGAAGCTGGACGGGGCCACCCTGGTGGCCCGCCAGGTGGGCCCGTCCGCCCGGCTCGTCACCGTGGCCAACCTGACCCACGTCACGCTGCAGGACCAGAACGACTCCTGTCCGGCATCCATCTACCGGCGCTTCGTGCTGCGGCCGGGCCGCGTGCGGAGCGAGAACACCTCGTGCGCGCCCCGGGTCACCCCGGTGCACACGGTCGGGACGTACCCCCGGCTGCTCGCCCAGGCCCGGCCCGCGACCGCGGCCCGCGGCAACACCGCCGGGCGCGGGGCCCGGCAGGCGGCCGCGATCGGCGTGGCGAGCGTGGCCGACGAGCTGAGCCGCTTCCCGTTGCTGGATGGCGACAAGGACCTCGGCCTGCGAGGCGGGCGGGTAACGTTCGCACCCGGACCCGGCCCGCTTACCATCCGTCTGCACGGCGTCCGCTGGGTGAGCGACGCGACGATCGACGGCACGGCCACCTTCGACCGGCGGACCGGGCAGGCCGTCGCCCGCCTCGTGCTGCACCTGGCCCGCGCGCCGACGGTGCGCCTGACCGCGCGCTGGCGCCCGTTCGGATCGCAACATCTGCCCGCGGTCATCACAGGCTCCCAGGGCCGCCACCGCCTGGCCGCCACCCTCCCCGCCCCCTGACAAGCCCGGCTCCGCCGGTGATCGGGAGAATGATCATGACCGAGGCGGCGGGCGGTCGCTCAGGCTAGAGTGATAGGTATGTCAAGCAGGCAGAACGGGAAGGGCGGGGCGGAGGAGTCGTCGCAGACGCCGGTCAACGCGCTGGGCACGTTCATCCGCGTGCAGCGGCAGCTAGCCCATATGTCGCTGCGGGAGGTGGCCGCTCTCACCAGTGTCTCCAATGCCTACCTGAGCCAGGTCGAGCGCGGGTTGCACCAGCCGTCGCTCAGGGTATTGCGATCGATCGCGCAGGCGCTCAGCATCGCCCCCGAGGAACTGCTCAGGCGCGCTAACTTCCTGTCCACCAGCACCCATGCCGATGACGCCGGCGCCGCCGGGGCGGACACCGAGCGGGCGGACGGAGCGGACACGGGGCGACGGGCGACCGGGGCCGATGCCGGGCCTGACACCGAGGCGGCCATCGTGTCCGACCCGAAACTCACCCCCCGGCAGCGCGAGGCGCTGCTGAACGTGTACCGCAGCTTCCGCGACTCCGGCTGAGCGGGCGGCTTGGGCGACCACAGTCCGGCTGCGGCTCCGCGGCACCGGATCCACCTGAGTGCTTGCTACAGCTAGCACTTCGCTTGACAGAGCTAGCACCCTTGCGTACTTTAGTAAGCAGACCAGGGAAACGAACTCTGAAGGAGTCAAGATATGACCAGCCCGCAGGAGCGGATCGCCGACGCCGTCCGCTACGGCCAGGAGACGATGAACTCGACCGTGCGCACGTGGTCGGACGGCATGCAGAAGCTCGTCTCGAACATCGACATCAAGTCCACGATCCCCACGCTGGACGAGCTGGTGGACCGCTCGTATGACTTCGGCGTGCACCTGCTCGCCATGCAGCGCGACTTCACCAAGAGCCTGCTGGCCTACGCCGAGCCGCTGACCGAGACCCTCAGCAACGCGCCGAAGCAGGCCGAGCGCTTCGTCACGAAGACCGAGCGGACCGCCGCGAAGAGGGCCGGGGAGACCGCGGCGAAGGCCGGTCAGACCGCGGCGAAGGCCGAGGACATCGCCGCCGGGGCCGAGCGCACCGCGAGCAAGGCCCAGCACTCCGCGTCCGCCAGGAGCGGCCGCGGTTCGACGGCCAAGAAGTAAGCGCCACCCAGCGCGAAGCCGGATCAGGCGGTCAAGCCGCAGCATCAGCGTCCCGAGGGGCGGCTACCCAGGTGGCCGCCCCTTTAGGCATGTTCCGGGACCGGCCGGCCGTCACATCCTGCGCATCTTCATGTAGCGGTCGATGTCGTCCTTGCTGCTGATGATGGCCGCGCACGCGACGGCGATGCACGCCACCACGACCAAAAGCCGCCAGTTCATCGGAACTCTCCTCTCGGTCTGCGCGGATTCGCCCGCTGTACCCCTACCCGCTATGACACCGCCGCCTCAGGCCGCACCCGGGCGATGAGCGTGCTGAGCGCCGCACCGAGCGGGGCGTCTATGGTCGCCAGCGCGTGCGGGTCGCCGCGGGTCGGGCCCTGATTGATGATCACTACCGGGATGGCCAGCTTCGAGGCGCGCCGGACGAACCGGTAGCCGGACATCACGGTCAGCGAGGAGCCGAGCACGACCAGCGCGCCGGCCCGCTCGATCAGCCGGTAGGATTCCTCGACCCGCGCCCGCGGAACGTTCTCGCCGAAGAACACCACATCGGGCTTGAGCACGCCGCCGCAGCTCTCGCAGTCGACGACGCGGAACCCGGCCAGGTCGTCGTCGGCCAGCAGGGCGTCACCGTCCGGGGTGATTTCGGCCGCCCGCGCCGCCCAGCCGGAGTTCGCCGCGCGCAGCCGCTGGTCGAGCCGCAGCCGCGGGGTCCGCTCACCGCAGCCGAGGCACAGGACGCCGCTCAGGCTGCCGTGCAGCTCGATCACCTGCTCCGCGCCCGCCGCCTGGTGCAGGCCGTCGACGTTCTGGGTGATGGTCCCGGCCAGCAGCCCGGCCCGCTCGAGCTCGGCGACGGCGTGGTGCCCGGCGTTCGGCCGGGCGCGGGCCACGTGCCGCCAGCCCAGGTGGCTGCGCGCCCAGTACCGCTGGCGGGCCGCCGCCGTGGCCACAAACGTCTGGTAGGTCATCGGCTCGCCCCGCCGGGCCCGGCCGCTCGGGCCGCGGTAGTCCGGGATGCCGGATTCGGTGGACAGCCCGGCGCCGCTGAGGATCACTACGTCTCCGCTGGCGACGAGATTTACCAGCATTCCGAACGGCCGTGTGTGCACCCCGCGCTCGTCGGCGAGGACACCCAGGGCGTCGTCCTGCGCCACGTCCGGGCCGCAGCCTGGAACGCTGGCGGGGGCGCGGTCCGGCAACTGAGTCACCTCTTCATGCTGCCACCTGAGCCCGGGTGCGCCGGCACTGTCGCCAGACAGACAGCGCGAGAGCCCGCCGGATCTTGACAGCGCCGGCCGAGACACCGAAGATCATCAACTTCGAGATCCCGCAAGACGACTGGTCCAGGCTCGCCGAGATGGCCGTCCCCGGGGGCAGCTAAGAGCGCCCTGCGCTCTAGCGCGTGCCCGGTAACCAGGCACGCGCTAAGGCGCCAGCAGGCCGATCGCGCTCTTGGCCCGGGCCAGCGTGCCGCTGGCCAGTGACCGGGCCCGCTCGGCACCCTCCCGCAGCGCGCGCGTCACGGCCTGCGGGTTGTCAGCGAGCGCGGCGTACCTGGTCTGCAGCGGGGCGAGTCGCCCGGTGACCGCTTCGGTGCAGGCCTGCTTGAGTTCCCGGTAGGAGCCGGCGGCGGCCGCGGCCTGCTCCGGCGTCTGTCCCGTGCACGCGGCGAGGATCGTGACCAGGTTGGCCACACCCGGGCCGGGTTCGGCCCCGGGCTCCAGCCGCTGGCCGCTGTCGGTGACCGCCCGCGCGATCTTGCGCCGCACCACGTCGGGCGGATCGAGCAGGCGGATGACCCCGGCCGCCCGCGGCGGCGCCGACTTGCTCATCTTGACCGACGGATCCTGCAGGTCCATGACCCGCGCGCCCACCGCGGGGGTGACCGTGCGCGGCACCGTGAACGTCTGGCCGTAGGCGCGGTTGAAGCGCAAGGCCAGATCCCGGGCGAGCTCTAGGTGCTGCCGCTGATCGTCACCCACCGGCACGGTGGCGACGTCGTACAGCAGCACGTCGGCAGCCATCAGGACGGGGTAGGTCAGCAGCGCCGCGCGCACCGTCTGATGACGCGCCGACTTCTCCTTGTACTGGATCATCCGGCGCAGCTCCCCGTCGTAAGCGGTCGCCTCGAGCAGCCAGAGCAGCTCGGCGTGCGCGGGCACGTGGCTCTGCACGAACAGCGTGCTGCGGCCGGGATCCAGGCCGGCCGCGAGCAGCAGCGTGGCCTGCTCGAGCGTGGCCGCCCGGACCGCCGCGGGGTCGTGCGGCGTGGTCAGGGCGTGCATGTCGGCGAGACCGTAAAGAGTGTCGGCACCGCGCTGGTCGGCGACCCAGTGCTGGATGGCGCCGAGCAGGTTGCCCAGGGTCAGGCTGCCGCTCGGGACCACGAGGGAAAGGCTGCGGGCCATGTCGGCCTCCTGTGCTGGGGGCATGCCCTGTGCGCAGCTCGCTTGCGTCCAGCCGGCCGCCGCGCCGGGGCGGCCGGTGGTCAGGGGAATATGACGTCTAAGGGCCGCCTGGTCAGGCGGCCCGCCACAGCCAGATCGACGCGGTCGTCATGGTGCCCAGGGTACCCGCGCAGCCAGCGGGCGGCGCGCGATTAACGTCCGGGGCACGCTACAGCGACGATACGGGCCGGCCGGGCTGGCGCATGGTGCCGGCCGGACAATACCAGGTCATGACCTCGACGACGAGTCGGCCCGCCTTGACCGCCGGGTCCGCCTCGGCGAGCCGGCGGGCCTCGTCCAGCGAGCCGGTCCGGTAGAACGTCAGGCCGCGCAGCGACTCGTCGGGCTGGTCGGTGAGCGGGCCGTTCGTGACGACCTGACCGGCGGCGCGCAGTTCGGCGTGGTAGGCGAGGTGCTCGCGCTGGATCCGCTCCAGGGTCGGGTCGTCATAGGGCGTCGCGTCCGCGGGCCTGCGCAGCATAACGAGCTCGTATGCCTCAAGGTTCATGTCGTACCCCCATGGTCCTGACGGCACCGTATCCCGGCGAGCCAGACTCAGGGAGCGTGCCAGACTCAATGAGATGGCGGAGGGTGGCGCGACGGGAGAGGCAGGAGCCGCCGGGCCTGACATGGGCCGGCTGCGGTCGCGCCCGGCCCGGCCGGAAGACTACGACGCGATCGCGGCGGTCGCTGACCGGTGGTGGGGCCGGCCGGTGCTGGCCGCCCTGCCCAGGCTGTTCCTGGACCATTTCCATAACAGCAGCCTGGTCGTGGACGGGCCCGACGGCCCGATGGCGTTTCTGATCGGCATCCTGTCCCCGGCGCAGCCGCAGCGCGCTTACATCCACTTCGCCGGCGTGGCCCCGCAGGCGCGTCAGGCCGGGCTGGGCCGGCGGTTGTACGAGGAATTCTTCGCGCTGGCGCGGGCCGACGGCCGGCGCGTGGTCAGCGCGGCGACCGCCCCGGCGAACGCCGGGTCGATCGCCTTCCACCGGTCGATGGGCTTCGCGGTCGCCGGGCCGGTGCCCGGCTACAACGGCCCGGGCCGCGATTTCGTCACGTTCGAGCGCCCGCTCTGACCGCTGGGCCGCCCGGGCCCGGCTGACCACGCGGACCATCCGGCCCGGGGCGCGGTCATCAGGAATAGGACCACCCCGCCCACTCCTGGATGTCGATGGCCATGACCGGCCCGGCGGTGGTGGCCTCGGCGTCGCCGCCGAACTGCGGGTACTTCGCGGCGAGCAGCCGGCGCGCGCGCTCGCTCTCGGCCGCGGACTCGACCATGCGGCCCTGGCCGCGCAGCCGCACCCACCACACCCGCGACCAGACCTCCTCGTAGTCGTCGATGAGGATCGTGGCCCGGGGGTCGGCCAGGACGTTGCGCAGCCGCTTGACCGGGCGAGAGCCCGGATCGCTCGGTGAGTACCAGGTGTCGCCGTCCACCACGTAGACCACGGGGACGAGGTGGACGCTCCCGCGCTCGTCCAGCGTGCCCACCCGGGCCACCCTCGCTTCGGCTACCTTGCGGCGGATCACCGATTCGTCCACGCCGGGCTCCTGTCAGGTCTGGGCTGGGAAGCGGTCGCGGCGCGAAACCCTCGCGCGGCAGGGATGACTGCACGCCCGCAGGGTAGGTGGTGCGTCGCCGGAGTCAGAGTGCTGACGGTTCTCGGGTAGTGTCCAGGCACTCAGCGGCCACCTGAAGGAGCGGATCCTTGCGCCAGGTTCTCCCACGCCCCGGCGTGATCTTCGGCATCGACCACGTCACCAGGCCCTGACCGTGGCGCTCACCGATCCCCCGTCAGACCTGGAGGTGCAGAGGCCGCCCGAGGCGGGCACGTTCTTCGATGCCCGGCGCGGCATCTACTACACCAAGCCCCTGCTGCGCGGCTGGCTGCACCTGTTCTGGTTCGCGGCGTCGCTGGTGCTCGGGGTCATCCTGCTGGTCCGCACCCGCGGGTACACCCGGATCACCGCCGGGGCCATCTATGCGACGAGCGTAAGCGCCCTTTTCGGGGCCAGCGCGCTGTATCACCGCGGTAACTGGACGTCCGCCTGGCGGCAGCGGCTGCAGCGCCTCGACCACATGATGATCTTCTTCCTGATCGCGGGTACCGCGACCCCCGCCTTCCTGCTCGCCTGGCCCGGTCCGGTGGGAATGACCTGCCTGATCGTCGTGTGGGCGCTGGCCATCGCGGCGGCCGCCGTCCACATGGCATGGATGAACGCCCCCGAGCTCATCGTGGGCGGGACGTTCATCGGGCTGGGCTGGGTGGCCGGCCTGGGTCTGCCGGGCGTGTGGATCCATGCTGGCGCGATCCCGGGGCTGCTGGTGCTGGCCGGCGGGGTGCTGTACACCGCGGGGGCGGTCTGCTACCGCCGCCGCCGGCCCGATCCCTATCCATCGGTGTTCGGGTACCACGAGGTCTTTCACGCTTACGTGTGCGCGGCGGCCGGATGCCAGTACGCCGCCATGGCCCTGCTGATCCGCTGAACCAGCCGTACAGTTTGTCCATGGCGGATGAGGCATCGGTGCCGGCGCGAGGTAACGAGGTCCGGTCACCGGACGAGCTGCGGGCCTCGCACGAGGACAGGGACAAGGTCGTCGAGGTGTTGCGGACGGCGGCAGGGGACGGCCGGCTGACCGCCGAGGAGCTCGACCAGCGGCTGGACGCGGCCCTGACCGCCCGTACCTACGCCGAGCTGGCGGTGCTGACCACCGACCTGCCGGCCGTCCCGGGCGCCGCGGTCAGCGGGCCGGCCCCCGCACCCAAGGACATGATCCGGTTCGATTGCCACAGCGGCAGCACGAAGCGGGACGGCCGCTGGGTGGTGCCCCGGCGGATCGAAGTGCTGGTGACCAGCGGAAGCGTGACACTGGACTTCACCCAGGCCGTGATCGCGCAGCCGTCGGTTCAGATCGAAGCCAGCGTGAGCAGCGGGAGCCTGACCCTGGTGACGAAGCCGGGGATCCTCGTGGACGCCGATGAGGTGGCGATCAGGAGCGGCAGCGTGCGGATCCGCGCGCCGCGGGGTCCCGACGTGCCCGTCACACTGCGGATCGACGTGTCCGGCCAGGTCGGCAGCGGGTCCATCACGGCCAGGCCGCCGCGCCGTACGTTCTGGCAGTGGCTGTTGCGACGACCCAGGCGCTATCCGCCCGCTCCGTGATCCGGTACGGGGCGAGCGCCGCGACCATGCGCGCCCTGTCGCCCGGGCCTGGCGTTCCAGCCGGCCGGCCGGTGAGGAACCCGCCGCCCTGCCGCAACGGCCGGAACAGCCGGAATAATGGTAATGGAAATCGTGTTCAACAGTATGTCAAGCTTCAAGGCTTCAGGCCGGAAGGAGTCAGCCATGAAGGTGCGCAACTCGGTCAGGTCGCTGAAGCGCAGGCCGGGGTCGGTAGTGGTACGCCGGCGCGGAAAGGTCTTCGTGATCAACCGTGCCCACCCCCGCTGGAAGGCCCGGCAGGGCTGAGCGACACGCGGGCGCGGGACTGAAGTCCCCCCGCGAAATGAATGTGGCGCCGACTATGTCGGCGCCACGCGCCGTTTACGAGACGTGCGCGCCAGCCAGCGGCCAGGCCCGGCGAGCAGAGGCCGGGCCGGCTCAGCTGTGGTCGAGCCGGCGGATGGTGACCTCGCGCAGCAGCAGGTGAATGGCCGCAGCCACCGGAATCGCGACCAGAGCGCCGACGATCCCCAGCAGCACGCCACCGATCAGGACCGCTACCAGGCTGACGATGGCCGGCACCTGGACCGTCCGGCCCATGATCCTGGGCACGATGAGATAGTCCTCGGCCAGCCGGTAGCCGATGTAGAACACCAGCGTGGCGACGGCCACCGGCAGCGACACGGTGAGCGCGACCAGGCTGACCACGGCGCCGCCGATGGTCGACCCGATGACCGGGATCAGGTCCAGCAGGGCGACGAACATGGCCAGCAGGATCGGATAGGGGATGCCGAACGCGAGCAGCCACAGATAGGTGCCGGCGCCCGCGATCACCGAGGTGATGACGTTTCCCAGCACGTAGCCGCCCACCCTGGCCAGGATCTCGTCGGCGATCAGGATCACCCGGGGCCGGCGCGAGTGCGGCACGAGCTGGTAGGCGAACAGCTTGATCCGGGGCAGGCCGGCCAGGAAGTAGATGCTCAGGACCAGCACGGTGAGGATGGCGGAGGCCGCGCCGAGCACCAGCGCCCCCGCGCCCAGGACCCCGCCGGCCAGGGAGCCGCCCCGGCTGGTGACCAGCTTGGTCAGCCGCTGCTGGATGTGGTACCTGGCGTTGAGCTTGCCCAGCTGGGAGTTGCGGTTCTGCAGGGCATGCAGGTAGTGCGGGATCTCGTGGGCGAGCGCGGTGGCCTGGGCGGTTAGCGGCGGTATCGCCGCCGCCAGGAACGCCGCGATCACTGCGAGGGTGCAGGCGATGACCGTGACCACGGCGGCCCACCGCGGCACGCGATGGCGGACCAGCCAGCCGACCACCGGGTCCAGGCCGACGGCGATGAACAGCGCCAGGCCGATGAGGACCAGCACCACCCGGGCCCGGATGAACACCTCGACCAGGCCGTACGTGACCGCGACGCCGAACGCCGCCGTCATCCCGATCATGAACGGGGAACGCCGGTTGATCGGCCGCCCGGGTTTGCCCAGGCCGCCGGTCTCCTCGGCCACCGCGGCGGCTTCCTCGACGGCCTCCTGGATCCGGTCGCCGGACGCGGGATCGCCTGCGTCCCGGGCCCGGCGTTCCTCCTGCGTCCGGACTCGCTCCCGGGTCCGGGTCCCGGCAGCCTCGGATCCGCGGTCTTCGGTGCGCAGCGAGCCCGCGCGGTCGACTGCGCCAGGCACCGGCCTCGCCGGGCCCTGCGCGCCTGCACTGGTGTACCCCGGCTGGTTCACGCGGCCTCGGCCCCCATCTGACCCTTCCTCGAACGAGCGCGCCGCGACGATGTCGGCCTGTCGTCGTGGCCCCTCAGGCTGACATGCCTCCTCGCTCCGGCTCATATGGGCCGGCCGAGCCGCCAGGCCCGGCGCCGAAGCTGCTACCGCCGACACCCGCACCCGCTGCGGCGGCGCCGCCAGGTACGCCGACCGCGGGCATGTCGCGGACGACGGCCCACAAGGCCCGGTAGTCCTTCAGCGCGGAGCGCAGCGCCTCGGTGTCCGCGTCGCGGTTCTGCCAGGACGATGCGAGGGCCGCCTGCCGCTGCCGGATCTCGGCCAGGAACTCCTCGATCGCGGTGTCGATCAGGTCCGACGCTCGCTGCACGGAGTCGCGCGGATCGTCCACGAACATCGCCTGGATCTCGCGCCAGCGCCGGTCACCCTGCGGGGCAGGCTGGGCGGTCCCCGGTGCCCTGGCCGGCATCGAATCGACACCGCCTGCCGCCTGTGGCCCGGCACCCTCGTCATCCCGCGCTGATGGCGGCGCGTTCCGGGGACCACTGCCCCCCAGCGGGGAGGCGTCACCACCCGCCGCCGGGGACGCCGCCGCCGCGGACAGCGTTCCGTTCCGCAGCTCCGGGTCGGCCGACGCCGACGTGCTGCCCGGTCCTCCGGCCGCCATCGCGGACGCACCGCCGGATTCGCCGGCCGCCGACGGCGGCATGCCGCCCGGTTCCCCGCCTGCCGTCGGCTCGGCCCAGTCCGGTTGGGTACCAGTTACGGGCGCGGAACTCCAGTCCCCGCTCCGGACCCACGGCCCGCGGCCGGGTTCCCTGACCGTCGTCTCCTCATCGACCACCACGATGTCATCGTCTGCGGCATCCGCCGCTGCGTACTTCCCGGACTGTGATTGCATCTCGTCGGGTGACGGCATCTGGCTACCTCCTCCTCCGCCGGGCAGGCTCCGGGCGCAGTTCGTCATCGGGCACCCCGGCCGCCGCGGGGTCAGCCGCCACGCGGTCCGTCCCGGCGGGGTCGGCGTTCATCGCGGGAACCTCGGAGGCGGGCGCGGTGCCGTCCGCGGTGCGCGTCTCGGCGGGGTCGGCGTTTATCGCGGAGACCTCGGAGGCGGACGCGGTGCCGTCCGCGGTGCGCGTCTCGGCGGGGTCGGCGTTCATCGCGGAGACCTCGGAGACTGGCGCGGTGCCACCCGCGGTGCGCGTCTCGGCTGGCTGGCCGGCCAGGTCACCATCCGGGGCGACGCCTTCCGGCGCAGCCACGCCCCCGTCAGGGGCCACCGCGCCGCCGAGCAGGTCGCTGAACAGCGCCCGGTACTTGATCATGGCCTGGCGCAGGTCCTCGGTGGAAGCTTGCCCCTGGGCCGCGCTCTGGCTGATGGTGTGGGCCAAGCGGTACTGCTCCAGCGTGCTGGCGTGCTCGACAGATAGGTCGGCCAGCATCTGATCATGACCCTCGACGGGGTAGCCCCGGTCCTTCATGACGGTCGTGACCAGGGCCTGAGCCTTGACGACGGAATTCTCCGGCTGATCGACGAACTGCTCTTGAATGGTCCGCCAGCTCGACGCGTAATTCGCCCGCGCGGTGTCGCTCAGCGGACGGATCTCCAGGCTCCGGATCCGCCGTTCCCGGCCCGCCAGCTCGGATTCGGCCTTGAGCTGGCTGCCACGCTCGCCGACCGCGCGGTCGTACTCGGGACCAAATCGCTGCTGCAGCCTGCGTCGGCGGGCTGCAGCCATGGCCGCGATCACCACCGCCGCGACGACGATGACGACCACGATGATGATGACCACCAAAGCTCCGGTTGACATGGAACCCTCCTGTGATCTGTCTTGGCCCCCGATGGCTCCCCATGGGCCGGGGCTTCAAACATGCGTAAAGCCCGGGCAACCGGGCGGTTCCGGTCAGGTCGTGCCGGAGTCGGGCAGCCGGAGCGGGCGAAGCGGGAAAGCCGGGGTAATCGGGCGGTTCCCGTCAAGCCGTGCCGGAGTCGGGCAGCCGGAGCGGGCGGAGCGGGAAAGCCGCAGTAATCGGGCGGTTCCCGTCAAGCCATGCCGGAGTCGGACGGCTGGAGCGGGCGGAGTTGGGCGGTGGCCTGGCCCTGGGCGAGCACGCTGCCGTCGTCGGCGACGAGCTCGAGCCTCAGTCGGCCGGCGGCCGGGACATAATCCGTGGTTCGGGTCAGCACCCGCGTCCCGCGCAGCCCGGCCCACGCCGCATCGGCGAGCTCGCCGGTGAACGTGGTGAGCGGGGATGCTATCTGGCCGGCCAGCCAGCGCTGCGCGATGGCGTGCGCGGGGCCGCTGACGATCGCCGAGATCACCAGCATCGAGGCGGGGCGGATCTCGCCGGTGTCGAGGAGTGGTGCCATCCACTTCCGGTATGCCGCCGCAAGATCACGGTTCATCGCCATCAGCTCCGCGCCTGCCTCGGAGTCCCAGCCGAGGTTCCCGCGCCGGTAGACGAACCTGGCCAGGTCGGGATGCTGCTCGATCCAGCGCAGCTGGTGAGCGATCGTGTCCCGCACCATGGCCCGCGGCGAGCGCGGCTTACGGCGAAGCAGCTCCCAGAGCCCGTGCTGGAAAGAGGCGATCGCCTCCACGTAGAGCGCATCGGCTATCGCCTCCTTGGAGGCGAAGTGATGGAACAGCGCACCGTTCGACGTGCCGCTGCGCTGCCGGATCCGCGCGATGGTGGCCTGCTCGTAGCCGTCTTCGACGAAGCAGGCGAGGGCCGCGTCGAGGATGCGCCGGCGGGTATCGGTGGATGCCATCGGTAGAAGAGTATAGCTCCGGAGTTTCACTCTGTTAGGGTGACTGTCGTGAGTGATTACGAGCTGGCCCGCCAGTACGAGGCCGTCAACGTGTACCGCCGAGGCGGCGCCGCGAAGCTTGAGCTCAACCGGCCCGAGCGGATGAACGCGTGGAACGCCCGGCTGGGATTCGACTTGCTGGACGCCGTGACCAGCCTCGAACAGGACTCAGACGTCCGCGCGGTGCTGATCACCGGTGCGGGCCGCGCGTTTTCCAGCGGCGCCGACCTGAGGGAGGGCACGGAGCAGACGCGGGACGGTCATCCTGATCTCTACAGCGTGCTGACCGGGCGTTATCACCCGATCATCACCGGAATCCGGAAGATGCCCAAGCCCGTCGTGGCCGCGGTGCACGGCGCCGCGGCCGGCATCGGCCTGTCGCTCGCCCTGGCCTGCGACCTGGTCATCGCGGCCGAGTCGGCGTATTTCCTGCTCGCGTTCGTCAACATCGGCCTGGTCCCGGACGGCGGGTCATCACTGCTCGTGCCGTCCCGCGTGGGCTTCACCCGGGCGGCCGAGATGGCCATGCTCGGCGAGCGGATCGGGGCCGGCCAGGCGCTCGAATGGGGCCTGATCAACCAGGTCTGGCCGGACGCCGAGCTCGCGGCCCGCGCCGAGGGCCTGGCCTCCCGGCTGGCGGAAGGCCCTACCAGCTCATACGCGGGAACCAAGCGCCAGCTCAACAACTGGCTCTACCAGCAGATGGGTCAGCAACTCGAGTTCGAGGCCCAGATCCAGCAGGAGATGGCCGCCTCCGGTGACTTCGCCGAGGGCGTTGCGGCTTTCGTGCAGAAGCGGCCGCCGCGGTTCACCGGAACCTGACCGTGCGCCGCGTCCGAGCGTAGGCCCGCGTCCGAGCGTAGGCCCGCACCCGAGCGTATTCCCGCACCCGAGCGCCGACGGGCACTCGAGCTCCGCGCGGCCTCGACCGTGCCCACGTTCCGGCCCTTAAACGGACAAACGACGCACACGTCCCGAGTCTTAGCGTTCGAGCCATTAAAATGGCTAAACCACGCGCACGTTCCGTGCCTTAACGTTCAGGCGCTTAAAATGGACAAACCACGCTCGCGTTCCGGTCATCAAAAACGGACAAACCACGCCGGATTTTGGTCGTGAAGCGCGCCAGGTGCTTGTGTACCGGGAGGGGCCGCGGACTTGCCTAACGGTCACTGCACCGGTACAGGCCGTGTCGAGGCCGAGGTGTTTCCCCTGGTCAGCGGGCATTTTAGCAGTCATATAGGAATGCCGATCCGAGGTCGTGAGCGCGGAGTCTAGCAGCCTGGGGCGAATTCCAATGGCTTTGCCGGATTTACCGCATGACCGCCAATTTGCCTCGTTAGGCTCCGTCGAAGTCAGGCGCTCTGAAGCTGAGTCGGCCCAGCGAGTCGGCTTCCGGGGAGCGCGCCCTGCTCGGAGAGGACCCCATTGGGCCGCCACAGCAAACCCCCCCGCATCCGCATTCCGCAAGCGACGGCAGGCGCCGCAGCCGCGCCTACGCTCGCTGGCGTGGCCGCGGCCATCTGCCTGTCGCCGCAAGCCCCCGCCGCCGCCAGCGTGATGCCATCCGCTGCCGCGCAGCAGGCCACGGTGCCGCAGGCTTACCAGCGTGGCCCGACGCGCGCCCAGCTGCTCGCGGTGGCCAAGCATGCCGCCTCGCACAGGGCCGGGTCCGGCCACTCGAACTGGTACACCGTCCGGCCGGGCGACTCGCTGTCGTCGATCTCCGTCCGGTACCTGGGCGTGAGCCGTCGCTGGCAGGGCCTGTGGTCGGCCAACCGCCACGTGATCGGCGCCGACCCGAACGCCGTCAGAGTCGGCGAGACGCTGCGGCTGGCCAATAAGGGCTTGACCGCCGGCGAGTGGCGCCACCTGCGGAACCTCGCCCGGGAGTACAAGGCGAGGCACGCGCGCCCGGCCACGACCGAGTCGGCGCCCCCCGCTGCGCAGGCGGCCCCGGCCGCGCAGCCCGCCACGGCCACCAGCAGCGCATCCTGGAGCGGCGCCTACCCCGGCGGTTCGTTCGGCGCCTGCGTGGTGGCCCGCGAATCGGGCGGCAACTCGCAAGTGATGAACTCCAGCGGTCACTACGGTCTGTACCAGTTCAGCTCCTCGACCTGGGCAGCCTACGGCGGCAACCCGGCTGACTTCGGCAACGCCAGCGTGGCCGAGCAGAATCAGGTGTTCGCCAACGCGCTCGCTCAGGGCGGCCAGTCGAACTGGGCGCCGTACGACGGCTGCTGACCCCCGCGGGGCGCGGGGAGTGACCCGGGCACGTGGGGAGTGACCCGCCGAACGGCTCCCGGCGGGACGCGTCTAGCCGATGGCGCAGGCTCCGCCTGGCTGGCGTCGCACCGACACCAGCCAGGCGGAGCTGTGCTGGGGCTACTTGACGTAGGCGATGGGCATGACGGGCGGCGCCTGCGGCACCCCGGCCGCGCACCTGTCGGGCTAGCGCGCGCTAGCCGTGGCTGGGCGACACGTCCAGCGCCGGGTTGCGCGCGAAGAAGCCGAACGGCTTGAGCCAGAACGAGACGATGTCGACCGGCATCACCGGCCAGTCCTCCGGCCGGGTGATGTGATGGATGCCGAACACGTACCACAGCACGACGTCGGTGTT
>DASXLW010000221.1:0-5034 GCA_036496025.1 Streptosporangiaceae bacterium
GACCGGCGCGGGACCCCGGTCTTGTCCACCGGCTCTCTTGCCGTTCGACTACACATAGAGGGGCCGGCACCGGCCGACGGCAAGGAGGCTGACGTGAAGTATCTGCTGCTGCTCCAGCGGGGGGCCGGGGAGGACCTGCCCGAGTTCGGTACCCCGGAGGCGACCGCCATGGTCAGCGCGTGGACGTCGGCGACCGACGCCATGCGCGCGGCGGGCGTGCTGATCGACTGCGCGCCGCTCGCATCGGCCTCGGCGGCGACCACGGTACGGGTGCGAGACGGCCAGACCCTGCTCACCGACGGCCCCGCGGCCGAGCTCAAGGAGCAGGTCGGCGGCTACACACTGATGGAGTGCGCCGACCTGGACGAGGCGATCAAATGGGCGGCCAGCCTGCCGGCCGCGGCCGCGGCATCGGTCGAGATCCGCCCCGTCCTCGCCCCGCGGGGCCTCGACCCCACCGCCCCCCGGACGCTGGACCCCGCCCCCCGGACGCCGGACCCCGCCCCCCGGACGCCGAACTGAGCGAGGAACTGTTCCGCACCCACTGGTGGGGCGCGGTGGCCGCTGTCGCCCGGCTCGTCGGTGATCTCGACCTTGCCGAGGACGCGGTCCAGGACGCGTGCGCGCTCGCCGTCGAACGCTGGCCCGCCGCCGGCGTGCCCGCCAGCCCGCGGGCCTGGCTGGTGGGGGTGGCCCGGCACAAGGCGCTCGACCGGATCCGGCGCGAGGCCCGGCGCCCGGAGAAGGAGGCGGCCGCCGCCAGCCTGTACCCGGACGGCACCGCTTCGGGCCCGGACCCGCTTGCTGGCGATCCAGACCCGGTGGGTGACGACGAGCTGGCCTTGATCTTCACCTGCTGCCATCCGGCTCTCGACCCCAGCGTCCGGGTGCCGCTCACCCTGCGCTCGGTCGGCGGCCTGACCACCGCCGAAGTCGCCGCCGCCTTCCTGGTGCCCGAGCCCACGATGGCCAAGCGCCTGGTGCGAGCCAAGCACAAGATCCGTCAGGCCGCGATACCGCTGCGGGTCCCAGGTCCGCAGGCCCGGCCCGGCCGGCTGGCCGATGTGCTGCGGGTCATCTACCTGATCTCACCGAGGGCCACACGGCCAGCTCAGGACCCGACCTGGTGCGGCCCGCCCTGTGCGACACCGCGGTGCGGCTGGCCCGCAGGCTCGCCGGGCTGCTGCCCGGCGAGCCCGAGGTCGGAGGGCTGCTGGCGCTGCTGCTGCTCACCGACGCCCGCCGGCCCGCCCGTACCACGGCCGCCGGGGAACTGGTGCTGCTCGAAAATCAGGACCGCGGCGCCTGGGACCGGCTCATGATCGAGGAAGGCGACGGGCTGCTGCGCGCGGCCGTGGCGCAGGGGCGGCCCGGCCCCTACCAGCTGTGGGCGGCGATCGCCGCCTGCCACTCCACCGCCGCCCACGCGCAGGACACCGACTGGCGGCAGATTGCCGCGCTCTACGGCGAACTGATCCGGTACGAGCCCACGCCCGTGGTCGAGGCCAACCGGGCGATCGCGGTGGCCATGGCCGAGGGCCCGTCGGCCGGGCTGGTCATCCTCGATACCATCGTCGGCCATCCCCAGCTCCGGCGCTGGCCCCAGCTGTACCTGGCCCGGGCCGACCTGCTGCGCCGGCTGGGCCGCACCGGTGAGGCCGTGGAGACCTATCGGACGGCGCTGGAACTGGAGCCCCCGGCGGCCGAGCGCGCGTTCATCCTGGCGCGCCTCGCGTCACTCACGCCGACCCCGGGGAGGGGCGACGAACCCGGCGCTCGTAGCGGCCGGCCGGGCACCGGATAAGAGAACCCTTAATCTGAGATCGCCTGGACTCGCGCCAGCGGCTACATTCAGAGATCTCGGACCTCAGTGCTGGAAGGTGCCAGACCATGACTCGCTCGCCGGACGAGGCCCCTGACGCCCTTGAGGTGCTCAGGGAAGTGTGGAGCGCCCAGGGCCAGACCAGCGCGGACATCGAATCCCGCGGCGGCCACGGGAAGTCTTGCCAGCGAATGGCCGGCGTCGGCTTCGACGGTATGCCCGGCGACGACGAGGACCTGCGTGCGGCGTGGCGGGACCGGCTGGAGCGCGAGGGCAAGCTGGATCGGGCGGGCGGCAGCGTCAGGGACCTGGTGCTCAGGCCGGCCGATCCTGCCTGAGCCGGACGGCCCGCGAGGAGAGCGCTGGATGGATTATCCGCAGACCGTCGGCGGGCTGACCGAGACCTTGCTCCGGGGCGGCTACCTGGCCGACCGCGGGCTGGCCACGGCGCTGCTCGTCGCGCTGTCCCTGCGGCGTCCCATCCTGCTCGAGGGCGAGGTCGGGGTGGGTAAAACCGAAGTCGCCAAGGTCCTGGCGTCGGTGCTCGGCCGCAGGCTGATCCGGCTGCAGTGCTACGAGGGCATCGACACCAACCAGGCCCTCTACGAGTGGGACTACGCCCGGCAGATGCTGTACATCCGGGCCCTATCCGAGCGGCAGGTCACCGACCAGGACGCCGTCGACCAGGTCTTCGGCCCTAAGTTCCTGGTGGAGCGGCCGCTGCTGGAGGCGGTCCGCAGCGGCGCGTCGGCCGTGCTGCTCATCGACGAGGTGGACCGCGCCGACGACGAGTTCGAGGCCTTCCTGCTCGAGGTGCTCTCCGACTTCCAGATCAGCATCCCGGAGATCGGCACGGTCCAGGCGGACAGCCCGCCGCTGGTCGTGCTCACCTCCAACCGCACCCGCGAGCTGCACGACGCGCTGAAGCGGCGTTGCCTGTACCACTGGATCGGCTACCCCAGCGCCGATCGCGAGCTGGAGATCGTGCTGCTGCGCGAGCCCGGCGTGCCGGCGGCGCTGGCCGCGAAGGTGGTCGCCGCGGTGCACCGGCTGCGCGAGCTCGACCTGGCCAAGCCGCCCGGGGTGGCCGAAACGATCGACTGGGTCCGCACCCTCGACTTCCTGGGCGCCCGCGCGCTCGACCCGCAGAACGCGGCGGACACGCTGGGGGCCGTGGTAAAGGAACGCGACGACCTCGACCTGGTCAGGGAAAACCTGGAGGAGATCACCTCCGGTGCCTGACCGCGCGGCGCTGGCCGGCGTGCTGGTGAACTTCGTCCGGGAGCTGCGGACCGCGGGGCTGGCCGTCGGCACCGGGGACGCGGCGGCCTACTGCGCCGCGGTGGCCGCGCTGGACCCGACCGACCTGGTCGATCTGTACTGGGCCGGGCGTACCACGCTGGTCAGCAGGCGGGAGAGCATCGACGTCTACGACGAGGTGTTCCGGCGGTACTTCCTGGACGACGCGAGCCCGGCCGCCGAACTGCTGACCCTCAAGGCCCGGCTGACCACCGACGAGGCCGTGCTGGCGATCCCGCTGACCGACCCGGCGGGGGAGGGGCACGAGGAGCAGGCCGTGCTCGGCTGGATGGCCTCCGACGTGGAGGCGCTCAAACGCAAGTCGTTCGCGGCCTGCACCGCCGATGAGCTGGCCGCGCTGCGGCGGATCATGGCCAGGATCCGGCTGACCCCGCCGCGGCGGCGCACCCGGCGCACGGGGCCGGCCCGGGCCGGCCCCGTGCCCGACCTGCGCCGGACGCTGCGCGAGTCGATGCGCATGCACGGCGATCCGGCCGAGCTGCTGTGGCGGCAGCGCCGGGTACGGCTACGGCCGCTGATCTTCATCCTGGACATCTCCGGCTCCATGGCCGACTACTCGAGGAACCTGCTGCAGTTCGCCTACTCGGCGAAGCGCGCGGCGGGGAAGGTCGAGGTGTTCTGCTTCGGTACCCGCCTCACCCGGGTAACCGGGGCGCTCGACACGCGGAACCCGGATCTCGCGCTGGAGCGGGCCGCCCGCGAGGTGTTCGACTGGGAGGGCGGTACGAGGATCGGCGAGTCGCTGGACGCGTTCGTCCGGTCCTGGGGGCGGCGCGGGCTGTGCCGTGGCGGCGTGGTGGTGATCTGCTCGGACGGCCTGGACCGGGGCGATCCCGAGGTGCTCGCCACCGCGATGGAGCGGCTGCGGCGACTCTGCCACACGCTGCTGTGGATGAACCCGCACAAGGGCGACGACCCCGGGTTCCGGCCGAGCACCCTGGGCATGATGGTGGCGGCTCCGCACATCGACCTGATGCTGTCCGGGCATGACCTGCGCAGCCTGGAAGAGCTGGCCGCGTTGCTGCCGACGCTGAGCTGAGGAGGATCCGGCGGATGATCAGGCTGGGCTCGCTGGCCGGGTACCCCTTCGAGGGCCCGCGCCTGCTCGGCGGCTGGACCCCGCCGGCCGTGCCCGCGGTCTACGCGATCGTCTACAAGCCGGAGCCGGACACCAAGACTGAACGGTACGCGGTCATCTACGTGGGCCATTCCGACGATCTGTCGGGGGAGCGGTTCCCGTTCCAGCACCCCCGCGCGCACTGCTGGGTGCGCCGGGCCGGGTCGAAGTGGAAGGTGTACATCTGCACCTACGAGGTGCCGGGCGGCGGTCCCGGACACCGGGAGCAGATCGCCCGCGAGCTCACCGCGATCTACCGACCGGGCTGCAACGCCGAGCAGTTCGACCACGCCTGGAAGGACGAGTGGATCGGCGGCTATTCGGCCCCGACCACCGGGCCGCTCGCCGAGCGCGGCCCGGACGCCCGGGAGCGTCCGTAACGAATCCGTAGTGGATCCGTGGTGGCCACGGATGGCACGGGCGCGACGCGGCGGCAGGCTGCAGTCACGAACGAAAACGGTTCGTTCGACGGGGTCGCTGATTTGCGCGACCACGCGGATCAGCTCACAAGCGAAGGAAGCAAGCATGAAGCACCAGTCTCACCGGGTCCGGCGTTCGGTCGCCGCGCTGGCCGTCACCCTGGCCGGCGGCGCGAGCGCGCTCGGCCTGGCCGCGACGGCGGCGCACGCCGCGACGACGACGACGTCGTCGTCGGCGACCTACACGTTCACCACCCTGGACAACCAGAACGACCCGACGTTCAACCAGCTGCTGGGGATCAACAGCCACAACGTGATCTCCGGGTACTTCGGGTCCGGTACGCCGCCCACGGTGC
>DASXLW010000222.1:0-2475 GCA_036496025.1 Streptosporangiaceae bacterium
CGGCAGGCCCAAGCTGACCACCGGGCCGACGCTGTCCGACCAGGCCTACCGGGCGCTGCGCGAGGACATAACGTCCGGCGCGCTGCAGCCCGGCCAGCGGCTTACCGAGCGCAGCCTGGCCGAGCGCCTGGGCGTCAGCCCCACCCCGGTCCGGGAAGCCCTGCAGCGACTGGAGCACGAGCGGCTCATCGAACGGGACGCGGTACGCGCGATCCGGGTGGCCGATCCTTCCGTGGCCAGGCTGCATGAACTGTCTCTCATTGAGGTCGCCCTCCGCGGCGTCGCGGCCCGGCTGGCGGCCGAGCGCGCCACCGCCGCGGAGGTGGAAGCCATCCTGACGGCCTGCGACCGGGCAGAGGCGCTGGCGGACGCCCGCGACTGGGACGAGGCGCGGGTCCGCGAGATCCTGGAGGTAACTCGCGGATTCCACCGCCTGATCGACGAGGCGGCACACACCCAGACACTGATCGACATGATCTCCACCGCAACCGCCTTCGACTGGGCCTTCCGGCTCAAGTGGGCGGTCGAATCGCACGAGGACGCGGCCAGCCTGCATCGGAGCCTTGAGCAGCACCGCAGGGTAGCCGGGGCCATCGCGGCCCGCGATGGAGCGGCGGCCGAGGAGGCCATGCGGCTGCACACCGGGTCGCGCGCCGAGGTCTTCCTGGCCATCGCGGCGGGCAACACCGGGCCGGCCGACTAAGAGCCCCGGCCAGCCCGATCCACTGAAAACCACGTGCGGTCATCGCCGCCGTCCATTGCTATAGCAGATCTGAAATCTTCCATAGGAGAAAGACATGTCGGTACGCAACTGGCCCAGCCTGGCCGCCAAGACGGCCGTCGCCGCTTCCCTGCTGGCCGCCGCGGCGGCCTGCAGCTCCGGATCGAGCTCCCCGCCCGCGGCAGCCGGCGCTACGCCGGCGGCACCGCTCAGCACGGCCGCGCTGGTCGCCGGCTCCAAGCAGGAAAAGGGACTCGTGATCTACAGCAACGCGCTCTCGTCGCAGATGCAGGAGGTCACCAAGGCGTTCCAGGCGAAGTACCCGTGGATCCACGTCACCGTCTCCGATGACGAGGACCAGGTGGTGTTCTCCAAGTACGCCGCGCAGCACGCCACGGGCACCCGGACGGCGGACATCCTGATCGCCAGCGCCCCTGGCCTGTGGGTGGGCGCGGTGGACAACGGCTTCCTGCAGCCGTTCACGCCCGCCGGGATCGCGGACTTCCCCGCCTCCACCTCGCAGGGCAAGGGCCTGTACATCTTCTCGCCCGATCCCGCGGTCACTATCTACAACAAGGTCATGCTGAAGGGACAGCCGGCGCCGGCGACCGTCGCGCAGGTCGCCCAGGACGGGATCGACAAGAAGTACAAGGTCGCCACCTACGCGATCAACAACAACTTCGGCTACAGCGCCTTCTGGGGCTACGTCCACCAGCAGGGCTGGGGCGCGCTCGACAAGCTCGGCCAGACCGCGCAGACGCCCGGCGACGGCGACGTCCTCGCCACCGACGTCGCCCAGGGCGGCTACGAGGTGGCCGTCTTCGAGTCCGGGCTCGTCCGCGGCCCCATCGAATCCAACCCCGCCACCGGCAAGCTCCTGGGCTGGGAGTACACCAAGGACTTCACGCCGCTGATCCCGCGCGGCATCGGGATCACCGCCGGCGCGGCCAGCCCCGACTCGGCCAAGCTGTTCCTGGACTTCGTGTTCAGCAACCCCGGCCAGCAGGCGCTGTGCGACGCCGGGTTCGAGGCGAGCAGCAACACCTTCACGCCGGGCGACGGCTGCCCGAACACGCTCAAGGCGCTGTACGCCGCCATCGGCGCGCAGCACGTCTACATGACCCCGTTCAGCGCGCAGGTGGCCAGCGACCAGAAGGCGTTCACCGCCAAGTTCCACCAGGCATTCCACCAGTGAGCCGTCGGCACTGCACTCGTCCGGCCTCATCGCGATGACGACCTCCGCAATCCTCGCCCCTGGCCGGGCGGCCAGGATCCGCCGCCTGCTTCCCGAGACCGGGCTGCAGGCGGCGATCTCGGGCCTCGTGCTGGTGGCCGTCCTGGCCCCGGTCGTCCCGCTGGTGTACGCGTCCGTGCAGAGCGCGCCCATTTACCAGCCGGGCCGCTACTTCACCCTGGCGGCCTACCGGCAGCTGTTCACCGACCCCGCCTTCTGGACGGCCGCCAGGAACACCGCCGAGTTCGCCGCGATGACCACCGCGGGCGCACTGGTGCTCGGCGGCGGGTTCGCCATCGTCTGCGGCCGGACCGACGTCCCCGGCAGGCGGTGGTACCCGGGCCTGCTGATCGCACCGCTCGTGCTCCCGCCGCTCGGCCTCATCCTGGGCTGGAACGCACTGTACGGGCCGGGCGGCTACGCGCACGATTTCATCACCCGGACGCTGCACCTGCCGTTCAACCTGTCCACGGTGCCGGGCATGGCCGTGCTCGGCACCGCTGTCGCCGTGCCCGTTGTG
>DASXLW010000223.1:0-80272 GCA_036496025.1 Streptosporangiaceae bacterium
CAGCCGGATGAGCTGTGGATGGATTTCTATGCCTCGGCGTACAGGCAGGGGGTGCGCCTCGACCCGTTCCTGGCGGCGGCCCAGGCCGCCGGCATCTCATCGCTGGGCCTGGCCGAGTGGGGGTTCATGGCGGGGAACGCCGTATTTAACCCGGTGACCATCGCCTGGTGGGATGATTTCTGCAACTACCTGATATTTCTCGCAAACGGCGGTCATCTCAATCTCGGTGCCATTTTCTTCGGCGGCATAGGTCACTTCGGCCTGGTCGACGTGATCACCAGCCCGAACGACCCGCGGCTTCCCATGCTGCGCAGAGTCTCCGCGGCGGTTAAGGCCGGCTGATATCAGGGGGAGACAGACCCTCGCCTTATGCTGGCCGATGCCGCGTGCAGGCAATCGTGGCCTACGTGTAGACCGAACATCGCCTCACTGATAGGTTTCAGCAGGTCGCAGGCTAAGCCGTTACCGCCTCCGGAGCCGGGAGCCCAGGTCCGGACCCTGCTCGGAGGCGCCGATCCGATATCCCGCCGAAACCCGGGGGTTTGCCGTGTCAGATAGGGAACGGATGCCGGCCGGGGACGGTCAACCGGCCGCCGGCCGGCCGCAGCACGGCCTGGCGTCATGACGAGCGCCGCTGCGCAGGGCTCGGCTGGCTCGCTGCGCCGGATGCTGGTGCCGCTGGCGCTGGCCCAGTTCATCTGCAGCTTCGCGGGCTCGAACATGAACGTCATGATCAATGACATCAAGGACGACCTGCACACCACGGTGCAGGGCGTGCAGGTGTGCATCACGCTGTTCTTGCTGGTCATGGCCGCCCTTATGATCCCCTGCGGCAAGCTGACCGACCGCCTGGGCCGCAAGCGGTGCTTCACGCTCGGCCTGTCGATCTACGGGGTCGGCGCCGTGGTCAGCGCCGCCGCGCCCGGACTCGGCGTGCTTATCCTGGGCAACTCGATCTTCGAGGGAGTGGGCACCGCGCTGCTGATCCCGCCGGTCTACATCCTCACCACGATGCTGTTCCACGACATGAAGTCCCGGGCGCAGGCCTTCGGCGTGATCAGCGGCATGGGCGGGATCGGCGCCGCCACCGGGCCGCTGATCGGCGGCGCGATCACCACCGCGCTCTCCTGGCGGGTCGCGTTCGTCTTCCAGGCCCTGATCATCGTGATCATCGTGGTGCTCTCCCGCGGCATCCATGACCCGGTGCCCGCCGACCCGCACCGCCCCTTCGATACGGTGGGATCGATCTTGTCCGCCGTGGGCCTGGTGGTGCTGGTCGGAGGGATCATGGCGGCTGACCAGAGCCTCGCCCTGATGGCCGTGCTGATCGTAGCCGGAGCGCTGATCCTGACCGGGTTCTTCGCCTGGATCCGCAGCCGGGAGCGGGCCGGGAAGGAGGCCCTGCTGTCGAGCAGCCTCTTCCGCAACCGCACCTCGAACCGGGCCCTGGTCACGCAGAACGTGCAGTGGGCGGTGCTGCTCGGGACGTCGTTCGTGGTGTCCGCCTACCTTCAGGTGGTACGCCACTACGACGCGATCCAGACCGGCGTGATCTTCACCGCCGCCACCGTGGGCATCCTGCTGTCGTCGCTGGCCGCCGGCCGGCTGGCCCGGCGGTACCGGCAGCGGTCGCTCATCCTGGTCGGCTTCGTGGTCACCATCATCGGCATCATCGTCCTGCTCGTGCTGGTGAAGGGGCACCCGGGCGCCTGGTACTTCGCGCCGGGGCTGTTCCTCATCGGGCTGGGCGTCGGCGTCATGCTCACCCCCTCGGTCAACGTCGTGCAGTCGGCCTTCCCGGAGAACCTGCAGGGAGAGATCTCCGGACTGTCGCGCAGCATCTCGAACCTGGGGTCCTCGTTCGGCACCGCGCTGGCCGGCACCATCCTGGTCGCCGGCCTGGCCGACCCCAAGCGGTCCTACGGGATCGCCATGGTCGTGCTGGCGTTCGTCGCGCTGATCGGCCTCGCCGCAGCCGTCCTGCTCCCGGCGACCGAACCCGCCCCCGGAACCGATGCCCCCAGCGCGAAGGCCGAACACCCGGCCTGAGCTGTCCGAGCCCGGCCTGATATCGGCCGGCCGGTTACGCGTAACGTGGTCTGATGGCTCACGTGCGGAGCTGCGACCAGTGCGGCGCGATGTTCGCACCGCGCCGGGAGCACGCCCGGTTCTGCTCGGCTCGCTGCCGGGTGGCCTGGAACCGCGAGCATGCGCGCCCTCAGGCGACCGAGGCGACCGCCCTGGACTGGTCTGTCAGCACGATGCGTGAGGTAACCGCACGGGTCCTGAGGGTGCGCGCCGCAGACCAGGTTCGTGTGGTCGCGGCGGTCAGCGAGGCGGTGTGGTGGGTGACGATCGTCGACGCCACGCTGCTGCGCTATCACGCTGGCGCCTACGACAGCATCCTGGCCGGCCAGTCCCCGGCCCAGCGCCGGCTGATCGAGGGAACCCTGGCCGGGCTCAGGTTCGTGCGCAACCAGATGGGTCTTCACCTCGCTCCCGCGGACTTTATCCGCCCGGCGGCGGCCCGTCCCGGTCCTGACGAGGACCGCAGCCCGGCGTGGATTTGGACGTCGCTGCCGGAGCCGCCACTGCGGTCGCTTCCGCCCAGCGGACAGGCGTGGGAGCGGACGCGGTACCGCGCTTACCAGGCTCAGCTCGCCGGTCATCCGGTCGGGGAGACCTTCGGCCGGGCCGCGCAGTTCCTCACGCGCACCGCCGCCCGCGCGGATCTGCGGCACGAGCAGCAGCGCACCGCCGCGCGCTGACAGCACGGCGTCCAGTCGCAATGGCCGGCGCGGACGCTTCGACAGCCGGAATCGTCGGCCGGGCGAGCGTGCGGGCGAACTACCCGGTGGGCTGGCGCCGGCGCGGCATCATCGTAGCCAGCGGCAGCCTGCCGCCCACCCCACTAGCCTTTCCCCATGGCTGATACCGCAGGCGCGCGGCCTGACGCCTCCGGCGAGGCGAGACCCCCGGCGCACAAGATCGTGCGGGCTTTGCTCCGGGCCGCGGGTTCCACCATCGCGCTGGTCATCATCTACTACGTGCTGCCGCTGGACCACTACTCCACCGGGGTCGCCGTGACGGCGCTGGTTATCGGGCTGGTGCTGCTCGTCGGGCTGACCGTCACGCAGGCCCGCTCGATTGTCCGCTCGCCATTCCCGGGCCTGCGGGCGCTCGAAAGCCTGGCCACCAGCGTCCCGCTGTTCCTGCTCCTGTTCGCCAGCACCTACGTCGTCATGGCCAAGATCTCCCCCGGCAACTTCGGCCAGCCGCTGACCCACACCGACGCGCTGTACTTCACCGTGACCGTGTTCGCGACGGTCGGGTTCGGCGACATCACCGCCAAGACCGAGGCGGCGCGGCTGGTCGTGACCGGGCAGATGATCACCGACCTGGTCATCATCGGGCTCGGAGTCAGGGTCATCGTGGGGGCCGTGCGGCGTGGCCAGCAGCGACGCCCCCAACACGCGGGCGCACAGCCCAGCAAGTAGCGCTGCCGCGACGGTGATGCTCAGACCGCCGGGGGGCCCGAGCGCAGGCCGTGTTACCCCTCGGCGGACTTCGCGTCGGCCTCGATATCGGCGGTGTCGGCCTTCAGTTGCTTGGCCTCCACCTTCCGCGCCTTCTTCATGGCCCGCTCGATCTTCGCCCCCATGTCGGACACCCCGACCACCACCAGGCCGGCCTGCCCGGCGTCAAGGTGCTCGCCAAGCTCCTTGAGGTCGTGGCGGCTCATCC
Source organism: Streptosporangiaceae bacterium (assembly GCA_036496025.1). Taxonomy (GTDB): domain Bacteria; phylum Actinomycetota; class Actinomycetes; order Streptosporangiales; family Streptosporangiaceae; genus PALSA-505. Next base: position 3,745 of record DASXLW010000223.1, read on the forward strand.
CGGCGGCTGCGTGGCCCGCCAGCGCGCCCAGGACCGCACCACCGCCGGTGGTGACGGCGAGCAGGCCTCCGCCGATCGCGGCGAACGGGAACAGGGCCACCACCAGGCCGGTGGCCAGGCCGACCCCGGCGCCGAGCACGCCGCCGGCCCGGGTCGGAGTCTCATGCTTCTTGGTGATCTTTACTTTCCCGTCCGCGCGATGCTCGATGACGGCGGCATCGTAGGCGTCGATCAGGCCCGCCTTGGTGTGCAAGTCCTTGACCAGCTCGTAATCGGCGTCAGCGTCGCCCGCGTTGTCGTATACCCCCACGTAGGCGATGAACGTGTCGACTGCCATCGTGTGCCTCCCTGCTTCACGCTTCGAGATGGACGCGGCGAACACAGCCCCGGACAAAGCGTCCCGCGCATCGTGGTGCGACCCCATCACCCCCGGCGGGTGACGCGGCCGCTGACCGGACCGGGCGGAAGGGGCATCGGTCCGGAGCGCTATGAACCGAGGCGCACCAGCGCCATCGTGATGTTGTCCGGGCCGCCGGCCTCGATCGCCGCCGTCCACAACTCGAACGCGGCCCGGCCGTCCTGGTGCCGGCCCAGCACCGCCTCGAGCACGCTGGGAGGCACGGGATCGGTCAGGCCGTCGGTGCTGATCAGGTAGCTCGTGTCCGGGACGAGCGGCGAGGTGACCAGGTGGGGATCAATGTCGGTCGGCTCGTCATGGCCGCCGAGCGTCTGGGTCACGATGCTGGTCGGCAGTCCCTGGCCCGAAGGCCGGTCATCGATGCTCAGTTGCCGCAGTGCGCCGCCGCTGGCCGCGTACACCCGGCTGTCACCCACGTTGAAGGCCAGCACCCGCTCGGCGGTGACCACGATGCCCGCTACCGTCGTCCCCATCGCGGTCAGCTCCGGGCTGCCTGCGGCAGCGGCGTAAATCGTACGGTTGCAGTCACGCAGCGTCTCCCGGACGCTGTCCTCGCTGCCCAGCGAGCGCCCGGCCAGCGCGAGCCGGCGGACCACCAGCGCGCTGGCCACCTCACCCCCCGGATGACCGCCCAGGCCGTCGGCGACCGCCACGATCAGCGGCGGGCCGAGCGGGAAGACCAGCGTCTGCGGGTTCTCTGTGACGGTGGCGCACAACGTCCACGGCCCGGCGACCAGGCTGTCCTCCTGCTGATCGCGCACCGCCCCGAGGTGGCTCAGAGCGGTGACCGCGATGTAGGCCGGGCCGGGACCGGATCCCGATGGCTCGTCAGACGCGTCACCGGTCACCCCTGCTGACTGCGGATCGCCACCCATGCGCCCATGCATACCAGCCTGCCGAAACAGATCACAGGGCGAGTCGCGCGCATTGTGGACGTGTTCTTTGTAACTAAGTCTGTTACATTAAGCGCGTTCGATCCGTCACGCTGGGGAGGGTCATGGCCGCGAACAGCCGGCTCACGATCGCGGTGCACGCCCTGGCCTGGCTGGCGCTGGCCCAGCGGGATGGTCGTCGGCAGCTGACGTCGGACCAGGTCGCCGCCAGCGTCAACACGAACCCCGTGATCATCAGGCGCAGCCTCGGCGAGCTGCGCCGGGCCGGGCTGGTCTCGGTCCGCCGCGGCGCCAACCCCGGCTGGAGCCTGGCCCGCCGGCCAGAGGACATCACCGTGCTCGACGTGTACGACGCCGTCGAGTCCCGGCCGCTGTTCGCTCTGCACCACGCCGAGCCGAACCTCGAGTGCCCGGTTGGCCAGGGCATCCGTCCCGCCCTGCAGACGGTCTACGCCGGCGCCGAGCAGGCCCTGCGGGCAGAACTCGGCGACACGTCGATCGCCGACGTGCTGCACGAGACGCTGGGGGCGTGATGGCGACCCGGCGGCGGGAGGTCCGGGGCGGCGCCGGCCATCACGGGAGCGGTTCGCAGACCGAAGGGAGCCGCGGATGACCGGCATCCGGTATCCGATCGTCGAACTCAGGCAGTACACGCTCCGGCCAGGCAGGCGCGACGACCTCATCGGCCTATTCGAATCCGATCTCATCGCCCCGCAGGAGGCGGCCGGCATGGCCCTGGTCGGCCAGTTCCGCGACGTGGACGACCCGGACCGTTTCGTGTGGCTCCGCGGATTTCCCGGCATGCGGGCCCGGGCCGAGGCGCTCGGCCGCTTCTACCAGGGGCCGGCCTGGAGGCAGCATCGCGATGAGGCCAACGCCACGATGATCGACTCTGACAACGTGCTGCTGCTCCGGCCGGCCGGCCCGCGATCCGGCTTTCCCGCCCCGGCCGGCCCCCGGCCTCCGGCCGGCCACCTCTGCGCACCGCCGTCGCTGGTCACCGCCACGATCTGCTACCGCGACCGGCCGTTCGACGGGGCATTCGCCGATTTCTTCGCCCACCAGGTCGCTCCGGCGCTGCGCCGGGCGGGAGCCGCTGCGCTGGCGTGCCTGCAGACCGAGCAGGCCGAGAACACCTACCCGGCGCTGCCCGTACGCACCGGCGAGAACGTCTTCGTGTGGTTCTCCCGGTTCGACGGTCCGGGTGGGCTCTACGCCCACCATCGCGCCCTGGCCTGCTGCGGCGACTGGCAGACCCGGATCCGACCCGCCCTGCTCGCCTCGCTCACCGGTGAGCCCCAGCACCTCAAGCTGGCGCCCACGCCCCGCTCCCTGCTGCGCTGAAATCCCCCGTCGCAAGGGGGCGCGGGGTGGCGGGGCCGAATCCGCTCGCTCACTCCCCCGGGCCGGAGCTCAGGACCGGCATGACCGCCTCGGCGAACAAGCGCAGGGACACGAGCGCCCGGCAATGCGGCGCTCTAAACGGGCAGCGGCCGATCGTGAACGATCCGCTTCATGACCAGCGTCGAGGTCATCCGCTGGACGCCGGGAAGCGCAGTCAGCTTGTCGTCCTGCAGCCGCTGGTAGGCGGCCAGGTCGGCGGTGACCACGCGCAGCAGGTAGTCAGGGTCACCGAAGAGCCGTTCGGCCTGCATGACGTTCGGGATGCCGGCCAGGGCGGCCTCGAAGCCCAGGATGGTCTCCCGGTCCTCCTGGCGCATGGTGACGAAGACCAGTGCCTCAAACGCGAGGCCGAGGAGCTCGCCGTCCACGACGGCGCGGTAACCGCGTATCGCCCCGCTGCGCTCCAATTCGCGGAGCCGGCGGTGGCACGGGGAGATGCTCAGGCCAACCTGTGCCGCCAGCTCAGTGATCGTCAGCCGCCCATCCTGCTGCAGCGCGGCAAGGATCTTGCGGTCTATGGCATCCATAGCTATTGATTCTTCCACTACCTATAGCAATTACAGCGATATTTAGAAACATATTCGGAACGGACGGAGATAATCTTGCTTTCAAGTTGCGACGTTGCCGCGTGCGGGGAGAAGTGCCCATGGCCGTTGGCTCGATAGCCGCCTTCTGGGTGGTGGCCCAGCTGCTGATCATCGTGCCGGGCGCGGACTGGGCCTTCACCATCGGCTCGAGCCTGCGGGGCCACTCCGCCCTCGCGGCCGTGAGCGGCCTGGTCCTCGGCTATGCCGCCGTCAACATCGTCGTCGCCGCCGGGGCCGGAGCCCTGGTGGCCGGCACCCCGGCGGTTCTGACCGTCCTCACCATCGTCGGAGGCGTCTACCTGATCTGGCACGGGGTCAGGTCGTTCACCGTTCGCGCGGCGGCAGACAACACGTCCGCGGGCGCGGTGGCCGGCACGAACCGGGGCGTCCTCGTCAAGGGCATCGGCGTCAGCGCACTCAACCCCAAGGGCCTGCTGCTTTTCCTGGCGCTGCTGCCCCAGTTCACCAATCCGCGCTGGAGCCTGCCCGTCGGTATCCAACTGGGCGTGCTCGGCGTGATCTTCATGGCCAGCTGCGCGGTTTTCTACCTGTGCCTTGGATCGCTGGCCGGGAAAATCCTGCCCGCCCGGCCGGCCGCCGCACGCGTCATTACCCGGATCTCCGCCACGGCAATGATCGTTATAGGCGCCCTGCTGCTGGCCGAACGCCTCGTCTGACCCCCCGCAGGGTCGCGAGTGGTCCGGGCGGCCGAACCGCCCGGCCCGCTCCAGGCAGTGAGCTCACCTAGCGAGGTCGGCCGGTTCGTCCAGCCGGGCCTCGCCGCATTGCCTCGAGAAAGCTTGGCGTTCCTGTCGATCCGGCCGCTGCCCGTTCGACGTGTCACCGGAAGCACAGGCTGGGCAGTCAGCCGTCGCACCGCACAGAAGGGCTTGACATGAAGAAGATCAATGCCGGGCTGTTCGTATCGCTGGATGGCGTCGTGGAAGCACCGGACAAGTGGACCGGGGCGTACTTCAGCCCCGAGGTCGGGCAGGCGGTCGGCGCGCTGATGGCGGCGAACGACACCCTGCTGCTGGGCCGGGTGACCTATGAGGGCTTCGCCGAGGCCTTCGCCGGGCAGAGCGGCGGGGTGGCCGACCAGATGAACAGCATGGCTAAGGCCGTGGTCTCTACCACCTTGGACCGCGCCGACTGGCAGAACTCGACCGTGATAAGCGGGGATGTCGCCGCCGAGATCATCCGGCTCAAGCAGCAGCCTGGCCGGGACATTGGCATGAGCGGCAGCGCCACCCTGCTCGCCTGGCTGCTGCGCCAGGGTTTGCTGGATCAGCTTGACCTGCTGGTATTCCCCATCGTCGTGGGCCGAGGTCAGCGCATGTTCGCCGCCGACGGCGACCAGGTGCCGCTCAGGCTCACCGCGTCCCGGGCCTTCGGGAACGGCGTGCTGCACCTGACCTACCAGCCGGCCTGACCGCGCGCCTCCCGCGCGGCCGCGCAGCGGGGGCGGCCGTCGCCGGACCAGGGCGGTCGCCCCCGTAGTCTCCTCGAGCAGGTGCCCGCGGAGCAGTGCGCTCCCCGCCCGCCGGGCCGAGGGTCAGGGCGTGTCGCCGGGATCCCATTCGATGCCGTGCTCGGCCAGCCAGTTACGGTCTCGCGCCGCAAGCTCGCCGGAGGCGGGAGGACCCGGCTCCGCCACCGCCACCCGCAGGCCACCTGCGGCGCCGACGTGCGCAACCCATTCATCGCCGGGCTCGAGCACGATCTTCTCGAACTCCGGCGGCCTGCGGAACAGCAGGCGCCTGGTGCACCGGGTGCATGACCACTCTTCGACGCCGTCCCCCAGCGTTCTGGTCCGCGTCATCTCGTGTGGGGTGGACAACCGAACTCCGATCTGCGGGCGGTTCTTCTCCAGCCCAGCTTGCCACGGCTACCCGCGCCCGCCACGCCAAACATGCCGACGGGCCGGGCGCGCAAAGCGGACAAAACTGCCGGAAGAGGCGGACGGTCATGTATCAGTTCCAGCCCCTCGTCCTCCTTACTGGTAGCCACTCGGACTACCCGGCACCCGGCACAGTGGCCCTGCGCGGAAACGCCGCGCAGCATCCCTGTAGGAGGAATAGCTCATGTCACTGCAGTCAAGCGCACTCCAGACGCCGGCCACCGACTTCGGTATCTCCGGGCTCCTGGACGGCCAGGTCACGGGCATGGACGTGCTCGACCCGACCGAGGGCAACGAGCGGACCACGCTGCTCGAGGTAGACGACGAGTTCGACGTCAAGGTCAGCTGGCAGCTGACCGGCGCGGCGACCCCGGTCGTCGGCGGCGCCTGGATCGTCTCGCTGTACAGCAGCAACATGGACGGCGTCGGCGCGATGACCGGGCTCATCGCAGGTCCGGTGGCCATCCCCATCACGGGCGCTGTCAGCCCGCTGAAGTTCGAGCACACCTTCAAGGTCGCTCCGCCCAAGCCCAAGCAGGGCCTGTACAAGCTGACCGCCACCATCAACCACTCGCCGATCGCTGACCCGACGAAGCTGACCGAGATGTTCGGCTTTGCCGAGTCCACCCCGGTCGACATCAGGAACACCGTGGTGGAGTCCAACTGACCGCGGCATTGTCCGGATTCCGGCTGCCGCGACGCTAGCGGGCGACCAGGCCAGCGGGGGCGCGCCGCGGCAACCGGGAGAGTTAGCGAACCGTCATGGCGCCGGCCGGCCACGAGCCGGCCGGCGCCGTGTACGCCGCCGCGGGCCCACGGCTAGGCCTCGTCCAGCCGTTCCCTGAGCCGGCGCATCCGGTCGGCCCGCTCGGCGGCAAAACGGCCGAGCGCCGCGAAAATGCGGGCATCGTCGAGATGGGCCTCCTCGATCACCTCGGCCACGGAGCCGCCGGTGCGCCACCGGTCGTCCCAGTCCGACGACAGTGAATACTCCCTGACCAGAGGGTCATCCGCCCAGTCCCGCATCAGCTTGAACGCCCCATTGGTGATGACCATCGCGTCCAGCCGGCCGGCCGGACCGACCACGGACCGCCGGTACTGCTCGGGCTGGCGGGCGAACAGCTGCGGGCTGACCGCCGCGACGATCTTCACGTTGATGCCGCTGTCGTCCAGTTGCGGCAGCACGTTGATCAGGTTCCGGGTGGGCAAGGTGCCGCGGACGTACACGGTGCCGCCGCGTGGCTGGTCGGGCCGGTAGTCGCGCAGCACGTAGGCGCCGCGCGCCGCGGCGAAATGGGACGGTATGCCGAGCGCCTCCCGGTCGGGGATCTCCACCGGCGGGCGGGTGAGGTGCAACGCCACGATCGGCACGTCGAGCCCGAAGGCCGTGCCGAGCAGCACGGGCACCTCGTTGTACTCCCACGGGTGCAGGTCGATGACGTGCCCCTCGGGGAACAGCTGGGTGACGCCGATGGCGAAGATACCGAAATGGGTGCGGGAGTCCTCGGCGGTCTCCGGGCCCGAGTGGCCTGCGATCCACAGCAGCTTGCCCACCTTGAGCTCGCTGTCCTGGGCCAGCTGGCTGAACAGCCGCATCGGCCCGTACTTGAGGTAGGAGAACGAGCCGTAGGTGGAGCAGGCGCCCCAGTAGCCATTGAACCGCTCGAACGGGTCATCGGCCAGGTTGACCGTGGCCAGGCCGGCCATCATCCCGGCGTTGGTGAACTCGGTGATCTCGGTGGGCAGCAGCGCCCCGGTAGGGTTCTGCGTCCGCTCGTACCAGCCGGTGCCCGGCATGCCGTCGAAGTCGGCCGCGAACCCCGCGATGTTGGTGGACTCGGCCAGGTCGGCAGAGGTGGCGATGAACAGCGGGCGGCCGTAGTCGTGCAGGGCGAGCGCGTTCACGTAAGAGCCCCACTTGGCCAGGCCGGCCCGGTTGGGGGCCTTCTCGCCCGGCTTCTTCCACATGCTGTCCGGGTAGCTGGTCACGTCGAAGAAACGGCGGTCGGCGAACGCGTCAGCGGCCGGTCCGCCGAGCCGGAAGCCCTTGACGTCATCCGGCACCGTGGACGCGATCGCCAGCAGCCGGTCGGACAGCCAGGTCACCAGGCCGTCGTCGCGGTGCAGCACGCTCATGGCGATGCGCAGGTTCGCTTCGGCCTGAGCCGCGACGACCTCAGGATCGGCCGGGGCCGGCGTGTCGACGCCCTCGTAGGTGACGCCGTGCCTAGCCATGAAGTCCTTGCGGACCGTCCAGAACTGCTCGGCGTTCATCGGCCAGGCGCTGCCGTGGCTGGCGGCGTCTACCTTGCCGTAGCCGCGGCCCTTGCGGGTGACGAACCAGGCCATGCTCGGCACGTGACCGGGGTTGGCACCGCAGGCTGCCTCCAGGACCGCCTCGGTTATCGCGCCCCACTCCATACCGTGCTCGGTGCCGTTGACCCGCCAGCCGTAGGGCTCGAACCAGTCCACCGGCGTGCCGGGCACCACGCTGGAGGCCGGCCGGGGGTCGATGCCGAAGTCGTTCCAGTCGACCAGGAAGACCAGGTTGTCCAGGCCCAGGCCCCAGGCTGTGTTCTTGGTCTCGTGCGCCGAACCGGGGGTCAGCCCGCCCTCCCCCTCTACCACGAAGACCTTCACCTCGCCCGCGCCGGCCAGCTTCAGGCTGAGCGCCTCGCCCGCGGCCGGCGGCATGCCGTGCCCGGAAGGGCCGGTGTTGAACTTCAGGAACAGCGTCTTGCCTTCCATCTCCGCGTGCCCGGGCAGGCCGCCGCGCCTGCGCAGCCGCAGCAGCGATTCCCAGGTCAGCGCCCACCGGCCGTCGTCGGGAAAGGCGAACTCGGCCGACCCGGTGCGCTCATAGCGCGTCCTGACCGCCTCGTTGAGCACGGCGAGCGTGGCGTAGACGAGCGGCACGGTATGGCCCGCGGACAGCACGAACCGGTCGCCGAACCGGCGCCAGGGACGCAGCAGGTCCCAGCGCATCGCGCCGGAAAGCAGCAGCGCCAGCATCATGTGCACCTTGGACCTCGACCCGCCTGGGTGCCCGCTCTGGCGGTAGTTGAGGGACAGGTCGATGCACTCGTCGACGAGATCCTTGACCAGCTCGTAGCGCGCGAAGTCGGGCTCGGCCGCGGCGAACAGCCGCCGGACGTCGTGCTCGCTACCTGACCGCGCGATGACCGGCTCCGTACCGTCGGACGCGACGTCCATCCCCGCACCTCCATTGCTGCACGGACTGGCCACACCGAGAGCTTTCTGACTCTAACGGCCAAACCGGCACAGCTCTATCATCGGGGCCATGACAGCTATCCCCCTCGCAGACCGCATGGCCAGGCTCGGCACCGAGTCCGCCTTCGAGGTGCTGGCCCGCGCAAAAGCCATCGAAGCCGCCGGCGGCAAGATCATCCACCTGGAGATCGGCGAGCCTGACTTCCCGACCCCCGGTCACATCGTCGAGGCCGCCGTCGAGGCGCTGCGGGCGGGCCAGACCCATTACGTGCCGGCTCCCGGCATCCCGCTGCTGCGCGAGGGCGTGGCGGAGTTCCTCGAGCGCACGGGGAGGATGAAGGTGACGCCGGACCGCGTCATCGTGACGCCGGGCGCCAAGCCGATCATGTTCTTCACGATCATGGCTCTGTGCGCCGAGGGCGACGAGGTGCTGTACCCGGACCCCGGCTTCCCGATGTACGAGTCGATCACCGCGTTCTCCGGCGCGGTTCCCGTCCCGGTCCCGCTGCGGGAGAGCAATGAGTTCCGCATCGACACCGGCGAGCTCGCGGGGCTGATCACCGATCGCTCGAAGCTGCTGATCATCAACTCACCGCACAACCCGTGCGGCAGCTCGCTGACCCGCGAGGATTGTGAGGCGATCGCGGAGATCGCGCAGCGCCACGACCTGACCGTGCTGTCCGACGAGGTGTACTGGGCGATCCGGTACGGGCAGCAGCCGCACGCGAGCGTGCTCGACGTCGACGGCATGGCCGACCGCACGATCCTGCTGGACGGCTGGTCCAAGACCTTCGCCATGACCGGCTGGCGGCTCGGCTTCGGCGTCTTCCCGCCCGCCCTGGTCGAGCCGGTGACCCGGCTGGTGATCAACTCGGTGTCGTGTACGTCGGCGTTCAGCCAGTACGCCGCGGCCGCGGCCCTGACCGGGCCGTGGCAGCCGGTCGAGCAGATGGTCGATGAGTTCCGCCGCCGCCGGGATGTCATCGTGGCGGGACTGAACGACATTCCGGGCATCAGCTGCCTGCAGCCGCAGGGCGCGTTCTACGTCTTCCCCAACATCAGCGGCACCGGCCTGACCTCGGCCCAGCTCCAGGCCCAGCTGCTCCAGGGGGCCGGCATCGCCGCGCTGGCCGGCACCGCGTTCGGCCCGTACGGCGAGGGGTTCCTGCGGTTCTCCTACGCGAACTCGGTGGAGAACATCCGGGCCGCCCTGGACATGATCAGGGAACAGCTGGCCGGGGCGGCCGCCCGCGCCTGACCGGCGCAGCTACCCGTACGCGCCCGCGGCGGCTCCCTCGACCGCCGCGACGGCCAGGCCGCCCAGCGAGGCCAGGTCATACCCGCCTTCCTGGACGAGCACCGCCGGGCCGAGAGCCGCGATCAGGCGACCCGCCGCCCGGTAGCCGCTCTCGGTCACGCGCAGCGGGCTCTCCGGATCGCTGGCCGCCGCATCCAGCCCCAGCGACACCACCACGGCCTCGGCGCCGACAGCGCGCACCTCAGCACACACAGCATCGAGAGCGGCGAGCCAGCCGTCGTCCGCGGTGCCGGGCGCCAGCGGCAGGTTGCGGTTGCAGCCGTCGCCCGCGCCCGCGCCGCGCTCGTCCGCATACCCGGCATAGTGCGGGAACCAGCCCGCGCCCGGGTCGACGTGCAGCGAGCCGTACCAGATGTCGGCGCGGTCATAGAAGATCATCTGGGTGCCGTTGCCGTGGTGCGCGTCGATGTCGATGATCGCTACCCGCTGGGCGCCCGCGACCCGCAGCGCCTGGGCCGCGATCGCGGCGTTGTTGAGGTAGCAGGAGCCGCCGTAGGCGTCCCTGGTGACGTGGTGGCCCGGCGGCCGGCACAGCGCATAGGCCACGGGCGCACCGGAGCTGACCAGGTCGGCAGCGGTCAGCGCGGCGTCAGCCGAGCCCTTGATGGCCTCCCAGCTGCCCGGGCCGACCAGGGTCATCGTGTCGTAGCAGAACCGCCCGGCCCGTCCGTGCACGGCGGCGGGCGAGCGAATCGCAAGCCCGGCCAGCATGCCCGGCGTCGGGAACACATAGGGGACGACGCGGTCGCGGCCGTGCCGGGCCGGCAGCCCGGCCGCCTCCCATTCCCGCCAGATTCCGGCCAGGTGGTCGATTAGCAGCGGGTCGTGCACGGCGTGCAGCGGCTGCTCGCCGTGCGGCCGCGCCGGCACCACGGGAGCGCCCGCCGCGGCCAGCGCGTCCCGTAGCACCAGGGCCCGGGCCGGGACCTCCGTGCCCGGCTCGCGCACCCCCAGCCACACCTCCCCCGCGGGGTCATGAAGCAGGCAGTCCTCGCTCCAGACCACCGGGACCGGCAGGCCCGCCGGCCGGGATGACCCGGTCACCGGGCTTGCGGCAGGCGCAGCCTGACCGTCACCGCGTCGTTGCCGCGCAGCAGGTCAAGGGTGACGGTGCGGCGTCCGGCCAGGTCCTCGAGTAGTCCGGCGAGCCCGACGCTGCTCGTGACCGCGGTGCCGTCGAGGGCGGTGATCAGGTCACCGCGCTCGACCCCGGCGCCCGCGGCCGCGCTGCCCGCGGTGACGTCGGTAACGAGCAGGCCGGCCGTGTCCGACAGCCCAACCGCCTGCCGCCGGGTCCGGGCCAGGTGAGCGGGCTCAAGGGTGAGCCCGAGGCCGGCGGCCACGTCGGTGGTGGACGACTCGAAGCCGGCCAGCAGCCGGCGCAGCAGGTCGGCGAGGGTCTGCCGCTCGTCCCCGCTGAGCGCCGACAGCAGGCGGTCTTCGTTGGCCAGGTGCGCCGGGGCGATCTCGTCGAACAGCCGAAGGCCCCGGCCGGTGAGCCGGACGAGCGAGCCGCGGGCACTGCCCGGGTCGGGCTCCCGGCTGACGATGCCTCGCTGTTCGAGCCGCTCAAGCCGTACCGATACCGTGCCCGAGGTCAGGCCCAGCGCATCCATCAGCCTTGCCTGCGGCATCGTGTACGGCGGACCGGAGCGGCGCAGCGTGATGATGACGCCGAAGTCCGCCGAGGTCAGCCCGAAGCGGGCGAACACCGCCGCCAGTTCGGCATCCAGGTAGGTACGCACCCGGCCCAGCCGGGACACCACGCCGACCGGGGTGAAGTCGAGGTCGGGCCGCTCCCGATCCCAGTCGAGCAGCACCCGGTCGACCCGGTCCCTGGCCGTGGCGCAGGGGGGGACGCCGAATCTCAGCCGGCTGTCGTCGCGCCCGGGTTCGCCCACGGCAGAACGATACAGCGTTCCCAGGTATTGCCTCAATGCTTGGATTCAAGCATCGTATACGAGCAATCACTCGTGGAAGGGATCCGCATGACCCGCATCGGCATCATCGGCTCAGGACACATCGGCGGCAACCTGGCCCGGTTCCTGGCCCGCGCTGGGCACGACATCGTGATCAGTTTCTCCACCGACCGGGGCAAGCTCGACACACTGGCCGCCGAATCCGGCGCCCGGGCCGGCACGCCGGCCGAGGCGGCCGCGCACGGCGAGATCGTCGTCTTTTCCGTCCCGTGGCGCGCGGTCGACACCGCCCTGGAGCAGGCCGGCGGCGCGGCCGCACTGGCCGGCAAGACCGTGATCGACACCACGAACAAGTTCGGTACGGTCGGCGGCAGCTTCGGCGTGCTCGACCTGGACGGCAAGTCCGCGGCCGAGACCAACGCGGCCAAGGCCCCGGGGGCCACCTGGGTCAAGGCGTTCAATACGCTCACTGCGGGCTTCCAGGCCTCGGCTTCCGGGCGCACCGGACCGGACCGGGTGGTGATGTTCTACGCCTCGAACTCCGAGGACGCCGCGGCGGCGGCCGAGGGACTAATCCGTCAGGCCGGGTTCGATCCCGTCCGCACCGGGACGCTGGCCCGCACCGACGTCGGACACCAGGAGCCCAAGGGCGATCTGTACGGCGAGGAGTTCCACCACGACGACGCGGTGGGCGCGGTGCGGCGGCTGCGCGGTACCCTCCCGGCTGGGACCGGACGCCCCTGACCCCTCGGACGGCAGCAGGGGCCGGCCGGGCGACGGGACGGAGGCCTGCGATGACGGCTGACCGGCTGGCACTCATCGATCACCACTGCCACGGCGCGGTCACCGGCGCGCTCGACCGCCCTGGGGTCGAGGCCCTGCTCACCGAGGCGCCGGTCCCGCCGCCGCCGGGAACGTCGATGTTCGACAGCCCGCTGGGGTTCGCGGTCCGGCGCTGGTGCGCGCCGCTGCTCGACCTGGAACCGTCCGTACCCGTCGACCGGTACCTGCAGCGCCGCGCCGAACTGGGCCCGGACGAGGTCAGCCGGCGGCTGCTGCGGGCCGCGGGCGTGGACGCGTGGCTGCTCGACACCGGCTACCAGACCAGCCAGGTGCTGACCCCGGATCAGATGGCCCGGGCCAGCGGGACGCGGGCGTACGAGGTGGTCCGGCTCGAGGCGGTCGCCGACCGGGTGGCCGGCGAGGGCACCGGCGCCGGGGACTTCGCGCCGCGGTTCGCCGAGGCGCTCAAGGCGGCGGCCAAGGACGCGGTCGGCCTGAAGTCCATCGCCGCGTACCGCTACGGCCTGGACTTCGCCCCGACGCCCCCGGGCGCGGCCGAGGTCAGGGACGCGGCCGGGCGCTGGCTGCGCGCCATCGACGACGGCGCGCCGCCGCGGGTCACCGACCCGGTCCTGCTCCGGTACCTGATCTGGATCGGGGTGGACACCGGGCTGCCCCTGCAGTTCCACGTGGGGTTCGGCGACCCGGACGCGCGGCTGCACCGTGCCGACCCGTCGCTGCTGCACGAGTTCCTGCTCGCCACCCAGTCATCCGGCACGCCGATCATGCTGCTGCACTGCTACCCCTACCACCGGCAGGCCGGCTGCCTGGCCAACGTGTTCCCGCACGTGTACATGGACGTCGGCGAGGCGCTCAACCACGTCGGCGCGCGGTCTGCCGCGGTGCTGGCCGAGGCGATGGAGCTCACGCCGTTCCACAAGATGCTGTACTCCTCTGACGCCTTCGGACTGCCCGAGCTGCACTACCTGGGCGCGGCCGGGTTCCGCCGGGATCTGGCCCGGGTGACCGGGGCCTTCGTGGCCGACGGCGCCTGGTCAGCAGCGGACGCGGAGCGGGTCGCCGACCTGGTCGGGGCGGCGAACGCCCGCCGGGTCTACCGGTTGGACGCACCGTGAGCGGCGCCAGCCTGGACGCGGCGCTGCACGCGGCGCTGGCCGGCGAGCTCGACGAGGCGGTCCGGCTCCGGCACCACCTGCACGCGCACCCCGAGCTGTCCGGATCCGAGCACCGCACGGCGGCGACGGTGTCCGCGGCCCTCGGCGCGGCCGACGCGCCCGCGGTCGGCGGCACCGGGCGGATCGTGCGCATCGGGCCGCAGTCCGGCCCCTGCGTGGCGATCCGGGCCGAGCTGGACGCGCTGCCGGTGGCCGAGCAAACAGGAATGCCCTGGGCATCGGCGACGGGCGCCATGCACGCCTGCGGCCACGACGTGCACCTGGCCGCCGTGGTCGCGCTGGCCCGGGCCGCCCGCCGCGTCGAGCTGCCGGCCGGACTGCTCGTCGTGCTGCAGCCGCGGGAGGAGACCTCGCCGCTGGGGGCGCCCGACATCGTTGGCTCGGCCGCGTTCGCCGCGCAGCAGCCGCGCGCGGTCGTGGGCGTGCACCTGCAGCACCAGCTGCCGCCGGGTACGGTCGCGGCGGCGGCCGGCACGGTGAACGCGGCCGCCGACGAGTTCGAGATCACGGTCGAGGGGACCGGCGGGCACGCGGGGTACCCTCAGCTCGCGGTGGACCCGGTGCCGGTGCTCTGCCAGGTCGTACTCGCGCTGCAGCAGGTCGTGAGCAGGCGCACCGACCCCACGCACGCCGCGGTCGTCTCTGTCGGCGTGCTCGAGGCGGGTCGGGCGGCGAACGTCATCCCCGGCACCGCCACTGCCCGCGGCTCGCTGCGCGCGCTGGACGAGGCCGACCGCGCGGCGATGCACGACGCGGTGCGCGAGATCGTGGAGCATACCTGCCGGGCCCAGCGCTGCCGCGGCACCGTGGCGATCGTGGCGGGTGAGCCCGCGCTGGTCAACGACGAGGCGCTGGCCGCCGCCAGCTGGCCGCGGCTGCGCGAGGCGGGCTTCACCGTGGACACGTCGTTCCGCTCCTGCGGGGCCGATGACTTCGCCTACTACGCTCGCAGCGCGCCGGTGCTGATGGTCTTCGTCGGGTCCGGCGGCCCGGTCACCCTGCACCATCCCCGGTTCCTGCCGGACGACGGCACCGTCGGCCAGGTTGCGGCGGTCATGCTGGCCGGCTACCTGGGCGCCCTGACGCTGATAGCCGACCGGTAGGCCGACAGCGCGCTGATGCCGTGCCCGGACGCAGGGCCGCGCCCCGGACCGGGCCAGCTCAGCCGCCGGCGCGGACCCGCGGCTCTCTTGCGGCGGCTCGCGGCCGCCCGCTGCGGCGCGGCCGCATGCTCGTGCATGGCCCGGACCTGGTCGGTGGCTATGGCCTGGATGATCAGCGGGTGCACGGCTTCCTCCCGGGTCGCGGCCGTAACGGCCTCGTGGTGGCGGGGGTGGCCGCTTACCATCACCACGAACCGGGAACCCCGCGATGGACACCATCCGGCGGCGGATCAGCCGGCGATCCGGCGCCGCGCGGCGGCATACCGGGCACACTCAGCGGCGGCCGCTTGATCGCCGGGATCACGGAGGTCAGCTCCCTGCTGGCGTGCGCCGTCGCCTGGCGTCGCTGGTGTTGCTCCTCGGCTCTCGCGGTGGCCGCGGCGAGCCGCTCACTCATCACGCGCAGCCGGTGACCCTGCGCCCGGGCCCGCAGCACCAGATCCACGGCCCATCCTGCGACGACCGCACCAGCAAAGCCGGCAATGAGCAGGGCAACCACGTATGTCCCTTCCTTTCGTTGCGGGGAGGCCTGGCGGCACTTTCCACGTTATGCGAGGCCGCTTCCGGCGCCGCACCGGCTCGCCCCGGGCCGGCGGGCGGCCGCCGCGCCGAGCGGGAACCGCGAACCCGGCGGCGACCGCGGGGTAGGCGGCTGAGCCCAGGCCAGGGTCGGCGGTTAGCCTGGTGCTGAGGGGCTGTGGGCTGCGGCAAGGGAGGCCCGGATGCCTCGCAGAATCGGGTACCCGCTGATGTTCGGCGCGGTCGCCGCCTTGGCGTGGGCTTGGTGGCCGGCTGCGCCGGCCGGCCTGGCCACCTCGATACGCCGGCTCGACATGACCGTGACCGCGGCGATGCTGGCCGGGCTGCCGTGGCTCGCCCGCCGGTTCTTCGGTCCGGCCGGCCGTGGCCGGGCGGCCGTGGCCGTGCGGGCCGGCGGCTACGCGGTGGTGATCGCCGTGGTGCTGGTCAAGGCCGCGGTGGAGTGGTCCGGATACAACGGTCCGACCGGGGTCTCCCGGCTGGCGGGCCTGTGGGCGGGCGAGATCGTCTTCCTGATCGTGCTGGCGGCCTACGTGACCGGGATCCTCGCTGCTACCGCCCAGCGGCCTCCGATCCGCCCGCCCGCCCTGGTCATCGGCACCGGATCCGGGCTGGCGGCGGGGGTCATCATGTACGCGCTGCCGCCGGTCGGCGGCCTGCTGCACGTCACGGGCGGCTGGCCGGCGCGGATGTACGGCGCGGCCCGGGTGCTAGCGGTACTGGCGGTGCTTGCGGCGGGCGTCGCGGCAGGGATGACGGCGGCCCGGCGGGCCTCGGGCCGGGACGGCAAGCTGTCGCTGGCCGACGTCCGCGCCCGGCAGGGAGTCGCGACCGGGCTGTGCGCAGGCGCCACGGCCGCGCTGGTGGTCTGCGTGCTGGGCATCGGCACGGCCGCGTTCGTGCCGCATGCGCTGGACCGCCTGCGGTGGGCCCTGTCCGGTCCCCATCTCGCCCCGGCCGGCCTGTACGGGTTCGAGATCAGCCTCACCGACACCGCGGCCGGGCATCTTCTCGTGCTGGTCATCTTCCCGGTGTTCGGCGCCGGGCTCGGCGCCTGGGGCGGGCTCTGCGCGGCGGGCCGTCCGGGTCAGCTGCCCGACGAAGGTGGCGGCGGGGGCGGTCACGGGCCGCCGACACCACCGCCCCCGCCGCCCGGCGGCGGCCGGCGCCGCCACGAGGAGCGTCCGCCGCCCGCCTTCCTGGACGGCGGCTACCTGGTCGACCTGCCCCCCGTACCCGGGCTTCCGGGGGCTGGAGACTATGCGGACCCCGCGCCCGCCGGTCCGGTCAAGATCCCCGCCGGGACCGCCTCACGCCGGTGAGGCCCTCGCCCCGGATCCGAAGCGCGTCTCAGGCTGCGGGACGAACCATGCCCGCATCGGGGCGCTTGGGCGGACGGCCGCGCGGCCTCTTCCGTCCGATGATCCGGCCGTGGTCGAAGATCTCGCCGCCCCAGACGCCGCAGGGTTCGGAGCGCTGCACCGCGCCGGACAGGCAGGCCTCGCGCAGCGGGCAGGGGCGGCAGCGCGCCTTGGCCAACTCCAGTTCGGCTGGGCGCTCGGAGAACCAGAGCTGCGGATGACCGGCCCGGCATGGCGGCGGGGCATCCAGGGCTTCGGCCGCCCGGGCCAACTCCGCCACGGAGGTGCCGGCCGCCGGGCCGGCCGGCTGGGAGCCGGGAGCGAGGATGCTTGGCATGGCTGGCTGTCCTTCGGGTTCGCTGCGGCCGAGGCGGCGCGCTGGTCCTGGCCGCCCCGGGCGGAGGCACTCACTAAGAACAGAGACTTGTCCGCGCCGGAAAATTCATCGCCGCCCGCAAAAGCCGGGACCGGCGCGGGTTCGGCCGCAGGTTCCTTAGCTGGCAGCGGCGAGGTTGCGGAGCAGCAGCGTCTCGGCCAGGCACGCCCGCTCGAACACCGCCAGGTGCAGGCTCTCATTCGGGCCGTGCGCGCGGGTGTCCGGGTCCTCGACTCCGGTGATCAGAATCTCGGCGTCCGGATAGCGCTCGGCGAAGGCCGTGACGAACTGGAGGGACCCGCCGACGCCGATGTCGACGGCGGGCACGCCCCAGGCTTCGGCCAGCGCGGCGTGTGCGGCCCGGTAGGCACGGCCCGCGGCGCGCGCGGCGTACGGGGCGACGGTCGCGCCGGGCTGCACCGTGACCTGCACGCCCCACGGCGCGTGCGCCCGCAGGTGTGAGGCCAGCGCGGCCCGCGCGCGCACGGCGTCATCGCCCGGAGCCACCCGCAGGCTCACCTTCGCCCGCGCGGCCGGGACGAGCGTGTTGGCCGCGCCGTCGACCGGCGGGGCGTCGATGCCGATGACGGCGATGGCCGGGTGCGCCCAGAGCCGTTCGGTGAGGTCGCCGGAGCCGATGAGCGCCACCCCGTCCAGCAGCCCGGCGTCGGCCCGCAGCCGTTCCTCGGTCAGGCCGAGCGGCTCGGCCCTGCCCCGCGCGAGGCCCGTCACGGCCACGTCGCCGCGCTCGTCGTGCAAGGTGGCCAGCAGCCGGCACAAAGCGGTCAGCGCGTCGGGAACGGCGCCGCCGTACAGCCCGCTGTGCACGCCATGGCGGAGCGCCCGCACCTCCACGGTGACGTTGGCCCCGCCGCGCAGCGAGGTGGTCAGGGCCGGCACGTTTGCGGCCCAGTTGGCCGAGTCGGCGAGCACCACGACATCCGCGGGGATCCGCGCCGAGTACTCGGCCAGGAAGCGGGGCAGCGACGGCGAGCCGATCTCCTCCTCGCCCTCGACGAGCACGCTCACCCCGACCGGGAGGGCGCTACCGTGCGCGCGCAGCGCCGCCAGGTGCACCGCGATGCCGGCCTTGTCGTCGGCGGCGCCGCGCCCGTAGAGCCGCCCGTTCCGTACCGCCGGCTCGAACGGGTCGCTGGCCCAGCCCGCGGGGTCGCCGGGCGGCTGCACGTCGTGGTGCGCGTACAGCAGGACCGTGGGGGCGCCGGGCGGGCCGGGCCGGCGTCCCAGCACGGCCGGCCGGCCGCCCTCGACGCCGAGCACGTCGACCTCGGGCAGTCCGGCCGCCCGCAGCATGGCGGCGACCTCGGCGGCGCTGGCCCGCAGCCGCGGCGCGGCGGCCGGATCCGCCGATACCGAGCCGATTCGCACCAGCCGCTCGAGGTCGGCCCGCACCGACGGCAGCACCCGCCGCACCGCCGCGGCGAGCTCCCCGCTGTCGCGCTGGCCCACGCCCACCCCATGACGCTAGCCGCTCGCCCGGCCGCCAAGGTGGTCGATGGCACATCGCCGACACCCCGGGGAGGGGCAATGGCGCATCGACCACGCTCGGGGAGCCCGCGCGCCACGGCGGGCAGCGGCGCGGCGGCCTCAGCCCGCGTACAAGTGGAGCCCGGTCGCGAAGCGCCGCATGATCTGCGTGGCCTGCGGCAGCTCCGGGTGGCGGATGATCACCATGCCGTCGGCGATGAGCGTGGCCCGCCAGTCCCGCCGCGGCGCCCCCACCGGGAGCAGTTCCAGCGCGGCCACGTGCTCCCCGTACTCGGCCAGCAGCCGGTCCAGGCCTTCGTAGTGCGTGATCCGGCCGGACCCGCTGGCCCGCTTGAAGATGCTCGCGGCGTTGTACCGCTTGTGCACCGGCTGCGAAATCCGCCCGTGCGTGACGGCTTCGGCCCAGCCCGCGAACAGGTCGGCGTCGGTCGCGTAGTTCATCACGTCGACCGTGCGGGCGCCCGGCGGCCGGGCGCCGATCTCGCCGAATACCACCTCGCCGTCGGCCTTGCGGTACCACTCCATGTGGGTGAACCCGTCGCGGAACCCGAGCACCTGCAGCACGGCGGCACCGAGCTCGCGGCCGCCCTGCAGCCCGGGCGCGTCCAGGTCCCGCAGCGCCATCGTCGTCGGGCTGACCCACTCGTGCATCTTGGTGACCAGCGGCCGGGGGTCGTACTGGCAGATGTTCTCGAACAGCACCCGCCCGCCGGCGCAGATCGTGTCATAGGTGAATTCCTCGCCGTCGATGAACTCCTCCACGCTGACCTGCGGCACGTGCCGCACCATGGGCAGGATGGAGTCGAGGTCGGCGGGCGTGTCGGCCCGGTAGGTGTCAGCCGATCCGGCCCCGTCCACCGGCTTGACGATGAGCGGGAAGCCGAGATGATCCGCTGCGGCCCACACGCCGCCCACGGTCTGCGCCGCGACGTGCCGTGGCGTGCGCAGGCCCGCCGCGTCGAGCAGCTGCTTCATCCGCTCTTTATCGCGGAACGGCAAGGTCTGCGCCACGGTCAGCCCCGGCAGCCCGAGTTCCTCCCGCAGCCGCGCGGCGAGGATCATGTAGGGCTCCCACAGGCACTCCACCCGGTCGAGCCGCACCTGCCGGGCCAGCTCGCGCACGGTCGCGGCCACCGCGTCCTCGGCCGCCAGCGAGCCAGCCTGGATGTAGTGCGCCAGCGCGTCCCGCGCGGGCTCGGGCAGCGCCTGCGGCGACTGGTCGCCGAGCCCGATGACCGATACCCCCGCGCGGGCGAGCCCGCGGGTGAAGAACGCCATCTCCGCCGGGTACCCCGGCGAGATCATCAGCACGTTCATCGGCCGCCTAGCCCAGCTCGACGCGCACCGTGGTGACCAGCTGCCGCAGCGCGTCGGCGACCACGGCGGTTTCCGGGTGCCGCACGATCACGTAGCCGTCGCCCTCGTAGCTGCCCGAGGACGGCTGGCCCGGCCGCGGCAACCGCGACTCGATGACGAGCGAGCGCACCTCGGGCGACAGCGCATCCAGGCCGTGTACCGCCCGGACCGTGCCCGCGCCCTGGCCGCGCAGGTAGGCCGTGCCGGCGGCCCAGCGGCGCTCCGGCGGCTGGAAGCTGTCGTCGATCATCAGCCGCGCCCACGCGCGGTAGAGGTCGAAGTCGTGCGCGTAGCACAGCATCGAGGTGATCTGAGCGCCCGGCGGACGCGCGCCGACCTCGGAGACCGCGACCGAACCGTCCGGCCGCCGGAACCACTCCATATGGGTCAGCCCGGACTTGAGTCCGAGAGCGCGCAGGGCCAGCGGCGCAGCCGTTCGGATGCCGTCATACTCGGGCCCGATGCTGCGGGGCAGCAGCACCACCCACTGCATCCACGGGTTGCGGAGCACCTCCAGCGGCGTCGGCAGGTAGTTCGAGACCGAGTCCCAGACCACCTGCCCGTCCACCATCACGCTGTCGTAAGAGCCCTCCTCGCCGGTGAGGAACTCCTCGATCAGCGCTGGCCGGTCCGGGGTCGGCGGGGCCATGTCCAGCCAGGCCCTCAGGTCGTCCGGGTCGTTGAGGCGGAACGTGCTCTTGGCCCCCGCCCCCGCGGGCGGCTTGACCACCAGGGGGAAGCCGACCTCGGCCGCGAAGCCGACCGCGGCCGACGCCGAGTCGGCCAGCCGGTGCCGGGCGCACGGCACGCCCGCGGCGCGCAGCACCGTCTTCATCTGCGCCTTGTCGCGGAAGTTGCGGGCGGTAGCCGCGTCCATCCCGGCGATGCCCGCGTGCTCGCGAACCTGGCCCAGCGGCACCTGCAGCTGTTCCAGCACGGCCAGCAGCCGTTGCAGCGGATGGCCGAACTGCTGGCCGAGCCCCGCTACGGCGCCGGCGATCTGCCTGGGATCGAGCGGATCGTCGATCCGCCAGTGCGCGGCCAGGCTGCGCCGCAACTCGGGCGGCAGGCGGTCGGCCGGCTCGCAGGTGATCAGGGCCAGTTGCACGTCCGGCACGCCCGCCGCCGCGTCCACGAACCGCGTCGTCGTGTCGAGCAGGTAGGGCGCGACGAACCCGGCGACCGTCATGGACAGAACGTACCGTTGCCTTCTGGTGAGCAACAGTGTGTGTGCTCGTTCATCGGGCAGCCGTCCCTTGCGAGACGGCGGTCCCGGTCTGACCAGCACGAGTGGTGCTGTGCCGGGTTGACGTTTCATGGCCTCCTGCGTCGCCTGCTTGCGCAGGGTCGGTCTCACGGGTGGCTCCACGCCCTGCCACCGGCCCACTGCCGGCGGGACTCTGTTCACCCGGCAGGCGGGTCTCGCCGAGCCGGGCGAGGTTGATCGCGGCGTTCAGGTCACGGTCGATCCTCAGGCCACAGTGCTGGCACGCGTAGCTGCGTTCGGCGAGGGTCAGGCTTGGCTTTCGCCTGGCACACGCCGAGCACTTCCTGGAGGATGGGTAGTATCGGCCGGCTTGCACTAGCTGGCTGCCGTACCAGCGGGTCTTGTAGACCAGCATCCGCCTGATCTGCGCCAGCGCCGCATCGGCGAGCGCGCGGTTGAGGCCCCGCTTACGAGCACCGCCTGCCGAGCGCATCCCGGCGGCGTTCAACGTCTCTGCCACCACGACCTGGTGCTGGTGCGCGAGCGCGGTGGTGGCTTTGTGCAGCACGTCCCGGCGGACATTCGTGGCGCGGGCGTGGACCCTGCCGATCCGGGCCTGCGTCGTGGCCCAGCGCTTCGACGGCTGCCGCCTGGTCCGGGTGGCCGGATCGTAGGGGCCGTGCTGGCGGGCGGCCTTGCGCTGCAATGCCCGCAGCCGGGCCTGAGCGGTGGCCAGGCTCTTCGGCGCCGGAACACGGGCAACCTCGGTGCCGTCCGGTGCGGCGGCCACCAGCAGATCTTTCACGCCCACGTCGACACCCACCACCCGATGCCGTGAGCGGGGTGCGTGTGCAGGGCGGGCCTTGGACTGCACGAGGGCCTGAAACGAGCAGAACCAGCGGCCAGCCGAATCCTGGGTGACGGTCGCGGACAAGACCCGCGCCGTGCCGGCCTCCAGCCTGCGGGCCAGCTTGCGGGTGGACTCGTGGACGCGGATGGTGCCCAACCGCGGGAGCGTGACGTGGTGCCGGCCGGCCTCGACCCGGATAGCACCGGTGCTGAACCGCACCGAGCGCCGGGACCGGCTGGTCTTGAACCGCGGGAATCCGGCAGCTTTGCCTGCCCGCTCGCCCGTGCCGGACCTGCGCCAGTTGCTCAGACCGCATGCGAGGGCGTCCAGGCCAGCGTTATACGCCTCCTTGGAGTTCTCAGCCCACCACGGTGCATAGCTGTCCTTCCGCTGGTTCCAGGCCTTCCGCAGCGCGGGCAGCGACCACCCCAACGCGGGCGTGAGCTCATCGTCGGCGATCCCGTAGCTGCGTTCCGCGGCCCGCTGACCGATGACCGCTTTCACTAGGGCGAGCATGTGATTGTGCGCGAACCGGCAGGCACCGGCGTGCGAGGCCACGGCACGTGCCTGCTGCGGGGTGGGGTCGAGCGCGTACCGGTAAGCCTGCACGACCCATCCCCCGGGCACCTCGAACCTGGCCATCAGCCCGCCCCTACCTGGCTCGCGCGCCGGGCCGCGGCGACCGCCGCTTGACCTGGTACCCCGCGCCGCGGCGGCCATAAAGCCCGGCACCCACGCAGGCGAGCACCTTCATCACGTGTCGCACCAGGTCGCCCGCCGCCCCGCCTGGATCGGGCCGCCACCCAGGCGCCGACCACGTGCCGCCAGCGCCACGTCCAAGCGCCTCACACCCGAAACCCGGTCGGCCACGACGTTCCACGACCACCACCGTCGCAGACAGGTCCGACAGGACGCATCGCAACCCCGCACGCTTCCCGCCCAGCCCGGACCCGACCCCGCACGCCACCGCCGACGGTGAAGCCGTCCGCGGCCGCCCAACCGGTCAGCCGCTTCACCTGCCGGCCCGGGCCGGCACGCCGAACGTGCCATCTCACCCGCACGCAGACCACTGTCCGGCCGACGTCACCAGCCAGCGCCGCGCCGACCCACACAGCGCCCGAGCCCAGCCGCCGCGCAGGCGCCGGCACCCGGCCTCCCCGAACCACCGACACGCGGCCAGCGGGCGCACAGCATAGACCGCGCCCACCCAGCCAACTCCACTCACTCAGCAAGACATAAGTTCGATCACGCTTAACCACGAAACGCCGAACAGTCCAGAACTCCATCCCAGGGGCGATATGGTCCCCGGCGCCGCTGAACGTGACCGATCACCTGCGGCTACCATGCCAGGCATGAACGTGGTCTTCGTCGAGCCGTTCTTCCCCCGCAACCAGCGCGAGTTCGCCCGCGCGCTGGCCGAGGCCGGCGCGACGGTGATCGGCCTCGGCGAGTCCCCGGTCGAAGCGCTGGACGATCAGCTGAAGGGCTGGCTGTACCACTACGAGCAGGTGCCGTCGGTCACCGATGTCGAGGCGATGACGCGAGCGGTCCGGTGGGCACAGGGCAAGGTGTGGGTGGACCGGCTGGAGGCGACGGTCGAGGCGCACACCATGGCCGCGGCTCAGGTCCGCGAGGCGTGCACGATCCCGGGTACCTCGGTCCGGACGGCCTGGCTCTGCCGGGACAAGCCGTCGATGAAGCAGGCACTGCGCGAGGTGGGGGTGCCGACCGCCGCGTCGGCCGCGGTCAGCAGCGCAGCCGAGGCGCGCGAGTTCGCCGAGCAGGCCGGCTTCCCGCTGATACTCAAGCCGCGCAGCGGGGCCGGGGCGGCCGGCACGGCGCGGGTGGACGATCCGGGTGAGCTCGACCACGCCCTGGGGATATTCGGCGGCCAGGGCGTCGATTCGATCGCCGTGGAGGAGTTCATCGAGGGCCACGAGGGCTTCTACGACACGATCACGGCCGGCGGGCAGGTGGCCGTGGACTTCGCCTCGCATTACTACCCGAACGTGCTCGAGGCGATGCGGACCCGATGGATCTCGCCGCAGTTCGTGTCCACCAACCGGATCGACACCGCACCGGAGTACGGGGAGCTGCGGGAAATGGGCCGGCGCGTCATCGCCGCGCTCGGGATCGGTACGTCGGCGACGCACATGGAGTGGTTCTTCGGGCCCAAGGGGCTGAAGTTCTCCGAGATCGGCTGCCGTCCGCCGGGCGTCGGGGCCTGGGATCTGTACTCGGCCGGCAACGACATGGACGTGTACCGGGAGTGGGCGAATGCGATCGTGCACGGCGGCACCGCCTCGCCGCCGTCCCGGCAGTACGCCAGCGGGATCGTGGCGCTGCGCCCCGACCAGGACGGCCATATCAGCGGCTACAGCGGAGCGGAGGAGCTGAACCAGCGGTACGGCGAGTGGGTCATCGACGCTCACCTGCCGCCGCCGGGCACCGCGACCCAGGGCGTCGAAGCCGGGTACATGGCCAACGCGTACGTGCGGATGCGTCATCCCGACTACGACGCGCTGCGCGGCATGCTCGACGAGGTCGGCCGCACGCTGCGCGTCTACGCCTCGTGAGAGTCATCCTGCTGGGGCCGCAGCGCAGGCCCACGGTGGACGCGGTGGTCCGGTCGCTGGGCCTGGATGGGCCGGTCGCCACGATCACCGCCGGCTGGCAGGAGCGCGAGGCCGACGACGGCGAGCTGAGCCGGCGGCTGGACGGCCGCGACACCGCCCTCGAGCTGTACCAGCGCTGGCTCGACGTGCAGGACCGGGACCCGGTGTACGCGGCCGGCGAGCGCACGCTGCAGGGGGTGCTCGCCGAGCTGCAGGACACCTACCTGCTGCGGCTGGACTACGCGCTGCAAGCGGTTTACGCCCTGGCGCGCCGCGCCGACAGCCGGCCGGGCGCGCAGGCCCTGGCCGCGGCCGTAGCCGCGGTCCGCGAGCTGGACCGGACCCACCTGCGGCAGGTCAACGGCGTGCGCGGCGAGTTCTTCGAGCGGCTGCCGCCGCACGACCGGCCGATCATTGCCGAGCACCGCGCGGCGGTGGCGCGGTTGATCAGTGAGTCCGCCGCGGTGGTCGTGGCCGGCGGGCACGTGAACGTGCTGGCCTACGTGCTGCACCTGTTCAACGTCGCGGCGGCGCTGAACGCGACGGCCCCGGAGCCGCCCGCAAGCCCGGCCGCGAGCCCAGTGGCGGGACGCCCGGTGATCGCGTGGTCCGCGGGCGCGATGGCGCTCACCGACCGGATCGTGCTCTTCCACGACCGCGCCCCGCAGGGACCCGGGCACCCCGAGGTGTACGGCTCCGGCCTGAGCGTGCTCCGCGACGTGGTACTGCTGCCGCACGCCCGGACCCGGCTGCTGCTGGACAACCCGCCGCGGATGGCCGTGTTCGCGCGCCGGTTCGATCCGGCCCGCTGCGTCCTGCTGGACAACGGGACCCGGATCGACACTGACGACGCCGGCTCCTGGCCGCCCGGCACCCGGGTGCTGGCCGAAGACGGCCGGGTGACCGCCCTGGAGGCGGCGTGACCGGGCCGAGCGGGCCGCCCGCCCGCCGCAAGCTCGCGATCAACCGGCTCCGTGAGCGCAGGCCGCTCGACGCGGCCGTGGTGGACCGGTTCCTGGCCCGGCACGAGGTGCCGATCATCGAGGGCCCCCGCTGCACGTTCCTGTTCCGGGGGGAGGCCGACGAGGTCTTCCTCATCCACCGGACCTTCGGCCTGTCCGATCACCTGCCGCTGCGGCGGCTGTACGGCACCGACCTGTGGTACGCCGTGCTGGAGCTGCCCGAGGGGTCCAGGATCGAATACCAGCTGGAAGTGGTGCGCGGCGAGAAGCGGGAGCGGATCAACGACCCGCTGAACCCGCGCCTCGCGCACAGCCCGGTGGGCAGTTCGTCGGTCTGCTACGCGTACGGGCACGTGATACCGGACTGGACCCAGCCGGATCCGGAAGCGCGGGCCGGATCGCTGCTGGACCTGGTGGTGCCGAGCCGCGCGCTACGCCGTGACTGCCAGGTGACGCTCTATCTGCCGGCCCGGTTCCGTCGCACCGCCCGCTACCCGCTGCTGATCGTGCACGACGGTGGCGATTACCTGCGGTACGCCGCCGCCCGGACGGTGCTCGACAACCTCATCCACCGGCTCGACGTGGCCGAGACCGTAGTGGCGTTCACCTACCCGGGCGACCGGCTGGCCGAGTACGCCAACTCGGCGGCGCACGCCCGGTACCTGACCGCTGAGCTGGTGCCCCGGCTGGAGGCGGAGTTCCCGCTGGCCGGCAGGCCGTCCGGGCGGTGCCTGATGGGCGCGAGCTTCGGCGCCGTGGCCTCGCTCGCCACCGCCTACCGCTACCCGGACGCGTACGGGTCGCTGCTGCTACAGTCCGGTTCGTTCGTCTTCACCGACATCGGCAGCGACCATGGCGGCGGGGCGCCGTTCAACCCGGTGGTGCGGTTCGTCAACCGGTACCGCGCGGCCCCGCGCCGGGTCGCCGACAAAGTATTCGTCAGCTGTGGCGTCTACGAGCCGCTGATCATCCCGAACCGGTCCATGGTCCCGACGTTCGAGGCCGCCGGGATGACCGTCCGCTACGTCGAGGCACGCGACGGGCATAGCTGGGAGAATTGGCGCGACCGGCTCAGGGAAGGGCTGTCATGGATTTTTCCTGGTCCCCAGAAGTTTTTCTATGAGTGAGGACGTGAAGGTCGCCGAACGGTGGTTCTCCGACCGCGTCCAGGGCGAGATCACCCTCGTGCGGTGGGGCGCGTTCGGCGCGCCCGTGCTCGTCCTGCCGTCGGCAGGCGGCGACGCCGAGGAGGTCGAGCGGCACGGCCTGGTCGAGGCGTGCGCCCCGCTGCTGGCCGAGGGCCGGGTCAAGCTGTACTCGGTGGACAGCGTCGCCGGCCAGGCGATGATCAGGAAGACGGGCTCGGTGCAGCACCGGATGTGGCTGCTCAACCAGTTCCAGGAGTGCGTCCGGTGGGAAGTCGTACCCGCGATCCACGCCGATCTCGGCGGCCGGGCCATCGACGTGATCGCCGGCGGCGCCTCGGTCGGCGCGTTCAACGCGGTGGCCATGCTCTGCCGGTACCCGGACGTGTTCGCCGCGGCCATCGGCATGAGCGGCAGCTACCGGATCGAGCGCTTCTACGACGAAGCCTGGAGCCAGGACCTGTTCTTCGCCGCGCCGCTGCAGTTCCTGCCCGGCCTGGAGGGCCCGCAGCTCGACCGGCTCCGCCAGCGGCAGGTCGTGCTCGCGGCCGGCGAGGGTGCCTGGGAGAACATCGGCGAGTCGTGGCAGATGGCGGAGGCCCTGGGGGCCAAGGGGATCCCCAACCGGGTGGACAACTGGGGCCCGCAGTGGTCGCACGACTGGCACACCTGGCGCCAGATGCTGCCGCAGTACCTGCGCGAGCTGACGTAAGCTCACGCTGAGGCGGCACCGTGCCGCCCACGGCTAACCCCGCGGCTGCATAATGGCGTCGGAACCGGTGCTGACGTCGAAAGCTGGAGGCAGGTGGCGAACGTGCTGCGGGTCTCGTCCCGCAATGCTCGCTTCCAGCGCTGGCAGTCACTGCTCGGCAACCGCGGCAAACGGCAGCGGGCCGGCGAGTTCCTGGTCCAGGGGGTGCGGCCGATTTCGGTGGCCGCGGAGTGCGGCTGGCGATTCCACGCCCTGATCTACGACGCCGGGCGACCGCTATCGCGCTGGGCGCAGAACCTGCTGCACACGGTGGACACGCTCCAGGTGGCGATGCACCCCGACCTGCTGGCCGAGCTGGGCGAGAAGGCCGGAGGGAGCCCGGAGCTGGTCGCGGTGGCCGAGATGCCGCCCGACGACCTCGACCGCATCAAGCCCGGCCCCGGCTTCCTCGGCGTCGTGCTGGACCGCCCGGCCAGCCCGGGCAATCTCGGGAGCATCATCAGGTCAGCGGACGCCTTCGGCGCGGACGGGGTCATCGTCACCGGCCACGCCGCCGATGTCTACGATCCCAGGTCCGTGCGGGCCAGCACCGGCTCGCTGTTCGCGCTGCCCGTGGTCCGCCGTGCCGGGGCCCGCGAGGTGGCCGCGTGGGTGACGGCGCAGCGCGCGCAGGGCCGTCCGATGGTCCTGGCTGGCGCGGACGAGCACGGTGACCAGCCGGTGTTCGACGTCGATTTCACCGGGCCCGCGCTGCTGCTGGTGGGCAACGAGACGGCCGGCCTGAGCAGCGCGTGGCGGGACTTGTGCGACCTGACCGTCGCCATCCCCATGGCCGGAGCGGCGAGCTCGCTGAACGCGGCGAACGCCGCCACCGCCGTCCTGTACGAGATCGCCCGGCAGCGGGCCCTGGCCCGGCGGGACCAGCCACCCTTGTCGCGCGGCGCACCTAATCGCTCCAGGACGATCATGGAAACTCCGGCCGCTGACCAAGACGGGGGCGAGTCGGCGACGAATAGGGAGTGCGGTGGGATGGGGGGAGCCGGGCACGGTACTGGGCGAGGGTGAAAGGGCGGCGGCGTGGTTGACCTCGTACTGGTCGGCATCGTGGCCGGCTTCCTGGCGGGCATTTCGCCCTGCATCCTGCCGGTCCTGCCGGTGGTGCTGGTGGCGGGGGCCGCGCCGCCGCTGAACCCCGAACCCCCGGCGGCGGGCGCCGGGCCGGCCGAGCGCACGGGGGCGGCGGCGACGGCACGGGCGCGCGTCGGGCTGGCGCAGCCGGTGGCGGTGATCGCCGGGCTGGTGCTGAGCTTCAGCCTGCTCATCCTGGCCGGGTCGGAGATCCTCTCGCTGTTCCACCTGCCGCAGGACTCGTTGCGCAATGCGGGCATTGCGCTGCTGGTCGTCGTCGGGCTGGGCTACCTCATACCGCCGCTGGGCGCGCTGATCGAGCGGCCGTTCGCGCGCCTCGGCACCCGCCGGCCGGGCGGCACCCCGGGCGGTTTCGTGCTCGGCCTGGCCCTGGGCCTGGTGTACGTGCCGTGCGCCGGGCCGGTGCTGGCCGCCATCACCGTGGTCGGGGCCACGCACCGGGTCGGGCTGACGGCGGTCGTCCTCACGGCCGCGTTCGCCGTCGGAACCGCGGTGCCACTGCTGGCCATCGCGATCGCGGGCGGGCAGTTCACCGGGCGGATCGGCGCCCTCCGCCGGCACGCGGCGCAGGTCCGCCAGGTCGGGGGGGCGGTGCTCATCGCCGTGGCCGTGCTGATCTCGTTCAACGTGCTCGGCGGGCTGCAGCGCGACATCCCCGGGTACTCCACCGCGCTGCAGGGCTCGGGGGCCGTCCGCAAGCAGCTCAACGCGCTCACCGGGGAGCCGCACACCACGCTGGCCAAGTGCAATCCCAACGCGACCGCGCTGGTGGACTGCGGCCCCGCTCCGAACTTCACCGGGATCACCGCCTGGCTGAACACCCCGGGCGGCAAGCCGCTGGCGCTCAGCGCGCTGCGCGGCAAGGTGGTCCTGGTCGACTTCTGGACCTACTCGTGCATCAACTGCCAGCGGACGCTGCCGCACATCGAGGGCTGGTACCGCGAATACGCCAAGGACGGCTTCGTGGTGGTGGGCGTGCACACGCCGGAGTTCGCCTTCGAGCACGTCGTATCGAACGTGCGGGCGCAGGCCGCGGCGCTCGGCGTGCGCTACCCGGTCGCGATCGATGACAACTACGCCACCTGGAACGCCTACGCCAACCAGTACTGGCCCGCGGACTACCTGATCGATGCGCACGGCTACGTCCGGCACGTTCACTTCGGCGAGGGCGACTACGCCACCACCGGGCACCTGATCAGCCAGTTGCTCCGCGCCGCCCATCCGGGCCGCGCGCTCCCGGCGCCCGCGGGGATCCCGGACCAGACGCCCACCGGGCAGATGAGTCCCGAGACCTATATCGGGTACGACCGGCTCCAGTACCTCGTCCCCGGCCACGTGGTCCGCAACAGGCCGGCCGTCTACCACTTCCCCCGCTCGCTTCCGCTGGGCGGACTGGGCCTGTCGGGGACCTGGACCGACCGCGCGCAGGAAGCGACCGCCGGCCACCGGGCCGGGCTGGAGCTCGGCTTCCTGGCCCACGACGTATATCTCGTGCTGGGCGGCACCGGAACCCTCGACGTCTTCATCGACGGCCGGCACACGCAGACCATCGACGTCCGCGGGGTACCCAGGCTTTACACCCTGTTCCGGTCCCGCGCGGCCACGACCGGAAGGCTCCGGCTGCAGGCCTCCCCCGGAATCCAGGCCTACGACTTCACCTTCGGCTGAGAACCGGCGAAAACGAGGTCACCCGGCCAGGAAGAAGTCCGCCAGCTCCGGGGCCAGGGACTCGGGTGCCGGGCTGTGTGACTGGCCGTCGAGTATCCGGTGAATCGCGCCGGGCACCACGCCGGCCACCGCCTGGGCCGCGCTGGCCATCCAGGCCGGGCTGTTCGCCCCGCTGAGTACGAGCGCAGGAACCGTGATCGAGGCGAGCCGTCCGGACGGCAGGGCGTTGCCGGGTCCCAGGACCGCGGCGTCATAGACGACGGTGTGCCCGAGCGCCTCGGTCTGCGGCCAGAACGACTGGGCGCGCATCCAGCTGACCTCGCCGGCCGGGATGTCGGCCGCCCTGGTCATGAACAGCGCGACGGCATCGCCGACGCACCCGGCACTGACCAGCTCGCCCAGTTGGCCGCGGAAATCCTCGGGCAGCTGCGGAGCGGTGGAATCCACGTGGTACGGCGGCTCCCATGCAGCCAGCTTCGAGACGGGCAGCCCACTCGCCGCGGCCTCCAGCGCCAGGGCCGCGCCGGAGGAGCCGCCGAACAGCATGGCCGGGCTGCCGGCCTCCCGGATCAGCGCCTCGATGTCCTCGATCTCCCGCTCGACGGCGTATGGCATCGTGTCGCCACTGCCTCCCCGGCCCCTGCGGTCGTAGTTGAACACGGTGAACCGGGGGGCCAGGGCCGCGGCCAGCCCGGCCAGCACCGGGAAGGTCCTGTCGGTGAGCGCTCCATGCACGAAGATGACGGCCGGCCCGGTGCCGCTGCGATCGAAGGCGATGGTCGTCCCGTCGGCCGACCTCACCGTGCCCGTGGTGATCTTCGCCATGATGCCGCTCGTTCCGCTCACCGGGCCGGACGCGGGCGCCGGCCGGCCGCGCGCCGCGAAGGACGGCTGGCTAGGCCAGGCACAGCGGCTCCCAGTGATGACCGTCGAGATCGAAGAAGCCACGCTGGTACCGGCCGCCCGAGTCCCTGGCCGGGCCGGCGGCGGTCGCGCCGGCGGCGAGCGCTTTGTCCACCAGCGCGTCGACCTGGGCGCGGTTTTCGACGCCGAGGGCCAGGATCACCTGCGTGCTCTGGCCGGGATCGGCGACCTGCTTGCTGGCGAAGGAGTCGAAGGCCGGCTCGGTCAAGAGCATGACCTGGGTGTCGTCGTTGATGACGACCGACGCCATGTCCTGGGTCATCCCGTAGAACCCGAAGCCGAGGCCCTCGAAGAAGGCTTTCGAGCGTTCCAGGTCCTTGACCGGCAGGTTCACGAACATCTTCATAGCCATGGAAGCTCCCTTACTGGTGGCTGCGGTGCAACGCTGAGACCACCAGGCTGGCGCAGCGAGGCCGGGCGAGTCTTGTCGATGCACGCCAGCCTGTTGACGGTGGGCGCACGCTATCCGGGCTCGGTCGCCAGGCTGCGCCGGTAGTCCGCGGGGGGCAGGCCGTAGGCACCGCGGAACAGCCGGCTGAAGTGAGCCGGATCGGGCAGCCCCCGCCGCGCCGCGATCGCGCTGACCGGCAGCGCGCGCAGCAGCGGGTCCGTCAGATCCGTGCGGCAGCGCTCGAGCCTGCGCTGCCGGACCCAGCCGGCCACCGTCGTGTTGTCCAGTGCGAACAGCCGGTGTAGGTAGCGGCAGGAGATGTGGTGCGCGGCGGCGATCTCCGGCGGCGACAGGTCCGGGTCAGCCAGGTGCTGCTCGATGAACGCGTGGATTCGCAGCAGCAGGGTCCGCCGTTGCGACTCCGGCGCCTGCGCGGCGTGCTGGCCGGTCCGTTCGGCGATCGTCGTGGTGATCACGTCGAGCAGCACGGTCGACAGCCGGGCCGCACTGGCCGGGGGGAAGGTGTCGAGATCCAGGGCCACCCGGCGAAGCAGGGACGGCAGGATCGCACCGGTCCCGTGGTCGGCGGCCATCGGCACCGCAGTGAGCGCCGCGACCCCTTCGACCGGGAAGGGCAGCAGTGCCCGCGGGAAGGTGAAGACGGCGAGCTGCACGGCCGACCGGTAGTCCAGGTCATAGGGCCGACAGAAGTCGTAGATGGCGAGCTCGCCGGTGTGCACCAGGGCGACCCGGCCGTCCTGGGCGAGCCGGTGGGTTCCCGCCATGGCCAGCACCACCCGGTAGTTCTCCGGGCTGTCGCGGCGGATCAGCCCGGGCGTGCGGTGCACGCTGTGCGGGGTCTCGGTGCGGACCTTCCCGACCCGCACGGCGCCGAGCTGGCCCGCCTCGATCTCCCCGGTCAGCGGCGCATCCGGGTCGATGCGCATGTCGAGAGGGCCGAGCGTGTCGCATACCGTCCGGCGCCAGGTCTCGTGCCGCTGATCAGGCGGCACGTCCTCGGTGCGGATTAACGAGACCATCGGACATCATTCTCTGTCGCAGCCACGAAGCAGCTAGCCCTGGTACGAGCGGACTTACAGGATACTTCGCCGTTACCGTCTGGGTGTTCGATTATCGGGCGCGGCAGCCAGGGGCCGCGTTGTCCAGCGACCTGGCCGCCGCCGCTGCCCTGTTGCCGGCCACCCGGGAACTCTGGCCACTATGCTGGCCGCGGGATATCAGGCCTGCGGGCCGCGTCCCCCGGCCGCCGCCCGCAGTAAGCGCTCAAGGGCCAACGGCGGTGCCGGCCGGCACCGACCTGGCACCGGTGGTGGCCATGCTCGCGTCCCGGAGCGGGCCGGCTCGCGAGCATCGACCGAAGACGACCCGCGGGCCAATGACGAGAGGTGCAGGCGAAGGGCCGATGGCAGGCGACTCAGCCGCGCGGGGCGTCGGTGCGGGCGCCAGGACCAGGCTCCGCTCGGTCCTGGATCGCGCCGCCGCTCCCGGCGGCGGAGCTTCCCGGCCCTCCGGCACCGTACGCCCCGCCCGGCGCTGGCTGCGCCCGGCGCTGGCTGCGGCCGGGTTCGCCGGGCTCGGTGCGCTGCTGTTCCTGGCCTACCTCGGCGAGTCGTGGACGCTGCCGGTGAACTCGGACGGGGCGGGGAATGCGCTGCAGGCGTGGGCCATGCTCCACTCCAACCTGCTGCTGCACGGCTGGATCCTCACCGACGTGTCGTTCTACACCACGGAACTGCCGCAGTACATGCTCGTGGAACTGGTCCGCGGCCTGGGACCTGACGTGATCCACGTGGCCGCGGCCATGACGTACACGCTCCTGGTGCTCCTGGTGGCGCTGCTGGCCAAGGGCCGGTCGTCCGGCCGGGCGGCGGCGGCCAGGATGCTGCTCGCGGGCGGGATCCTGCTGGCGCCCGCGCTGGGGCTGGACGCCAGCACGCTGCTGTCGTCACCCGATCACACCGGCACCATGGTCCCGCTGCTCGTCATGTGGCTGATCGTGGACCGGGCCGGCCGCCGCTGGTACGTGCCCGCCGCGGCCGGGATCATCCTCGCGCTCGCCACCGTCGCTGATACGGCCACTCTGCTCGTAGGCACGGTGCCGGTGATCATCGTCTGCCTGCTGCGGCTGCTCCAGGATCGGCGCCCGGGGACGCCGCGGCGGTTCGAGCTCGCGATGGCCGGGGCGGCGGCGGCATCGGCCGTGACCGCCTGGCTGGCGATCAGGCTCATCCGCGCCATCGGCGGGTTCGTCATCCATCCGGTCCCGCTCGCCATCGGCTTCGCCAAGCCCGGAGCGCTGGAGCGCCACCTCCAGGACACGGCCGAAGGAATCGTGATTCTGTTCGGCGGCAGCTTCTTCGGCGGGCACTCGCAGCCAACCCCGGGTTTCTTCGGCGCCTTCTCGGCGCCGAACCCGGCCGTGGGCGCGCTGCACCTGGTCGGACTCGCCCTCGCGGCCTGGGCCCTGTGCATCGCGGTGCGCCACTGCTACCGCACGACCGAGTTCGTCGTGGCGGGCCTGGCCGTGGCGGTGCTCCTGATCATCACGGCGTACCTGTTCAGCAGGCTCAGCGGCACCTTGATCTCGGTGCGGGAAATCGTGGGCGTGCTGCCCATGACGGCGGTGCTGGCCGGGCGGCTGCTGCCGGACCGGCTGGCGGCGTGGATGCGAGCCTGGGCGACCGCCGCCAGGGCACGAGGCGACCAGCCGGACCGCCCGAGGCGGGCCGTCCGGCGGCTGGCCGTCGTTGCGACCGTGTCGGTGCTGCTGGCGGCCGGGGCCGGCTACGCGGCGAACCTGACGTACAACGCCACCCGGCGGTCCGTCCCGGCCCAGTACCACCCGGTGGCCAGCTGGCTCGCCGCGCATCACCTGGATTACGGGCTCGGCGGCTACTGGCAGGCCAACAGCATCACGCTGCAGACCATGGGCCGTGTTGCGGTCAGGACCATCTACCTGCGCAACGGCGACGCTTCGGTCGGCGGATGGGAAACGCAGGAATCCTGGTACAACCCGCGGCTGCACCACGCCGATTTCGTGGTCGAGAGCCCAGGCAAGGGCGACCTGAATCCGGTCTGGCTGACCGAGGCCTTCGGGCGCCCGGCGCACGTCTACCGCGTGGCCGGGTCCATGGTGCTGACCTGGCACAAGAACCTGCTGACCGGGCTGGACACGAACACGCCCTTCGCACCTGACGGGGCTCAAGACTAAGCGAGACTAAGAGCGGTCCGCTCCGCGGCCGGGGATGGGAGGGCCAGCAGATGGCAGACGGGGTCCGGCTCGGCTCTGCGGTCATGTTCGTACAGGACCTGGACAGGTCGGTGAGCTTCTACGCCGAAGTCCTAGCGCTCGAGGAGGCCGACCACAGCGCGACCGCGGCCCTGCTGCTGAGCGCGGACGGGGCCCAGCTGATCTTGCGGGCCATGGGCCCCGGCGCCGCTCACCCGCTGGGCGGCGTGGGGGTCCAGTACGTCGTCTGGACCGCGGCCGGCCCGGCAGACCTCGACCGGTCCGAACGCGCGCTCAAGAACCGCTCCGCCCACCAGCAGACCCGCAGCAGCGCCGGGGTCACGGTGGTCGAGGGGCGCGACCCCGACGACCTCCCGGTTCTGATCGTTTACCCCGGCCCGGATCAGACTCCCCTGCACGAGCTCCCGGTGCGCATCTACGGATGGTGACCGGCCCGGGGCAGCAGCGTCCTCTCGGCCAGGGTCCACGCGGCGGACGTGACCAGGTACAGGCCCGCGGCCAGCGGCGCGAACGCCGCCACGACCACGGTGATGAATGGTGCCAGCCGGGCCGCGGCATCCGCCGCCCCGGCGGCCGGGCCGGGAGGCGAGCCGTCGGGCCGGCCGGACGCCCGCGACCCGGACTGTTGAGTGGACCGAACGGACTCGGGCGAACGCGCGCGTAGGCTGCCGCTGGCCGGGCTGCCGCTGCCGCTGGCCGGGCTGCCCTCGGCCGGGCTGCCCTTGGCCGGGGCGAGGCGCCGCGCCATCCGGGCCGACAGCCAGCCGATGCCGGCCAGCAGCAGGAACAGCCCCGCGAACACCGCACCCTGCGTGCTCAGCGGCCCGGCGCCGCCGAGCCAGTGACTGCCGAGCGGCGCGCTGAACAGGTCATGGCCCAGCAACGCGTTCCGAACCCCGCCGACCTTCGCCGAGCGGAACAGCAAGTACATGACGCTGAGGAACGGCCACTGCAGCAGCAGCGGCAGGCACCCGGCGAACATGCTGGTGCCTTCGGACTTGTACAGACGGGTCAGCTCGCGCTGCAGCCGGTCCGGCTGGCCGGCGTGCTGGCGGCGCAGTGCTTGCACCCGGGGCGCGATCCGGGCCTGCGCGGCCAGCCCGCGCATGGCCCGGTAGCTCAGCGGCAGGATGAGCAGCCGGATGGCCATGGTGAACAGCACGATCGCGGCCGCGGCGGCCAGGCCGCCCAGCAGCGGCGTGAGAATGATGGCGAATGCCGATACGACGTGATAGGCGGCGTCCACGGGGACGCCGAGGAAAGCGGACATGACGGACTACCCTCCAGCGGGTCAGGAGTGAATGAACGGCTGGGGACGGCCGCGTTCAGTCCCGGGAGGGATCCGGCATCAGCCGAAGGTCCCGCCGGCCAGGGGGCTGAGGGCTCAGGTTCCGGAGAACCGGGCGGCCGCCGGGACCGCCGAGGGTGCCCGGGGGCGGGGGCGTCCCGCCGCGTCGGGATCGCGCTGCCGGGTGAATGCCGCTCGCCAGGACTTCTCTCGCAGCGCGGCGGCCCGGCTCACCAACGGAACGGCCGCGGCCAGGCGGGCCAGCCCGGCCCCGCCAGCCAGGCATGCCGCGAGCACGCCGGCCAGCACGGCTCCGGCCAGCATCGTCACGGCCAGAGCCGGCGGCCCGGAGGGAACGAGCGTCGCCCAGGAAAGCCCGCACAGCACGGCAAGCACCCAGCCGAGCCCGGTGACGCCCGGCGCTGTCTCAGCCGGTGCGGTCCTGCCCGGTGCCGTCCTGGCCGGCCCGGGCGTGCCCAGCACGGGCGTGCGCAGCACGGGCCTGCCCAGCACGGGCCTGCCCAGCACGGACCTGCGCAGCACCGACCTGCTTGGTGCCGTCAGGACCATCGCAACCTCCGCGGCGAACCGGGGCCGGACCACTCATGAGACCCCGGTCCTCCAGCGTACGCCGCCCCGGACCGGGCCGGACGCCCGGAAACGTCATCTACAGTTCGTCAGGCCTTAACGGCGTAGCGCCATTTCCGGGAGGGTGTCTCACTAACCGTAGTAATCGTGCGAATCGCATATGTCACCGAGTCCTTCCCTCCCGATGTCAATGGCGTCGCGCACACCGCGGTCCGCGTCGCAGAGCACCTGGTCAACCGCGGTCACCACCCCCTGATCATCGCGCCCGAGCCGGCCAGCGGGCGGCCGCATCCCGATGCCGCGCTCGACTACCCGGTGGTGCGGGTTCCGTCGCTGGCTGTGCCCGGCTACCCCGGCTTCCGGGTCGGCGTGCCCGGGCCGCGGGTCCGGGTGGCGGTGGCCGCGCACGGCGCCGAGCTGATCCACCTGGCCGGCCCGTTCGTCCTGGGCGCCGGCGGCTGCGCGGTCGCGCGGCGGCTGAAGCTGCCGGCCGTTGCGGTGTACGCGACGGACATGCCCGCCTACGCTCGCCTCTACCACACGGGCCCGGCGGGCCAGGCCATCTGCTGGCGACGGCTCCGCCGGATCCACAATGCCGCCGACCGGACCCTGGCCCCGTCCCGGGCGACGGCGGCCGAACTACTGGCGCACGGCTTCGAGCGGGTCTGGCTGTGGGGCCGGGGCGTGGACAGCATCCGGTTCGATCCCGCCAAGCGCAGCGCCCGGCTGCGGGCCGAGCTCGCCCCGACCGGAGAGGTGCTGGCCGGATACGTCGGGCGGCTGGCCGTGGAGAAGCGCCTCGACCTGCTGGCCGAGGTGGCGACGCTGCCTGGCGTGCGGCTGGTGATCGTCGGCAGCGGCCCGGCCGAGGCGGCCGCCCGGCGAGCGCTCTCGTCCGCGGTGTTCCTCGGCCAGCGCTGCGGAGAGGAGCTGGCCGCCCTCTACGCCAGCCTGGACGTGTTCGTACACGCCGGAGCGCACGATACGTTCGGCCAGACGCTCCAGGAGGCAGCGGCGAGCGGCCTGCCCGTGGTGGCGCCCGCCGCGGGCGGCCCGCTCGACCTGGTCGGGGACGGCGTCACCGGGTTCTTGGTCGCACCCGGCGATGCGGGAGCGCTGGCCGCCGCGGCGGCCAGGCTGGCGGCCGACCCGGCGCTGCGCGCGGCGCAGGGGAAGGCAGCCCGGCACATGGTGCTCGCCCGCAGCTGGCCGGCCCGGTGCGACGAGCTGATCGGCCACTATCGGGCGGTCCTCGACGCCACGGGAAGGCTTCGGGCCGAGGTGCCGGCATGACCAGGTTCGTCGCCCTGGGCGACTCGATCACCCTCGGCATCGGTGATCCGGTGCGGACACCCGGGGCGCCCGGCGACGCCGAGGCGCCCGGCCGCGCGGGACGTCGCGGCTGGCGCGGCTGGGCCGCGCTGCTGGCCGAAGGACTGCCCGAGGCGGAGCTGCACAACCTGGCCGGCAACGGGGCCCGCATCGCCGACGTGGAGCGCGATCAGCTGCCGCGAGCCCTGCAACTGCGGCCAGACGTCGCCAGTGTGGTAGCCGGGGTCAACGACACGCTGCGGCCGAACTTCGACCCCGCCCAGATCGCGGCCGCGGCCGCGCATACCGTCGGCGCGCTGCGCGCGGCCGACGTCGCCGTGCTCACGATGCGGCTGCCCGACCCGGGACGGATGCTCGGCATGCCCGGCGTGCTGGCCAGGCCGCTCGCCCGGCGGGCGCACGAGATCAACCTGGTGATGGACGCCGTGGCCGAGCGCTTCGGGACACTGCACTTCGACGCCGCCGGTGACCCCGAGGCGTACAGCCCTGGCATGTGGGCGGCCGACCGGCTGCACCCGAGCGAGCGCGGGCACCGGCTCATCGCCCGCCGGTTCCACGCCCTGCTGGCCGCGGCGGGCCACCAGGTCGGGGCGCCGCCGGATGCCGAGCCGGGCAACCCGCCGCCGTCCCGGCTGGACGAACTGGCCTGGCTCGCCACCAAGGGCACGGCCTGGGTACTGCGGCGGTCCACGGACTTGGTACCCAGCCTGCTCGCGATGGCATTCCGGGAGTGGTGGTGCGGCCCGGACGCCGATCTCGCCGGCCCGCAGGACCCCGGTACCCACGGCCCGCAGCTACCCGCAGAGCGACGTGGCCAGCCGGTCGAGCGGGAAGGCTTCGGTGCCGGCCAGCCCGACGGAGAAGACGCGGGTCTCACCGGGTTCAGGGCGGCCCGCCTGTCCGGCGCGCAGCGCGCCGAGGGAGACGAGCCGCTCGTGCTGTGGCGTGCCGACTAGCACGTTGGCGGATCGTAGGCTTCCGGCTGACCAGGAGCCGGTGACGACGACCCCTGGCCGCAGCGGCCAGGGGGGCCCGAACTCCGTGCGTCGGCGGCAGGCGTATCGGCGGCCGGCGGTGTGGGTCCGCGGCGGCCTACACCGGTCAGCCGCGGCTGGGTACCTGGTGGTCGCGCCGGAGCGCCCCGGTGGACGCGGCGTGGATCTGCGGCAGGATGGCCGGGTGACCAGTGATGACTTGCTGGGTGCGGCGGTCAGCGAGCTGTACGGAGCTGACCCGGAGGAATTCACCCGGCGCCGCGGGGAGCTGGCCGCGACGGCGCGCTCGGCCGGGGAGGCCGTGGTGGCCAGGCAGATCGCCGGGCTGCGCAAGCCCACGCGGTCAGCCTGGATGATCAACCGGCTGGTGCGCTCGGATCCCGATGCCGCCGCCCGCCTGGCAACGCTGGGCGAGGAGCTGCGCGCGGCCGAGCAGTCCGGAGACGGCGCCAGGATGCGGGAGTCATCGCAGGCCCGCCGGGAACTGATCGCGACCCTGGTGCCGCGCGCGCTGGCCGCGTCGGGCGAGCACAACCCGCCCGCGGCCCTGCGCGAGGAAATCACCGCCACCTTCAGCGCGGCGCTGGCCGACCCCGAGGTCGCCGAGCAGATACAGCATGCGACGCTTCTGCGCCCGGCACGCCGGGTGGGCTTCGGGACGGTGCAGCCACCGGAGCTGGCTCTCGTGCCGCCGCCCTCAGCGGCCCTCCCAGCGGCGCGCCCGGCCAGGAAAACGCGGGCGGCCGCCCCCGACGGGGGCCGTCGGCGGGCCGAGGCCGATCCGGAGCGCCGCCGGGCGCAAGCCGAGGCCGATCCGGAGCGCCGCGGGGCGCAGGCCGAGGCCGAACGGGAGCGCCGCCGGGCCGAAGCAGAAGCGGAGCGGGAACGCCGCCGGGCCGAAGCAGAAGCCCAGCGGGAGCGCCGAAGGGCCAGGACCGAGGCCGAACGCGCCCTGGCCGATGCCGACCGGACCGCCCAGACCGCCCGTCAGGCCGAGCAGCGGCAACAGGACGCCTTCCAGCGGCTGGAGCAGCAGCTCACCGAGGCCCGCCGCCTGCTGCGCGAGGCCAGCGCCCAGGCCCGCCGGGCCGAAGCCGCGAGGCGCCGGGCGCAGCAGGCTCTCGACCGGCTAGCGGACTAGACCCCGAGACAACCGAGGCTCAAATGCTCCAAGATAGGCATGGCGATCAGCGGTTCGCCGGAGTGGCGGGACTCCACCTACCGACGATGCAGGAGTGACCCGATGGGTGTAGCCAGCTCGCCAGGCCGCCAGCCACCGCACCCGGTCCGCAACCCGACCCGGCTGGGCGGCCGCCAGGCGGAGCCGGCCAGCCGGGAGGTGCTGGATCTGGTCGCGCTGGTCGCCGCCGTCGAGCCCACGGCACACGTCGGTGACCCGGCGCCCCTCAGTCCCGAGGATCGCGGGATTCTCGGTTCGTGCCGCGAGCCGGTCACCGTGGCGGAGGTGGCCGTGGCCACGGCCCTGCCGGTCAGCGTCGTCCGGGTCCGGCTGGCCGATCTCATCCGGCGCGGCCTGGTCACCCTCCGCTCGCAGCCGTCCGCCGAGGAGCAGGACGCCCCCAGGCTCCTCAACGAGGTGCTGGACGGACTTCGCACCCTCTGACCGGCGGGCCGGCCCGCGCGGAGGGCCTGACGACAGCCGCCACCGACCCCGGCGGGCGGGCACTGGTCTCAGCCGGCCCCGGAGCCGGAGCGGAGGGCGGCTCTCGCGTCGGCGGCCAGCCTGACGGTGGCGGCCACGTCCGGATCGTCCCCGGTGGGC
This sequence comes from Streptosporangiaceae bacterium, assembly GCA_036496025.1. GTDB lineage: Bacteria > Actinomycetota > Actinomycetes > Streptosporangiales > Streptosporangiaceae > PALSA-505. The sequence continues at coordinate 44,579 of DASXLW010000223.1, forward strand.
TGCAGGATGACCGTAGTCGCGCCCGCGGCGGCGAACGTGCGGATGGCGTCGGCCACGTCCTCGGGCGAGCCGACGGCGGACCAGTGCTCGGACGTTCGCGTCGACTGGGCCAGCTCGGCGTCGATCCGCTCCCGGGCGCCCGGGCCCGCCGCGGATGGCAGGTACACCACCACGTCATGCGGACGGACCGCCGCCGCGGTCGCGACGGCCTTGCGGACGCCGTCGGGCGAGATGTCGGCGTCGAGGACCAGGCCGTCGGCGATCTCGCCCGCCAGGGCCAGTGTCTTCGGCCCGCGGGCGCCGACCAGCAGCGGCGGCACGGCGGCCGGCGGCCAGTCCAGCGCCACGCCGTTCAGCCGCACGTACTGCCCGCTGACGGTGACGGTCTGACCGTGCAGCAGCGGGCGGACCGCCGCCACCCACTCGCGCAGCAGCGTCATCGGCGAGGACACGCGCGCGCCCACCTGGTCCATCCAGGACAGGACGCCGTGCCCCGCGGCCGGGACGAACCGGCCGGGAAACAGCCGGGCCAGCGTCGCGATCTCCATGGCCGCCAGTGCGGGGTTACGGAACGGCACCGGCATCAGGCCCAGGCCGATCCGCAGCGACCTGCTCCAGGCGAGCGCGGTCGCCGCGCTGGCCACGCCGCCTTCCAGGTAACAGTCCTCCCACAGCCATACGTCGTCGAGGCCGCCTGCCTCTGCTGACGCGATGAACTCCGGCAGCCGCTCCGGCGGCAGCTGCGGGCGAAACACCACGCCGACCCTCGGTACGTCGCTCGCGGTAACCGCGTTGGTCATCGAAGTCGCGTCATTCGAACTCATCGAAGATCATCTGCCTCGCCATCCGTGGTCCTGGCCCAGCCCGATCGCTCGCACAGACCCTGGAGGCCTGCACTCGCGTATCGGTTTCGAACAACGCTCCATGATGGCTCGTGCGCTCCTCTCGGCGGCCTGGCGTTCCCGGCGTCCCGGGTGGCCCGTGGTCTCCCGGCTGGGCCGTACTCTAACCGGCCTGTCCGCTCGGCTGGCCGTGCCCCTCGGCGGCCGGGCTCTAGCTGGCCTGAGCCCGGTTGCCGACGGCGGTTCCGATCTTGCGGGCCCGGTAGGCGGCCACCGCGGCCCGGTTGCCACAGCCCTGGTCGCAGTATCGCCTGGATCTGTTCTTCGACAGGTCGACGACCACGTGGCCGCAGCCCGGGTAGTCGCAGATGCGCAGCCGGCCAAGCTCGTCGGCCCGGATGACGTCGGTGAACGCCATCGCGGCCTCGACCGCCATCCGCGTGGCCAGCGGCGCGTCGGGCGGCGTGGCATGTACGTGGTAGTCCCACTCGTCGTGCCGCATCAGCTGGGGCACCGCGTTCGCCTCTCGCAACCGCTGGTTGACCAGGGCGACGGCCTGGTCCCGGTCGGTCAGCCAGAACTGACGCAGCCAGGGCCGCAGCTCGTGCACCTCGCGCAGCTCGGCCGCGGTACGCCAGCGCTTTCCGGTCCAGCGCCAGGTACGGACGAACTCGTCGAGCGCCGGCAGGTCGGGCAGCTGCTCGGTCTGTCCGTCAGCCGTGTTGACCAGCGCCGCGGCCGCCTGCAGGGCCACCTCTGTGTCATGGCTGAAAAGCATTTGACTCCTAACGGACGGGACCTTTAGTGTCATTAGCATAACCCAGTTTTGCTGATGACAACTGACGGGCGGAGGGATCGATGCGTCACCTGCAAGGCTCCCGGGCCGGCCTGGGGCTGGCGCTTTTCTCGGCCCTCGCCTTCAGCACGTCCGGCGCCCTGGCCAAGTCGCTGATCGACGCGGGCTGGTCCCCGGCGGCCGCCGTGACCGCGCGGATCAGCATCGCCGCCCTGGTGCTGGCCGTACCGGGCTTGATGTCCCTCCGCGGGCGGTGGCACATCCTGCGCCGGGAGGGCGCCATGGTCGCCGCCTACGGCGTCATCGCCGTGGCCGGCGCCCAGCTGTTCTACTTCAACGCCATCCGGACCCTGCCGGTCGGCGTTGCGCTCATGCTCGAGTACCTGGGCATCGTTCTCGTGGTGGCCTGGATGTGGATCCGGCACGGTCAGCGGCCCCGCCGGCTGACCTTGGGCGGCTCGGCCGCCGCGCTGGCCGGCCTGGCTCTCGTCCTCGGCGTGATCGGCCATGTCCGTCTCGACCTGGTCGGGGTGCTGTGGGGCCTGGGTGCCGGGGTCGGGCTGGCCACATACTTCGTGGTGGGGTCGCACAGCAGCGAGGACCTGCCGCCGATGGCCCTGGCCAGCGGGGGAATGGCAATCGGCGCGGCGGTCCTGCTCGCGCTGGGCGGCGTGGGCGCGCTGCCGATGCACGCCACCTTCGGCACGGTCAGCGTCGCCGGGCACCGGGTCAGCTGGGTGCTCCCGATCGTGGGCCTGTCGCTGGTCGCGGCGGTGATCGCGTACGTGGCCGGCATCGTCGCGGCGCGGGTGCTCGGCGCCAAGCTCGCGTCGTTCGCCGGCCTGGCCGAGGTCATCTTCGCGGTGCTGATCGCCTGGCTGCTGCTCGGCCAGCTGCCCACTGCGGTGCAGCTCATCGGCGGCGCACTGATCGTGGCGGGCATCGCGCTGGTCCGTATCGACGAGATGCGGTCGCCGTCGGTCCCGTCGGCCCGGCCCGCACCCGCCGAGGCCGAGCCCGCCTTGGTCGGCGAGTAGCGGCCACCCGGGTCCCGGCCGCGCTGCGGCCGGCCTCGCCGCCGCAGCGTGCCGCGCAGCCTTGCGCCGAGCAGTGTCCGGCCGCCCGGGCCCATCCCCACCCGGTCGATGTGCCATCGCATGGCTTGGAACCCGGTCGATGTGCCATCGCTGTTGTTCCGGGGGATTGCGCGGGAGTGTGGCGGGTGCGCGGGTGGCCCACCGGTGTCCGTTCGGTAGAAATCAACTGTTCTGGCGTAGATGGTCGAGCAGCTTGGCGCAGGCGTGCACGGCGCGCACGCTCGGGACGTCGATGCCGAGCTGGCCGGCGAGCTCCGCCACCGCTCCGGTCATGCAGTCCAGTTCCAGCCGCTTGCCCGCCTCGAGATCCTGGAGCATCGAGGTCTTGTGCCCGCCGACGGCCAGCCCGGCCGCTAGCCGCCGGTCCAGCGACACCGGGAACTTGACGCCGAGCCGGCTGGCCACCGCGGCGCACTCGGCGAAGATGGCCCGCAGCAGGTCGGGCATCTCTGGCACGGTGCCCAGCTCGCCCAGCGTCGCCCCGGTCAGCGCGGTGATCGGGTTGAACGCCACGTTGCCGACCAGCTTGAGCCATATCTGGTCCCGCAGCCGGGTCTCGACCGGGGCCCTCAGCCCGCCCGCGGCGAAGGCGGCCGAGATCTGCTCGCAGCGCGGCGACCGCGATCCGTCCGGCTCGCCGAGGGTGAACCGGGTGCCCTCGATGTGCCGGATCACCCCGGGCTCGACGATCTCGGTCGAGCAGTAGACCACGCAGCCGACGTTGTGCCCGGGAGCGATCGAGCCGGCGATCACGCCGCCCGGATCCACGCTTTGCAGGCCAGCGGCGGGTGCCCAGCCCGGCAGCGACTGGAAGTACCACCACGGGATCCCGTTCTGCGCCCAGATCGCCGCGGCCCCAGGCGCGATCAGCTTGCCGAGGCGCGGGGCGATCTCGGGCAGACTGTAGGCCTTGAGCGCGACCAGGACCACATCGGCGTCGCCGACCGCGTCCAGGTCGCCGGTCGCCCGCGGATGGGCGGTGAAGTCGCCGCGAGGCGAGAGCACCCGGACGCCGCGCTCGGCCATCGCCGCCAGGTGCGGGCCGCGGGCGATCAGGGTGACGTCCGCGCCGCCGCGGGCCAGCGCGGCGCCAGCGTAGCCGCCGATCGCCCCGGCGCCGAGCACGGCGAACCTCACGGCGCGGCCCGCCGTTGCGCGACCGCCTCGGCCATCCGCCTGCGCTGCGGCTTGCCGGTAGGGGTGCGCGGTATCTCGGGTACGACGTCGATCCGGGCCGGCACCTTGAACGCGGCCAGCTGCCGGCGGCAGTGGTCGATCAGATCCCTGGCCTCCGCGTCCTGGTCCAGGGTCACCGCGGCCGCGACCAGCTCCCCGTACTTGTCGTCGGGTACCCCGAAGCAGACCGCGTCGCGCACCGCGGGATGGGACACCAGTACCTGCTCGATCTCGGCGGGGGCGATGTTCTCGCCGCCCCGGATGATCATCTCCTTGATCCGCCCGTGCAGGGTCAGGTAGCCGCCCTGCAGCACCCCCCGGTCGCCGGTGCGGAACCAGCCACGGGTGAACGCCTCGGCGTTGGCCGCGGGGTTGTTCGCGTAACCGTCGGTGACACCGGGCCCCCGGATGACCACCTCGCCGGGGCTGCCGTCGGGCAGCAAGGTGCCGTCGGCGTCGATCACGCCGACCTCGGTGCCGGTGGGCACGCCCACCGAGCCCGGCACCCGCGCGGCCGGCGGCAGCGGATTGGAGGTCATCTGATGGCTGGCCTCGGTCATGCCGTAGGCCTCGAGCATCGGTACCCGGTAGCTGGCTTCGGCTCGCTCCAGCAGGGCCGGCGAGAGCGCCGAGCTGCAGGAGCGGACGAACCGCAGCGTGCCGGGCGGGCCGGCCTCGTCGGCGCGGTCGAGGATCATCTGGTGCAGCGTCGGCCCGGCCGACAGCCAGGTAGCGCCGTGCTCACGGGCCTGCGGCCAGAACCGGTGCGCAGTGAACCGGCGCGGCGCGACGACCGTGCCGCCCGTGCTCAGCGCCGCGAACGCCGACGCGACGAGCCCGTGGATGTGGAACAGCGGCATCACGCAGAACGAGACATCGCCGGGGCCGAGCCGGTAATGCGCGGCGATCGTACGGACCGAGGCCATCAGGTTCCGCTGGCGCAGCGGGACCTGCTTGGGCCGGCTGGTCGTTCCGCTGGTGTGCAGCACGACGCCCACGTCGTCCGGGCTCCCGGCCTCGAACGACCGCTGCGGCAGCACGGTGGCGCCCGCGGCGTCGAGCAGCTCCGGCGGGCCGCCGCCGCCGGCGGCACCGACCGTGAGTACCGGCGTCTGGGTGCCGGCCGCGGCGTCCGCCGCCGCGGCCGGGCGGCTGGCCGGGATCAGGAAGAGCCTGGGGGCGATGTCGGTCAGGAAGAAGTCGAACTCGGCCTGCGTGTACGCCGGGTTGAGGGGGGCGGCGGCCGCGCCGAGCGCGGTGATCGCCAACAGCAGCAGGACGAAGTCGGGGCCGTTGGGCAGGGTGAGCGCCACCCGGTCGCCGCGCCGCACGCCGGCCCCGGCCAGCCGCTGGGCGAGGGCCTCGATCACGGCCGCCACCCGCGCGTAGCTGAGCGCCTGACCGTCATCGGGCACGACGAGCGCCGGGCGGCCCGGCTCACCCCTGGCGAGCAGTGCGCTCAGCGGCTCGCCGCTAGCCCTGCTGGTGCCTTCGGTCATCGGCTGGCCTCCGTTCGCGGGCGGCACGGTGCGGGCGGCCGCACGGCGTGATCGACTCGCTCTTAGTCTGCCGTGATCCTGACGGCCGGCCGGGGGCGACCCTTCAGGGCGCGGGCGTGCTGGCGGGCACGGCTTCCGCGGTCACCGAGATCCGTTGTCGGGGGCTCCAGCGGCCGGGTCCCGTCGCTCGCTATCCAGTTCGCGCAGGTGCCGCAGCGCCGGGATCGCCGCGGCCAGGGCGGCCGCCTCATCGGCGGGCAACTTGTCGATCAGCTGGATGAGCGCCTCGGCGCCCGCGCGGCGCTGAGCCCGGAGCAGTTGCGCTCCGGCGGCGGTCAGCGCGACGAGCGCCACCCGCCGGTCCGCCGGGTCCCCCCGCCGCTCCACCAGCCCGGACCGCTCCAGCGCGGTCACCAGCACGGTCATCGACGGCTGGGCCACACCCTGGATCACGGCCAGGTCGGTGATCCGACGCGGTCCGGTGCGGTCCAGGCTGGCCAGCGTCGACAGCGAGGTCAGGCTCATCTCCCGCGGTCCCCGTCGTATCGCCGCGGTGACCAGCCCGTACAGCGCCTCCCCGGCCGCGGCCAGGTCGCCGGGGTCCAGCTGGTGTTTGGCTTCTGGCTTGCTCTCCACGCCGAGAAGCATAGCGCATCTATATAGATCCTCGAATAGAAAGGCGGCCGGGAGGCGCGGCGGCCGGGACGGCTTCGCGGGGCGAGCGGCCGGGACGGCTTCGCGGGGCGAGGGGGGGCCTGCTGGGGCCCGGGTCAGGGAATATCCCCGGATATTAAATTAGTTTGCATTAAGCAACTAATCTGGATCCGGGACCTGCGCCCAGGCGCGGGCCGGTCCGCGCCCGCAGTCAAGCATCGTCAGAGAGGACGGCTCGTGCCGCGCACCAGCCCGCACTACAAGTGGATCGCCCTGTCCAACACCACGCTCGGCGTGCTGATGGCCACCATCAACGCCTCCATCCTGCTGATCGCGCTGCCCGACATCTTCCGCGGAATCGGCGTCAACCCGCTGCAGCCGGGCAACACCAGCCTGCTGCTGTGGCTGCTGATGGGGTACCTGGTCGTCACCGCGGTGCTCGTGGTGAGCTTCGGACGGCTGGGCGACATGTTCGGCCGGGTCCGGATGTACAACCTCGGGTTCGCGATCTTCGCCCTGTTCTCGGTCATGCTGTCGCTGACCTGGCTGCACGGCACGGCCGGCGCCTGGTGGCTGATCGTAATGCGGATCCTGCAAGGGGTCGGCGGGGCCATGCTGCTGGCCAACTCCAGCGCGATCCTGACCGACGCCTTCCCCGCCACCGAGCGCGGCCTCGCGCTCGGGCTGAACCAGGTGGCCGGGATCGCGGGCTCGTTCATCGGCCTCGTGCTCGGCGGCGTGCTCGGCCCGCTCAACTGGCGGTACGTCTTCCTCGTCTCGGTCCCGTTCGGGGTGCTCGGCGCGATCTGGTCCTACCTGAAGCTGCGTGAGCTGGGGATTCGCCAGCCGGCCAGCCTGGACTGGTGGGGCAACGTGACGTTCGGCGCCGGCCTGATCGCCGTGCTGGCGGGCATCACCTACGGCATCCAGCCCTACGGCGGGCACACCATGGGCTGGACCAGCCCGCTAGTGATCAGCCTGATCGCCGGCGGGCTCGCCGTGCTCGCGATCTTCTGCGTGATCGAGACGCGGGTCGCCGAGCCGATGTTCCGGCTGGCCCTGTTCAAGATCCGCCCGTTCACCGCCGGGAACCTGGCCAGCCTGCTGGCGGGCCTGGGCCGGGGCGGCCTCATGTTCATCCTGATCATCTGGCTGCAGGGCATTTACCTGCCAATCCACGGCTACAGCTTCAGCCAGACCCCGCTGTGGGCGGGGATCGCCATGCTCCCGCTTACCGTCGGTTTCCTCGTCGCCGGGCCGCTCTCGGGGTGGCTGTCCGACCGGTTCGGCGCCCGGCCGTTCGCCACCGGCGGCATGGTGGTGGCCGCGGCCTCGTTCGTGTTGCTGGAACTCCTGCCGGTCGACTTCGCGTACTGGCAGTTCGCGGTCATCCTGCTGCTCAACGGCATCGGCATGGGGCTGTTCGCCTCGCCGAACCGGGCCGGCATCATGAACAGCCTGCCGCCCGAGCGCCGCGGGGTCGGGGCGGGTATGAGCGCGACGTTCCAGAATTCGGCCATGGTGCTGTCGATCGGCATCTTCTTCACGCTGATCATCCTCGGCCTGGCCTCGTCGCTGCCGGCGACCCTCAGCCATGGCCTGATCGCCCAGGGCGTTCCCCCGGCGGACGCGGCGCGGGTCGCCGCGTTGCCCCCGGTCTCGATCATGTTCGCGGCCCTGCTCGGCTACAACCCGGTGCAGACGCTGCTCGGGCCCGCCATCAGCCGGCTGCCGGCCAGCCATGCCGCGTACCTCACCGGCCACACCTTCTTCCCGTCCCTGATCTCGGCGCCGTTCGAGCACGGACTGGCCATCGCGTTCGACTTTGCGATCGTGGCCTGCCTGGTCGCCGCCGTGGCGTCGCTGCTGCGAGGCTCCCGGTACGTGCACGAGGTGCACGGCGCGACCGCGGTGCGGGCCACCGCTCCGGATGTCGCCGGGGCCGACCCGGCTCCCGCCGACGTCATCCCGGCGGGTAACGGCGCGGCCGACGTTGCCCGGCGCGTGCCGGCCGGGCCGCGGGCCCGGCAGGCCGCGGCCCGGCAGGCAGGCAACGGACATGCCGCGGCCTTCGGGCGCCCAAGTCCCGGGGACCGGACCGCCGGCCGCGCGATCCGGGAGCGCGCGCTCCGCCCGGCCCGCAACCGGTCCGGCCCCGAAGCCCGGTAAGGCACCCTCCGCACGCCGGCGGGCCCAGCGACCGGTCCGGCCCCGGAACCCAGTAGGCACCCTCCGCACGCCGGCAGGCCCAGCGACCGGTCCGCCCCAAACCCCTGTTGGCACCCTCCGCACGCTCCGGTAACCGCGTCTCGCCGGTGACAGCCACAGTACGAATTTTGGCTTGTCATCCACCTATATACCGAGTAGCATCCTCAGCAGAATACCGGTTAAGTGCGACCGGCCTGGCTGGAGGTGCCCTGGTGAGCATGCTGGAATTGCGTCATGTATCGAAGGTTTACGGCGACGGCGCCGCACAGGTGCATGCGCTGGACGACGTCAGCTTGTCGGTGGAAGCCGGCGCGCTGGTCGCGGTGATGGGCCCGAGCGGTTCAGGCAAGAGCACGCTGCTCACCATCGCCGGCACCCTGGAGGAACCGACCATCGGCGAGGTGCTCATCGGCGGCACCGCGGTGGCGAAGATGTCGCGGGCCCAGCGGGCGCGGCTGCGCCGCCGCGCGATCGGCTACGTGTTCCAGGACTTCAACCTGCTGCCCGGGCTCACCGCGGCGGAGAACGTCGCCCTGCCGCTGGAGCTTGACGGCACCACGGCCAGGAAGGCGCGCGCCGCTGGGGTGCGCGCCCTGGACGGCCTGGGCCTGGCCGATCGCGCGGGCCAGTACCCCGACCAGTTGTCCGGCGGCGAGCGGCAGCGGGTGGCGATCGCCCGCGCGATGGTCGGTGAGCGCCAGCTGATGCTGGCCGACGAGCCGTCCGGCGCGCTGGACTCGGCGAACGCCGAGGAGGTCATGCGCCTGCTGCACGGGGCGAGCGAGCGCGGCCTGGCCGTCGTGGTGGTGACCCACGACCCGCAGCTGGCCTCGTGGGCCGACCGGGTGGTGTTCCTGCGGGACGGGCGCATGGTCGAGCAGAAGGCGCCCGCGCGGGCTGCCGAGTCGCTTCTCACCCCCGGACAGAACCGATGAGCACGGCGGTCCGGGACCAGCCGGCCGCGCCGGCCAGGGGAGGGAACGGCGGCGTGGCCGCGCGCCAGGCGGTCATGCGCTGGGCCTGGCGGATGTTCCGCCGCGAGTGGCGTCAGCAGCTCCTGGTGCTGTCCCTCATCGTGGTCGCGGTGGCCGCGACCTTCATCGGCGCCGCGGTCGCCACCAACACGCCGCCTCCCGCGAACGCGGGCTTCGGCACCGCCAGCGACCTGGCCTCGTTCCAGGCGCCTGACTCGCATCTGGCCAGCCAGATCGCCGCGCTGCGGCACCGGTTCGGCCGCATCGACGTGATCGAGAACCAGGCCGTCGCCATCTCCGGCTCGATCCAGGGCTACGACCTGCGTGCCCAGGACCCGCACGGCCCGTTCGGGCAGCCCATGCTTTCCCTGGTCAGCGGGCATTACCCGGTAGGCTCCAGCCAGGTCGCGGTGACGCCGGGACTCGCATCCACCTTCAACCTCAAGGTCGGAGACGTCTGGCACCAGGGCGGCACGGCGCGCCGGGTGACCGGCATCGTGCAGAACCCGCAGAGCCTGGCGAGCGAGTTCGCCCTGGTGGCGCCGGGCCAGGTCAGGGCGCCGACCCAGGTCACCGTGCTGTTTGAGGCGCCGGGGGTGCGCCCGTCCTCGATCGGCCCGAACGTGCAGACCCCGCACTCGGTCACGGCGAGCAACCCGCTCAATCCGACGACGATCGTGCTCGCCCTGGCCACGATCGGCATGCTGCTCATCGCCCTGGTCGGGGTGGGCGGCTTCACGGTCCTGGCGCAGCGCAGACTGCGCTCGCTGGGGATGCTCGGCGCCCAGGGCGCCAGCGATCAGCACATCCGCCTGGTCGTGCGGGCCAACGGCGTCGTGGTCGGCGTGGCCGGCACGGTGATCGGGGCCGTGCTCGGCCTGATCGGCTGGCTGGCCTACCGGCCGATCCTGGAGTCCGAAGCCCACCACGTGATCGGCGTGTTCGCGCTGCCGTGGAAGGTGATCCTGCCAGCCATGGCGCTGGCCATCGTCGCCAGCTATTTCGCCGCCTCGCGCCCGGCCCGCCAGATCACCCGCACCCCCATCGTGACCGCCCTGTCCGGCAGGCCCGCTCCCCCGAAGCGGCTGCACCGCACGGCCCTGCCGGGCATCATCTTCCTGGCCGTCGCCTTCGGCCTGCTGACCTATTCCGGCGCCAGCAGCAACGGAGGCGGAACGGGCGAGCTGGTCCTCGGCCTCGTGGCGCTGGTCGTGGCGCTGATCCTGCTGGCCCCGTTCTGCCTGACGGCGCTGGCCAGGCTGGGCCGGCACGCCCCGATCCCGGTCCGCCTGGCCCTGCGTGACCTGGCCCGCTACCGGGCCCGCTCGGGCTCGGCCCTCGCCGCGATCAGCCTCGGTGTGCTCATCGCCGTGCTGATCTGCGTGGAGACCGCGGCGCGGTTCGGGAACGTGCTCGACTACGCCGGGCCCAACCTGGCCTCGAACCAGCTCATCGTCTATACGCCGAACGGCCCCCAGGGCGGCCCAGGCGGGAAGGTGAGCGGCAGCAAGCCGGCCGCGTGGTCGGCCCGCGCACACGCCATCGCGGCCGCGCTGGGCTCGCACGACGTCGTCCCGCTCGACCTGACCGGCGCCACCCTCCAGCACGCCGCGTCCGGGCGCCAGTTCGGCGGGCAGGTTTACGTCGCCACCCCGCAGCTGCTCCAGGCATTCGGGATCAAGGCCTCCGCGATCAACCCCTCAGCCGACATCCTCACGATGCGGCCGGGGCTGTCGGGCATCTCCAAGATGCAGCTGATCTACGGTCAATCCTCCACCCCCCGCAACGTCACGCCCGGCAGCGCCGACGGCAACGGACCGGGACCGCAGTCTTACCCCTGCCCGAAGAACGAATGCCTGGCCAACCCGGTGATCCAGGAGGTCAGCGGGCTCCCGTCCGGTACCTCGGCGCCCAACACGGTGATCACCGAGCACGCGATCCGGCAGCTGCACCTGCAGTCCAGCGTTTCCGGCTGGCTCATCCAGGCCCCGCACCCGCCCACCGCCGCGCAGATCAGCAACGCGCGGCTGACGGCGTCCGCGGCGGGCATGACGATCGAGACCAAGAACAGCATCCCGACCACGGCGACGATCCTCGACTGGGCCACGGTCTTCGGCATCGCGCTCGCGCTGGGGATCCTGGCCATGAGCGTCGGCCTGATCCGCAGCGAGACGGCCAGCGACCTGCGCACGCTGACCGCAACCGGGGCGAGCAGTTCGACCCGCCGCCTGCTCACCGCGGTCACAGCCGGCGCGCTCGGCCTGCTCGGCGCGGTGCTCGGCACGGCCGCCGCCTACGTCGGCGCCGTCGCGTACGCCCGCGGCAACTCGAACGACGGCCTGTCGTCCCTGCAGTACGTGCCGGTGGCGAATCTCCTGGTCATCCTCGTCGGCATGCCGCTGCTCGCGACGGCCATAGGCTGGCTGCTGGCCGGGCGTGAACCGCAGGTCATCTCCCGGCAGCCGCTCGAGTGAACCAGCCTTCCGCCCGCCGGGCCGGTAACCCCGGCCCGGCGGGCGGAAGGCCGTGCCCGGCCGCCAGGTCAGCGCCCGGGCGGCGGTTCGCGGCGCGTTCCCCGGCGGTGCCCGGCCCGAGGCCGCGGGCCAGCCGCCGCCAGGACCAGCCCGCCCCCGCGCGATAATCACCTGCGCGGATGGCCCACGCACGTGCTAGCCGGCCAGACCGGTGACGACGCCCGGGGTGAGCTCGGCGAGCCCGGGCAGCACCACGGCAGCCAGGCTGAGTGCGTCCGGGTCGGGCGGGTAGCTCGGGTGCGGGATCGCGATCACCTTCAGCCCCGCGGCGGCGGCCGACCGCAGCCCGTTCGACGAATCCTCGACCGCGGCGCACCGCTGCGGCCGCCGGCCGAGCTGGCCGGCCACGGCGAGGTAGATATCCGGGGCAGGCTTGCCCCGCGCCACCTGCTCGGTGGACATGACCGCCGCGAAGCAGGCGCGCAGCGACGCGGCATCGAGTACCGTGCCGATCAGCGACGGCGGTGATGAGCTGGCCAGTCCGAGCGGCCAGTCGGCGGCCAGCCGCCTGACAGCCTCGACGGCGCCGGGCATCAGCGGCAGCCGATCGGTGTAGCGGGCCGCCATGCGCTCGATGACCAGCCGCGCCACCGTCTCGGGGGGCAGCCCGACGCCCAGGTCCTCGCTGAGGTAACGGGCCCACTCACCCGTGCTCATGCCCATGAGCCGGCGCTGCGCGTCCGCAGTCCAGTGGCCGCCGCGCTCGGCTACCAGCTGCCGGCGTACCTGCTCCCACACGGGCTCCGAATCGATCAGTACCCCGTCAAGGTCGAAGACGACCGCCTCGATCATCGGCCCGCGGTGCGCTCAGCCGGCCAGGGACGCTTCCAGGGTGATCTCCGGAACGCTGGCCAGCGCCCGGCTGACCGGGCAGCCGGCCTTGGCTTCGGCGGCGTGCCGCTGGAACGTGCCCTCGTCGATGCCGGGGACCCGGCCCACGGTGACCAGGGCGATCGTGGTGATGGTCGGGTTGCCATCGACCGGCCGCAGCGTGACCGTGGCATCGGTGCGGACCGAGTCGGGCGGGGTGCCGGCCTCGGCGAGGATGTTGGACAGGGCCATCGAGAAACACGACGCGTGGGCCGCCGCGATGAGCTGCTCGGGATTGGCCCCCGGGCCGTCCTCGAAGCGGGACTTAAAGGAGTACTCCCCGCTGATGGTGTCGCCGGCGGTGAACGTACCGGTTCCCGCCCGCAGGTCGCCCTTCCACTCTGCACTTCCCCTGGCCGGCATGGCTGCCTCCTCGCCTGGTGACCGTCGTTTCGACTCGTCAGCTACACCGGATCGTATCGATCAGCCGGGCACGCCGGTGGGCCATCCCGGGTCCTGCGGGCGGGGGCGGGAGCGGCCCAGGCCGGCCGGATCGGCCCGGCCGTCGCCGCGAGCGGCGTCACCGTCGGCAACCAGCGCGGACGAGGCCAGCAGGACGATCCCGGCGACGGCGATGGCGGCCGCGGAGAGCTGGACCGTGAGCATGAACCCGGACGTGGCCAGGCGCTCGTGAAACACGACCGTTCCGGTCAGCACCCCGGAGATGGGCTCCAGGGTGGCGATAACCGGAAGGCTGGCGGCCAGCGGGGCGGCCCGGAAAGCCGTCTGGGCCAGCAGCAGCCCGGTCAGGCCGAGCGCCATCAGGGCCCAGGGCTGCCAGTGACCGGGGAATTGCGCCGCGGGCGCGTCGCGGAACAGCCGCGAGGCGCTCAGCGTGACGGCCGCGGTCAGGCCGAAGGTGACCCCGGCGGCCGCCGCGAGGAGCCTCGCCCGGGTCGCCGCCCGGCGGCCGCGGCCCGCCGCGACAGCGGTCGCGCAGGCCAGGACCACGGCGCCGAAGGCGAGCAGCCATTCCGGCGCGGGCGCGTCGGACCGTCCCGATGAGGGCGGCGAAGTGACCAGGAAGAGCCCGGCGCCGGCGACCACGAGCACGCACCCGGTCCAGTCGCGGCCGCTCATCGGCCGTCGTGACCACCACGCGGACAGCGGCACCGCGAACAGCAGATCCATGGCCACGATCGGGGCTACCAGCGCGAGCGGCCCGAAGGCGAGCGCCAGGGCCGCCAGCGCGTACGCGGCCACGGCCAGCAGGATGCCGGCCAGCCACCACGGCCGGCGGGCGAGGTGATCGAGCAGGCGGTACCACCGCGTCTGGTCGCCGGCGGTCGCGCGGGCCTGCCGGTGCTGGAGGACCGCGGACACGCCGAACGCGGCTGCCGCCGCCGCCGCGGCCGACACCGCTATCACGGTCCCGATCATGGCGCTCACCTCCTCGTTCGGCTGGGCCCCGCGGCCAGATCAGCCGCCGGGAAGCTGGGCCAGGATGACCTGCACGGTGTGCGGCTGCTGGTCGCGGACGACGACGACCTTGACGGCCTGGCCGGGTCGCATCGTCGCGAGCGCCTGGGACAGCGCCTCGGCGCTGGGGGTGGGCACGTCGCCCACGGACCGGATCACATCGCCCGCGCGCAGCCCGGCCCGGCCGGCCGGTCCGCCCGGGGTCACGGCGACGATCCCGGCTCCGTCCGGCTGGCCCGCGAGATCGGCGGTCGTGGCGATCTGGGCGCCGATCGCCGCGCGATGGGAGTCGGTCACTCGCCCGGTCGCTATGATCTGGCCCGCGATGTCGCGGGCGACGCTGGACGGGATGGCGAACCCGATGCCGGGGGCGGGCGCCCCGCTCGCCGGGCTGGCCGCGGCCAGCGTGGGGATCCCGATGACTTGCCCGGACAGGTTGACCAGTGCCCCGCCGCTGTTGCCCGGGTTGATGGGTGCGCTGGTCTGAATGGCCCCGGGCAGTGTGGCGCCCGGCGACTGCGGCGTGGCTGGCTCGGTCACGGCCCGGCCGGTCGCGGACACGATGCCTTCGGTGACGCTGCTGGTCAGCCCCAGCGGGTTGCCGACGGCCAGGACGACGTCGCCCACCTGGACCTGGCCGGAGTCGGCGAACCTGGCGGGAGTCAGGCCCCGGGCGTCATCGGCGCGGATCACGGCCAGGTCGTCGGGCCCGTAGCTGCCCACCAGGCGGGCGGTGCGGGGCGCTGGATCGCCGGCCAACTGCACCTCGAACCTGGTGGCGGTCCCGGTGACGTGTGCGTTGGTGACGATGTGCCCTCTGTCGTCCAGGATGACCCCCGAGCCCAGGCCGCCCGCGGTGCGGATCAGCACCACCGAAGGGACCACCTGGCGCACGACCGCGGCGTAGCTCTGCGTCGCCCCCCCGGCAGCGCCGGCCGGCGCCGGTTCGCGGCCGGGCGCCGGCCCGCTGACGGCCGCGGGCGCGCTGCTGGCCGCGGCCGGCCCATCGGCGAGTGCGCCTGCGGTGATCCCGGTGCCTAGCAACGCCCCGGCCAAGGCGGCGGCGGCCGGGATGCGCCAGGCCCGGCGCGTTGCGTTCATGTACGGGTTCTCCTTGATGTCGCGGCTACGGCCCGCCCGCCGGGCGGGCTTGCTCAGAGCGTGTCTTAGGCAACCCGGCCGCCGTGCACGGCGAATGCTCGTGACGTGACGGCGGGATGGAGAGGCGCGCCCTCGTCCGGCCCGGCCGGCGGCGTCTTCACCCCGGCTCCACGGCCTGGTCACCCGAACTGCACCAGCGACGGGTTGCATCGACCGCAACACCCGCCGGGCCGGCCCCGCCCAGCGCCGGCGGCGCCCGCCAGACCGGAAGGAAGGCCACGCGATCATGGCGTCAACCGACCTCGGACCGCGCTCGGCCGCGAGCCTTCTGGCCGACCCGGCCGACGACCTGCCGCGGTGGCGTGAGCGGCTGGAGCGCCTCTGGCGGCGGCAGGTCGAAGAAATCATCGAGCTGTCGCTGGCCTACCACGAAGCCGCATCGACGGAGCACGCCGGGAACCACCGGGAACTGGCCGCGGCACGTTCCCGCCGGCTGCGGCAGATCCGGGCTCGTACCGCGTCCGCCCATCACGCGCTGGCCGAGATCGAGGCGGCGCTGGCCCGGATCGACGCGGCCAGCTACGGGATCTGCGAGCAGTGCGGGGAGCGGCTGCGAGCGGACTGGCTGGCGGCCAGCCCGCAGCTCCGCTACTGCCGGCGATGCCGTCCGCCGCGGCCAGAGCGCGGGCATTCGCACCGCGGCGCGCCGGGCCGGGAGCATCACGGTAGGTAACGAGAGCCGAGGACGTGGGATCATGCGTCGTGGGCTGCCCGCCCCGCGGGTGTGCTGGCAGCCGGCGGAGGTGAGTGGTGATGACGGCTACGGTGCTGCTGGTGGAGGACGAGCGCCAGCTTCGGGACCTGGTGCGTTCGTACCTGGAGCGGGCCGGCTTCATGGTGCTGTCGACCGGCTCGGGCGCGGAGGCGATCACCATGTTCGGGTCGGCGGCGCCGGATCTGGTGGTCCTGGACCTCGGCCTGCCGGACGTGCCCGGCGTGGCGGTGGCCCGTGAGGTCCGGTCGGCGGGGGCGACGCCGATCTTGATGCTGACCGCGAAGAGCGGCGAGGAGGACCGGATCGCGGGGCTCGAACTGGGCGCGGACGACTACGTCACCAAGCCGTTCAGCCCGCGGGAGCTGGTGCTGCGCGTGCAGGCCATCCTGCGGCGCGGCGGGCCGGCCGCCGCCGAGCAGGGCGTGAGCCGGTTCGGGGCGGGCGCGCTGGTCATCGACGAACCGCGGCGCTCGGCGCAGGTCCGCGGGGCCGAGGTCGACCTGACCCCGACCGAATGGGGAATCCTGGTCGCCCTGGCCACCGTGCCGGGCCGGGTGTACTCGCGCTTCGAGCTGATCAACCGGGTGCGCGGGTATGAGTTCGAGGGCTACGAGCGGACGATCGACTCGCACGTGAAGAACCTGCGCCGCAAGATCGAGGAGGATCCGGGCGACCCGGCGATCATCCAGACCGTGCTCGGCGGGGGTTACCGGCTCGGCTTGACCCGGGATGGCTAGACCCGCCAGCTCCGGGCCCCTCGGACTCCGCCTGGCCCTGGCCTTCGTCGGCGTCGCGCTGGCGGCCGTGGCCGTGCTCGCCGGGCTGACCGCGGCCTACGTGGCCGCGGACGTCTCCCACCTGGTCAGACAGCAGCAACAGCACCTCACCCACGCGGTCGCGGTGGCCGCGGGCGCCGCGTGGAACCGCAGGGACAGCTGGACCGGTGCGGATCTGTCGCCGGTCCTGGACCTGGCGGCCCGGGTGGGCGCGGATGTGCAGGTACGGGACACCGGCGGAAGGGTGGTCAGGGTCTCGTCGGGGTTCGCCGGGCTGCCCACGACGCACGAGCGCCGGGAGACCGTCATCAGCGGGGGACGGGAGCCTGGGCAGGTCATCGTGCGATTCAGCAACGGCGGCCTCGGCGGCGCCGATGAATCGCTCCGGTCAGACCTGTGGCGCGCGATCGCCGGAGCGGCCGGCCTGGCGGCGCTGCTGGCCCTGCTGGTATCGCTGGCGGTGTCGCGCCGGATCACCTCGCCGGTGGCGCGGCTCATCCAGGTGGCCAGGGCGATGGGCGGAGGCGACCGCTCCGCGCGCGCCGGGGAGGTCCGGGGCCCCGCCGAGCTGCGGGACCTGGCCAAGGCCTTCGACCAGATGGCCGAATCGCTGGCGCGCCAGGAGAAGGTGCGGCGCAACCTGGTCGCGGACGTCGCGCACGAGCTGCGCACGCCGGTGGCCGTGCTGCAGGCCGGACACGAGGCCCTGCTGGACGGGGTGACCGAGCCGACCCCCGAGCAGCTCGGGTCGCTGCGCGACGAGGTGCTCCGGCTGGCCCACATGGTCGACGACCTGCAGCGGCTGGCCGCCGCGGAGGCGGCCGCGCTGCAGCTTACGCTCGTTCCGTGTGACCTGGCCGAGATAGCCGAGACCGCCGCGAGCAGGCTGGACGGCGCCTTCGCCGCGTCCGACATCGTCCTGAAGCGGCGGCTGGCCAGCGTGCAGGTCAGGGGCGATCCGGTGCGGCTGCACGAAGTGGTCGCCAACCTGCTGACCAACGCGCTGAAGTTCACCCCGGCCGGCGGCAGCGTGCTGCTCGAGACCGGTCCGGAGGGTGAGCAGGCGATGCTGCGGGTTCGCGACACCGGGCCCGGCATCGCGCCTGACGAACTGCCGCACATCTTCGACCGGTTCTTCCGGGGCCGAGGCGCCGCCGGGGTCGCCGGCAGTGGCATCGGGCTGACCGTGGTCGCCGAGCTGGTCCGCGCGCATCAGGGACAACTGGACGTGGCCAGCCCGCCCGGGGAGGGCACCCAGTTCACCCTCACCCTGCCCCGCGCCTGACCCGCGACCGGTGACCGTTGATCCTGGGCCTGCGGCGCGTGCGCCTGCGCCGTTCTATGCGCCCTCAGCGCCGCCCCGCAGACTTCAGCATCGCCAGGTCCGCTCGCTGTGCTCCGTCTTCAGCTCCCCCGGCAGCAAGGGTTTTCAGGTGCGGCCCTGCATCCCGGGATCCGCGCCCATGGCTGACAGCGCCCGCAGGGACGCGGGCACCCCGTTGACGATGTTGTCGCAGGCGTTGCGGCCCTGCGCCCGGGCATCGAAGTACGTGGCCCCCGCGATGACGGGGTGGCCGGTGACGTATGCCTGCATGTCCCGGATGAACGGCACCTGCTGGTCGCCTTTCTGGCTGCCCCACTCGGCCACGAACACCGGCTTGCCGCCCTTGGACGCGGCGTAGGCCAGTGCCGGGCCGAACAGCGAGCCGGGCGTGACGATCCCCTGCGTCACCCCGTTGACGCACCCGGCGTGGTTGTACCCGTCCACGCCGATGATGTCGTCTTCCTGCTGGCCATCCCAGTAGTCGCTGACCCGGTGCTGTCCGGTGGCGGTGCTGAAAAACGCCCCGTGCATCATGATCAGCGTCCAGTAGATGTGACCGCCCGCGTTCCAGTTCAGGCCCCACTCCCTGGCCTTGTAATGCAGGTGCGCCCACGCAGCCCGGAAGCCGCCAGCCCAGCCCTGGTGAGGGACATGAGCGCTGATGTTGTCGGCCTCGTGCTGGTAGCTGAAGTAGATCGCGCCGAGGTGGTACCGCACGGCGGCGTTGTTCATCGCGGTCAGGAAGGACCGGAAGTAGCCGTGATACCACCCGGCCGCGACATCCTTGTAGCTAGGCCCGCCGTCCAGGCTGGCCAGCACGGTGCCGCCCTCGGCCATGACCTGCCTGGCTGCGGCATCAGGGAACGACTCGCCATAGGTGTAGTAATCGCGGAGCACCGCCAGGCGGCGGTGCAGCGCGCCCTGGGCGGCGATCAGCCGCTGGGTGCCGCCGAACAGCGCCCCGCCGTGAACCCCGGACGGAGCGGCGCGGGCCTGGGCGGCGGCCGGTGACATGACCAGGACAGCCGACGCGAGCAGCGCGGTGAACCCCAGCGGTACCTGTACCCTCCGGGTCTGCGGGCCGGTCCATGCCACGAGCGGGCGTAAATCGCAGCGCATCACTTCCTCCTCGCTCAGTTCTTACATGCTCGCACGGTCTGGGCAGCGTCTCCAGGTGCCTAAACGCCAGCGGACGCTTACGGACCGATACGGACGGTTGCCAGACGGCAGGCTCCACGCGATCACCACAGCGGCTTCACGCGCCGTGCGCCCCGGCACGCTTTGCTGATGGCAGCGACGGGGAACTGGCCGACCCGGGCGAAAGGAGGCGAAGGTTGACGACCGCCGACCTGCTGGTGCTGGTTCCGTGGCTGATCTTCGGAATCGGCCTCGTCGCGATCGGCTTCCGCCTGCTGGGCCGGCGCCGCGCGGCCCTGCGGCGGCACCGCGGCCACCGATGATCTCCGTGCCGGGCGCGCCTGCGGCGCGGGCCAACGCGAGGCGATCGACCGCATGACCGACCTGACGCAGCTCGCCATCTCCGCGCCGATTTCCTACCTGATCGCTTTCGCCATCCCGGCGCTGGATGCGATCCTGCCGTTCCTGCCCAGCGAGACGCTGCTGATCGTGCTGGGCGTGGCCACGGCCGGCAGTGCCGACCCGAGGATCGCGCTGCTCGTCACGCTCGCGGCCTGCGGCGCGTTCGCGGGGGACAACCTGTGCTACCTGATCGGGCGGCGCTTCGGCCCGGCCGCCGAACGGCGAGTGTTCTCCGGGGCGAAGGGCCAGCGCAGGCGCGCCTGGGCGCAGAATGCCCTCGACCGGTACGGCGCCCGGCTCATCATCGTCTGCCGGTTCATTCCTGGCGGTCGCACCGCGGTGACCTTGACCTGCGGCGTCGTCAGGTATAAGCGGCGCACGTTCGTGCTCGCGACCGCGTGCGCCGGGGTCATCTGGGCCCTCTACTCGTTCTTCATCGGGCGCCTGGGCGGCCGGGCTTTCGAGGACAAGCCCTGGGCGGGCTTCCTGCTGGCCCTCGGCGTCGCCGTCGCGACCAGCGTCCTGATCGAGTTGCTGCGCCGTCTCCAGCCGCTGCGCAGGCTCGGCCGGTCTCGCCAGGGCGGCGCCGGCCAGACGAGCCCGCGCGAGGCGCCGTGATGCGCCCGTACCGGCCGAACACACGCTGAGCCCGGGCCGGCTTGGGCGGAACCATGCCCGTTCGTGCCTAACCGGCCCAGGAAGCCGCCGATACGCCGGCATCGGCGCAGGGCGAGCGAACCGTTAATGCGGACCCATCGGGTCGGTCAGACCGGAGGCCGGAACGGCGCGCCGTGTCCGGGCACGATCAGCGCCGGCGTCAGCTCCAGCAGCCGGGTACGGGACCGCTCGAGCAGATCCTGATCCTCGGCGAGGGGATCGATCTGCGGGCCCTCTTGCGACCACCACAGGTGCGTGCAGGCGGCGAGGCCGTCGTCGGTGCCGGCGAGCGTGGTGATGTCCTGGGCGGTGTGGCCGGGGGTGGTCATCAGCCGCACCGAGGGCGACAGCGCGAACCCGTCCGCTGGGCGGTCGGTCCAGGTGTCGCCCTCGTAGATCGCCCAGAAGTCGTGCACCCGGGCCCGCTCGAACAGCGCGGCGTTCAGCGTGTGGTCGGGATGGTGGTGGCTGAGCACCACATCGGTGACCACGGCCGGGTCCACGCCGAGCCGGGCCAGCGGATCCAGGATCCGCCGCCGGCCGGCGACCATGCCCGGATCCACGACGATGACGGCACCCTCGTCGCGGATCAGCACCACGGTACTGGCCACCCGGTCGGCGGCGTACCCGGCGCACAGGACATCCAGTCGCGCGGTCATGCCGGCCATCTTGCCACCGATCCCGGGCCGGATTCCCTGTTCGCGGGCGGCGTCAGCCGGCGGAGTACTCCTGGCCGGTGCGGACGATGCGGACCCCGAGGGGTACGAGCGATATCGGAATGATCTTGAAGTTGGCGAGGCCCAGGGGGATGCCGATGATCGTCAGGCACATCACTACGCCGGCGACCAGATGCCCGATCGCCAGTTCCCAGCCGAACAGGATGATCCAGATGATGTTGCCGATCAGGGAAGCTATCCCGGCGCGCCGGCGTGGCTCGATCGTCCGCCCGAACGGCCACAGTACGTAACCCGCGATCCGGAACGCCGCGATGCCGAACGGGATGGTGATGATCAGGATGAACGCGAGCAGGCCGGCCACGACGTACAAGATCGTCATCCACCAGCCGCAGAGCACCAGCCAGATCACGTTCAGGATCAACCGCATAATGCCCCCACAGCTCCCGGCCCATATTCATCGTCCGCACAGCGACACGCCGCTTGGCGATGGCTCCTGTCTGCGTACCTCAGCATACGGCTCGGGTACCCGGCCGGGCCTGTGCCGCGTCCGCCCCGGGTGTCCGGGCGGACGCCGCGGCGGGCAGCGCCTGCCCGGCGCCCGGCCGGGACGACCCTAACCGAGCTGCGGGATGACCTCGGCGGCCAGCCGCTCGGCGTGCTCGGCCAGCTCGAACAGCGGCGTGAATAGGATCAGTTCCGCGCCGGCCTCGGCGACCTGGCGCAGTTCACGGGCGCACTCGGCCGGCGGGCCGGCGACCGCGGCGGCCTCGATGTCCGGCGACCGGCGCCCGTAAAGCCGCTCCAGCGCGTGGTTGATCCGGTCGCGGGCGCGTCCGGAGCCTGAGTCCATGGCGATGTAGACGCGCTTGGCGATGCGGAACTCCCCGGCGGGCCGGCCCGACCCGGCCAGCGCCTCGCGCACGACCTGGACCTGGCCGGCGAACTTCCCGGTCGGCGTGGATCCCGCGCCGAAGAAGCCGTCGCCCAGCCGGACGGCCCGGCGCAGCGCGGCCGGCCCGGATCCGCCGAACCAGATCGGCGGGTGCGGCTGCTGCGCTGGCTTGGGTTCCATCGCCGCGTCCTTGAGCTGCCAGAACTCCCCGTCGAAGGTGACGCGAGGCTCGGTCCACAGCGCCTTCATCAGCGCGATGCCCTCGGTGAACCGTGCGACGTACCGGCCGGGATCCACGCCGAAGGCGGCGAACGGCCGGTGCGGGCCGCCAGTGCCCACTCCGATCTCGACCCGGCCGCGGCTGAGCTGGTCCAGCGTGCTCAGGCTCTTCGCCAGGTGCACCGGACCGTACAGGGTGGATACGAACACCGCGCATCCCAGCCGCAGTTGCCGGGTGCACGCGGCGGCGTAGGTCATGGTCTCGATCGGCCCGAGCACGGGGGCCTGGCCCAGCACGTGCTCCTGCGCCCACGCACTGTCGAAGCCCAGTTCCTCGACGCGGGCGAGATAGGCCCCGAACGCCGCCGGGTCGAACTCGCCGTCGCCGTACAGCTGGGGAATCGCGATCGCGAAGCGCATACGGCGCATGTTAGCGGCCAGGACGCGGTCTAGTTGCTGTACACCCGGTCCGGCTCGATGAGGACGGCGGCGCGCCGCTGCTCGGCCATGACCCGGTCGTACTCGGCCCAGTCGTCATGCTCGCCGCCGGCCGCCGTGAACACCTCGCGCCGCAGCAGCCGCAGCCGCTCGGCGTCCAGCCACGGCCGGGGATCATCGGGACCGGCAAGCTCGGCGTGCCCCTCCACGGTGGCCCACCGCCAGCCGTTCCTGAAGGTCACTGTCACCTGGGGCCGGGCCCGCAGGTTAGCCAGCTTCACCGGCCCGTACGTGACGAAGGCCAGCACCGGCCGGCCCGTGGCCGGATGCGGCAGCACGCCCGCGTTGACCACCGAGGACTGGATCGTGCTGTCCGCCCGCAGCGTCGATACCACCGCCAGCCCCCGCTCATCACGGGCGAGCGCGGCGGCTTCGTTCAGGGTCGTCATCGGTTGTCCTTACTGGTCGGCCAGACTGGTGCGATGGGTTTCTATCAGAACCGGATTCTCCCGCGTATCACCAATGCCGCGCTGGGCGGCCGCGAATTTGCGCGCGTCCGGCAGCGCGTGACCGCGCGCCTGGCCGGGGAGGTGCTCGAAGTCGGATTCGGTTCGGGGCTCAACGTGCCGTACTACCCGGCAGAAGTAAAACGGGTCCGCGCGGTCGACCCGGCGACGACGGGCCGGAAGCTAGCGGCCAGGCGGCTGGCGGCCAGCCCGGTGCCGGTCGAGTTCGTCGGCCTGGACGGCCGGGCGCTGCCGGTGGAATCCGGCAGCGTCGATCACGTCCTGATTACCTGGACGATGTGCACGATCCCCGACGTGCAGACCGCGGTGGCGGAGATGCACCGGGTGCTGCGCCCGGGCGGGGAACTGCATTTCGCGGAGCACGGCCGCTCACCGGATCCCGGCGTCGCCCGCTGGCAGGATCGCCTCACGCCCCTGCAGCGCTTCCTCTACGCGGGCTGTCACCTCAACCGGCCCATCGATCACCTGGTCACGCAGGCAGGATTCCGCATGACCCGGCTGCAGAACTTCTACTTCCCGGGGCCGAAGCCGTTCGGGTACACCTACGAAGGCGTCGCGGCCAAGGCCTGATCAGGCCGCCAGGACAGGTGAGCGCAGCATGACAGGCGCAGCACCCGCACCGCGCGGCCAGCGCGAACTGCTGGACCGGGCCCGGGACATAGCCGACACCGTCCTGTTCCCGGCCGCGCTGGACGTGGACGCCGGCCCGCGGGTGCCGTCCGGGCATCTCGACCTGCTGGCCACGGAGGGCTTCTACGGGCTGGCCGTCCCGGCCGAGGCGGGCGGGGCCGGCGCCGACTACCCGGCCCTCTGCCTGATCGCGGAGGCATTCGCCAGCGGCTGCCTGACGACCGCTTTCGTCTGGATGCAGCACCAGGGTGCGGTCCGGCGAGTGGCCGAAGGGCCCGCCGGGCTGCGCGAGTCACGTCTCGGCCCGCTGGGGCGGGGCGAGCACCGGGCCGGGGTGGCGCTGGGCGGCACCCTGCCCGGGCCGGCCAGGCTGCGTGCGCGCCGGGTATCCGGCGGCTACCTGCTCGACGGCCACTCCCCGTGGGTGACCGGCTGGGGGATGATCGACACACTCGCGGTGGCCGCGCGGGACGAGCGGGACGTCCTGGTCTGGAGCCTGACCGACGCGGCCGAGAGCGCCACGCTGAGCGTGCAGCCGCTGCACATGGTGGCGGCCTCGGCCAGCGGCACGGTCACGGCCCGGTTCGCCGGGCACTTCGTGCCGGACCATCAGGTGCTGGGCAGGCAGCCGTTCGCCGAGTTCGGCCCGCAGGACGCGGCTGGCCTGCGGCTGAACGGGTCGCTCGCGCTGGGCGTGCTCGGCCGTTGCCGGGCACTGCTCGGCCCGAGCGGGCTGGACGGGCAGGCCGAGGCCTGCCGCGCCGACCTGGACGAGGCCACGCCGCAGCGACTGCCGGCGGCCCGCGCCGCCGCGGCCGAGCTGACCATGCGCGCGGCTACGGCGCTCCTGGTCCACGTGGGCAGCCAGGGGATCCTTCGTGACCAGCACGCGCAGCGGCTGGTCAGGGAGGCTATGTTCCTGCTCGTGTTCGGCTCCAGGCCGCCGATCAAGGCCGAGCTGCTGGCCCGGCTGACGGCGACGGCGGCTACCCGCTGACGGTGCCGGGCACCCGGTCGCGGCCGTTCAGAAGATCCCGCGCAACAGGCCGCCGTCGACGGCCACCGTGAGGCCGGTCAGGTAGGAGGCGGGAGCCGAGCAGAGGAACGCCACCAGCTGACCCATGTCCGCGGGCTCTCCGACCCGTCCCAGCGGGATGTCCCTGGCCATCTCCGTCTGAACCAGGTCATCCACGTTCGTCCCGGTCTGGCGGGCCGTCTCGGCGAACAGGTTGCGCAGCCGGTCGGTGAGGATCCGTCCGGGCAGCACGTTGTGCACCGTGATCCGGTCGGGAGCCAGCTCGGCCGCGAGGGTCTTGGCCAGGCCGGCCACCCCGGCCCGCAGGCTGTTGGACAGGATCAGCCCGGGCAGCGGCTCCTTCGCCGAGGTTGACTCGACGTTGACGATGCGGCCGCGGCCGCTGGCCCGCAGGTGCGGCAGCGCGGCGCGCACCATCCGGACCACGCTGAGCAGCAGCAGGTCGAACGCCTGCTGCCAGGCCGCGTCGTCGTGATCGGCGAACGTGCCGAACGGCGGCCCGCCGCTGTTGTTCACCAGGATGTCCAGTCCGCCGAAGCGCTGCACCGCGATCGTCACCAGATGCCCGGCGGCGCCGGGGTCGGTAACGTCGGCCGCCACCCCGACGACCTGGGCGCCGTGCGCCGCGGCGATCTCCCGCGCGGCGCGGTCGATCTCCTCCTGGTTCCTGGACGAGATCACCACGCGCACCCCCTCGGCGGCGAGCGCCTCGGCGATGGCCCGGCCCATGCCGCGGCTGGCCGCGTTGACCAGCGCGACCCGTCCCTGCAGCTGATAATCCACCGTGGCAGTGTAATCAGCGCGGCCCGGAGTGATCAGCGGATACTCAGCAGATGACCGGGGCGACCTGGATACCGTGCGACGCGCAGAAGTCCACGTATCTGCGGAGCTTCGTCTCCGCCGTCTCTACGTGGTCCACCTCCCCGCCTGGCCCCAGGTACTCGATCGGCCCGTGCACGGAAAACAGCGTGACCGTCTCCTCGTCGCCCAGGGTCACCAGCGTGTGCACGTCACCGGCCGGCTCGTATACGTAGCTTCCCGGCCGGGCCGCCCAGTCGTGCTCCAGGTAGCGCCACCGGCCGCCGACCACCCAGGCCTCGACCGGGGCGACGTGCCGGTGCAGGCCGACGGTCCCGCGCCCGGTCACCCGGATCAGGTTGGTCCAGCTGCCGGGGCCGAGGGAGATCCGCAGCGGCCGGAACCAGACGCCGCTGGCCTGCGGGACCCAGGGAATGTCATCGGGGTCCAGCAGCAGGTCGCCGGCCGACTGCCGCAGGCCCAGGGCGATGGCCTCCTCCATCCTCATGCGCCTCATCCTGGCAGGCGGCCCCGGCGCCGCCCCCGCTGGCGGCCACTTCCGCCTCCTGGCAGGCTGTAACAGGTGACCTCGCAACCAGGCGGGCCCGGTCCCGCCACCGCATCGCGGCCGTCGTGGCCGGAGCTGCCGCTGGCCGAGTGGCAGGCCACCCGGGACACGCTGCAGCTATGGACCCAGATCGTCGGCAAGGTGCGAATGGCCAACGAACCGACGGTCAACCACTGGTGGAATGTCACGCTCTACCTGGCGGCGCGCGGGTTGACCACCTCGCTCATGCCGCACCCGGCCGGCCCGAGCTTCCAGATCGACTTCGACTTCCGCCGTCACCAGCTCGACGTCGTGACCAGCGCGGGAACGGCCCGCTCGGTGGCCCTGGCCGCCCGTCCGGTGGCCGATTTCTACGCCGAGGTGACCCGGGGCCTGGACGAGCTGGGCGTCGGCACCGAGATCTGGCCCGTTCCGGTGGAGATCGAGGGTGCCATACCGTTCCCCGGCGATCGCGTGCACGCGTCCTACGACGGCGAGCAGGCGCGGCGGTTCTGGCTGGCCCTGGTGGAGATCGAGCGGATCTTCAAGGTCTTCCGCGGCCGGTTCATCGGCAAGGCCAGCCCGGTTCACCTGTTCTGGGGCGGGCTGGACCTGGCGGTGACGCGGTTCTCCGGACGGCCCGCACCGCCGCATCCCGGCCGGCCGCCGAACTGCGGGCCGCACGTGATGCTCGAGGCGTATTCACACGAGGTGAGCAGCGCCGGCTACTGGCCGGGCGGGGAAGGACAGGGCTTCTTCTACTCCTACTCCTACCCCGAACCAGACGGGTACCGGGACTCTGCGGTCCGTCCCGCGGACGCCTTCTACAGCCAGGAGCTGGGCGAGTTCCTGCTGCCCTACGAGGCGGCGGCGGCCAGGGACAATCCGGGACAGGTCCTGCTCGAGTTCCTGCAAAGCACCTACGAGGCAGCCGCCAACTGCGCATCGTGGGACCGTGCGGCGCTGGAGCGCCATGGCTAAACCGGCGCGGCCGGGGAAGCCGCCATGGCAGCGGGCCGGCGCGTCCGGCCCGTGGGCGACGAAAGGAACCACCATGACCGGCGAGCAGCCCGAACAGCCATCGACCTTCGTCGGCCGCGACCCGGCCACGGTGGCCTCCGCGGCGATCTGCGATACCACGCCGACCAAGTGCCAGGCGCGCACCCGGCTTTACCGGCACGGAAACCTGGAGATGTCCGGCTTCCCCGTGGCCGATATCAGCGACTACCTGGTCGACGAGTCGTCCGTGGTCTGGCTCGACCTGCGCGATCCGGACCGCGAAGATCTCGAGGTGCTCAGCAGCGAGTTCGGCCTGCATCCGCTGGCCATCGAGGACGCGGTGATGGAGCACGAACGGCCCAAGCTGGACCGGTACCGCAGCCATCTGTTTCTCACCGCCTACGCCGTCCATCTGGACATCGACACCGGCCAGCTGGCCACGAGCGAGCTGTCGGCCTTTATCACCAAACAGGCCCTGATCACCGTGCGCAAGAATGACGGGCTGGACATCGGCTCCGTCCTGGACTACTGGGACGCCAGCCCCGACCTGGCCAAGTTCGGGGTCGGCTTCCTGCTGTACGGGCTGATCGACAACATCGTGGACGGCCACTTCGCGGCCGTGCAGAGCCTGGACGACGCGATCGAGAGCCTGGAAGACCAGCTTTTCGCGGACAAGCCCATGGACCAGGTGGTCCAGCGGCGCAGCTTCGAGCTGCGCAAGAGCCTGGTCCTGCTGCGCCGCGTCGTGCTGCCGATGCGGGAGGTGGTCAACACCCTGATCCGGCGTGACCTGCAGGTCGTCAGCGATGCGCTGCACCCCTACTACCAGGACGTCTACGACCACGTGCTGCGGGCCACCGAGTGGACGGAGAGCCTGCGCGACCTGGTCACGACGATCCTGGAGACGAACCTGACCATCCAGAGCAACCGGCTGAACACCATCACGAAGAAGGTCACCGGCTGGGCCGCGATCGTCGCCGTGCCCACCCTGATCACCGGCTACTACGGCATGAACGTGCCCTATCCGGGCTTCGGCAACGAATGGGGCCTGGGATTCTCGATCGGGCTCATCGTCGTCATCGCTACGGCGCTGTACGTCGTCTTCCGGCGCAAGGACTGGATTTAGCGCGGCGACCGCCCGGTCGCACCGGCTTCAGGACCGCAGCTTGGGCAGCACCTCGCTGCCGATCATCGCGATCGTGGCCAGCGGGTCGCCCGTGCAGACCTGGATCGAGACGATGTCGGCGCCGACGTCGCGGACCAGCGGCTGGTAGGCCTCCACCAACGCGGCAGGATCGGGGGGGAGGCATGCGTAGCTGCCCATCACCTCGGCCCGGTCCATCTCGTCCGCCCGGGCCCGCAGCTCGGCCGGGTCGGCCGCGGCGAGCCGGCCGGGAGCGCGCAGCCCGCGCATCGGCGACAGCGCCTGCCAGATCTCGTCCTCACTGCCCCCCAGCGCGGTCCACCGGGTAGCCATCACCAGCTGCGAGGCGCCCCGCTCCGCGGCCGCGCGCCGGTACGGCTCGATGACGTTTGCCACCGTGTCCTCCGGCTTCTTCACGCTGGTGATCAGGCCATCGGCGAACCGCCCCGCGAACGCGGCCGACTTCGGGCCACCCGCGGCCATCAGCACCGGCACCTGGTGCACCGGAGGGGAGTACAGACGCGCGCGGTCCGTCCGGTAAAAGGCGCCATCGAACGTCAGCTTCTCGCCGGCGAACAACCGGTGGATGATCTCCAGCCCCTCCTGCATGCGGTCCTGCCGCTCGCGGTAGGGCGGGAAGTCGAAGCCCAGCGGTCGCTCGTTGATGGCCTCGCCGGTCCCGACCCCCAGCAGGAACCGGCCGCCGGACAAGCGGTCCACGGTGGCGGCGGCCTGGGCGATCAGGCCGGGGTGGTAGTGGAACAGCGGACAGGTGACGGAGGTCCCGAGCTGCACCCGCCGGGTCCGGGCGGCCACCGCGCCCAGCCAGGACCAGACGAAGCCCGCCGCCGAATTGTCGTCCACCCAGGGATGGAAGTGGTCCGACCCGAGCACCACGTCGAACCCGGCCTCCTCGGCCGCGACCGCCTGCTCGACCAGCTCCTCGGGCTGGTAGGACTCGTGGCTGCACAGCCAGGCGAATTTCACGCAATCACCCGAATCTCAGCGGCGGCTTCGACCCCGTTCGGCTCCATGGCCCGGATCGTATCAATGCCCCCGGGCGCCCCGGCCGGCCGATGCGCCCGGTACGGACCGGGCCTCGCGAGTAGCATGACCGGGCAGATCGAAATCCCTGGCCAGCTGATCGGGGGGACCGGTGAGGTTCAACGGGTGGCCTGCCGAGGCGCTGGAGTTTTACGAAGGCCTGGCGGCCGACAACACCAAGTCCTACTGGACCGCGCACAAGGCCGGCTACGAGCGGGACGTACACGCGCCGATGGCCGCGCTGCTCGCGGATCTGGAGCCTGAGTTCGGCGAGGGAAGGATCTTCCGCCCCTACCGCGATGTCCGGTTCAGCGCCGACAAATCGCCGTACAAGACGGCGATAGGCGCCACGCTGGCCTGCGGCGGCTACATCCAGCTGTCCGCCGCCGGGCTCGCGGCGGGCAGCGGGATGCACCAGATGGCCCCCGATCAGCTGGAGCGCTATCGCCGCGCGGTCGCCGACGATCTGTCCGGCGAGGAACTGCGCAAGGTCATCGCCGGGATCGAACAGCACGACATCGCGGTCACCGGTCACGAGAGCCTGAAGACCGCGCCGCGCGGCTACCCCAGGGACCACCCTCGCGCCGACCTGCTGCGGCACAAGGGCCTGACCGCGTGGCAGGAGTGGCCGGCTGCCGCCTGGCTGGGCACGGCGGCGGCCCAGGGCCGGGTGGCCGGGTTCCTGCGCGCCACCCGCCCGCTCTGCGAGTGGCTGGACGCCCGCGTCGGCGACAGCGAGATGGCCAGGTAGGCGCCGGCGGCCTGGCGCCGGCGGCCCGGTGCCGACGGCCGAGCGGCAGCTACAGGTCGTCCGGGGGAGCGTTCGTGTCGCGGAGGGCGGCGCGCAGCGCAGTCTCCGCGGCGTCGGCCGCGGTCCGCGCCGTCAGCGCGTTCGTGTGCGCACGGTCGATGTGACCCAGGCCGATGCAGTCGAACGCCACCTGGGCGTCGTGAATCGCCTGCTCGAGCTGGCGCGAGGCCTCCTCAAGGCTCATCGTGTCCCTCCTGGTGGTCCCGGCCGCAGTCCTGTACGTCACCGCATGTCACCGGCAGGATAGCGTCGGCCCGCCGGACGCGGGCCCGGTCGCGTGATTGAACCGGGCGACGACCAGCCGGAAAGCCGGCCGGGGCCGTCGGTAGGGTTGTCACGGCAGCCCGGACCCAGGCACACCGAGGCCGGACCCACGCGCACCAGCCGGAGGGCAGCAGATGGAGCCGACGTCGGTCGCCAGGCCGTTTCGCCGGGTGCTCGTGGCCAACCGGGGTGAGATCGCGGTCCGCGTGATCAGGGCCTGTCATCAGCTCGGCGTCGAGGCGGTGGCCGTTTACTCCGAGGCGGACGCGGATTCGGCGCACGTGCGCAAGGCCGACGACGCCCGCCTGATCGGGCCGCCGCAGGCCGCCCGGAGCTACCTGGACATCGACGCGCTGATCGCGGCCGCGAAGGACGCCGGAGCCGATGCCGTCCATCCCGGGTACGGGTTCCTCAGCGAGAACGCCGGATTCGCGCGGGCGGTGACCTCGGCCGGGCTGACGTTCGTCGGGCCGTCCGCCGCGGCCATCGCGGCGATGGGCGACAAGGCCCGGGCCCGGGTGCTGGCGGAGGAGGCGGGCGTCCCGCTCGTGCCGGGCAGCGGGGTGGTCGACAATGTGGAAGAGGCGGTCGCGGCGGCCGGGCGGGTCGGCTACCCGGTGCTGGTCAAGGCGGCCGCGGGCGGCGGCGGGCGCGGCATCCGGGCGGCCGCCGACGACGCCGCGCTGCGCTCGGTGCTGTCGGCCGCGCGGCGGGAAGCGGCCGCGTCGTTCGGCAGCGATGCCGTGTACGTGGAACGGAGCCTTTCGCCGGCCCGGCACATCGAGGTGCAGGTGCTTGCCGACCAGCTCGGCACGGTCGTGCACTGCTACGAGCGGGAGTGCTCGCTGCAGCGGCGGCGGCAGAAACTGTTCGAGGAAGCGCCCGCGCCCGGGCTGTCGCCCGATCTGCGCGACCGGATGACCACGGCGGCGGTGCGGCTCGCCCGCAGGGTCGGCTACGCGGGCGCGGGCACGGTGGAGTTCCTGGTGGCCTCCGGCGACTTCTACTTCATGGAGATGAACACCCGGATCCAGGTAGAGCACCCGATCACCGAACTGGTCACCGGCCTCGACCTGGTCGCCGAGCAGCTGCGGGCGGCGGCGGGGCAGCCGCTGTCGGTTGGGCAAGAGGACATCGCCGTGCGCGGTCACGCGGTGGAGTGCCGCATCAACGCCGAAGACCCGGACAAGAAATTCCTGCCGAGGCCGGGCACGGTGACCACGCTGGAACTGCCCGGCGGACCCGGTATCCGGATCGAGCATGCGCTGGCTCCCGGCACCACCATCCCTCCGTTCTACGACTCGCTCGTGGCGAAGCTGTGCGCCTGGGGCAGCAGCAGGCCGCAGGCGCTGGCCCGGGCGAGCCAGGCGCTTGCCGAGCTCGAGATCGGCGGGCTGATCACCACGGCGCCGCTGTACCGGCGGCTGCT
Source organism: Streptosporangiaceae bacterium (assembly GCA_036496025.1). GTDB lineage: Bacteria > Actinomycetota > Actinomycetes > Streptosporangiales > Streptosporangiaceae > PALSA-505. Next base: position 76,275 of record DASXLW010000223.1, read on the forward strand.
GGAGGTGCCGGACGTCCGGTCCGGCCGCTACCACACAGCCTGGCTCGAAGACTTCCTGGGCTGATCGGCGGGCGGCCCCGAGCGTCCGGTTCTGAAACCGGGCGTGCGCGGCGCGTGACATCGCCCCAGGTGAGTGAACCGGAGCGCTTTACCGGCCGTTGGAACCTTGTTGGAATTTTTTAGTCCCGTACGCGCCCGGCGGTCCGGCGCAGGCCCCGGCCGGCGGGGCGACGCCGGCCAGCGAAGGCCGGACAGACGTGTTCGGGGGAACAGTGAGTTCGTTGATGGCGGAGTTGACGGGGGCGCAGGCGTATCCTCGGCTTGACACAACCTTGGGGATATTTTTGCCATTCTGGGCGCGAGAGGACGGCCCACGCGCGGCGGGCCAGGGCGGCATGGCCGGTTCACAGGTCTTCGTCGGCCGTGCGCACGAGCTGTCCGGCCTGCGGTCAGCGCTGGACGGGAACGCGCGCCTGGTGCTGGTGGCGGGGGACGCGGGCGTGGGCAAGACCCGGTTTGTGGCCGAGGGCCTGGGGTCGGCGGGCGGGCTGCTGACGACCTGGGGCGCATGCCTCCCGCTGGCCGAGAAGCTGCCGTTCCTGCCGGTCGCGGAGGCGCTGGACGCGCTGAGCCGGCTGGACGGCGGCGCGGTGTTCGAGCGCGCGATGGACATGGTTCCGCCGTACGCGCGGGTGGAGGCGGCCCGGCTGCTGCCCCGGCTGCAGCCGGCCGGCACTGGTCAGGGCGGCCGGGCCGAGGGCTGGCAGCGCGGGCGGCTGTTCTCCGGAGTGGCTGAGCTGCTCGCGGCGGTGGCGCGGCAGGGCCGGCTCGTGCTGGTGATCGAGGATCTGCAGTGGGCCGACAGCGCGACGCTGGACTTGCTGCTGTTCCTGACCGGGGCGGGTCGCAGTGACGCGATGACCGTCGTGGCGACCTGCCGCAGCGACGAGATGGCCGTGGATCCGCAGGTGACGCAGTGGCTCGCGCACATGCGGGGCGGCGGCCAGGTGGCCGAGATCCGGCTCGGCCCGCTGTCCCGCGACGAGATAGCCCAGCAGGTCACCGGGCTGATGGGCGCCCCGCCGCCTGCCGGAGTGGCCGACGAGGTGTATGCCCGCAGCGAGGGGAATCCGTTCTTTGCCGAGCAGCTCGTGGCCGATGCGCTGGCCCGGCCGGCTGGAACCGGACTGGGCCGGCCGGGCGGGCTGCCCACCCGGCTGGCCGAGCTGCTGACCGCCCGGGCCAGCGTCTGCGGACCCGACGCGCGGGCGGTACTGGCCGCTCTCGCGGTCGCCGGGTGCCCGCTGACCGAGGACCAGCTCTCCGGCGTGGCCGGGCTCGGCCCGCAGGCGCTGCGGGCGGGGCTGCAGGGACTGGCCGCGGCCCGGCTGCTCAACGAGACCGAGCCCGACGGGCGGTACCGGGCCCGGCACGCGCTGCTGGCCGAAGCGGTGGCCGCCGGGCTGCTGCCCGGCGAGCGGCTGACGCTGCACGAGCGCACCGCGCGGGCGCTGGAGGCGTCCGGCGAAGAGGGGCTGGCCGCCGAGGCGGCCGACCACTGGGCGGCGGCCGGGCGCGTCGGCGAGGAGCTGCGCGCCCGGATCACGGCCGGCCAGGCCGCCGAGCGGGTCTTCGGATATGCCGAGGCGGCGGCGCACTGGCAGCGCGCCATCGAGCTGTGCCAGGCCGAGCCGGGGGCCGGCGACGAGGCCGGCGTGTCGCTGCCCGGGCTGTACGTGCGCGCCATCGACGCGCGCTACGTCTGCGGCCGGGCCGAGGACGCCAGTGCCCTCGCCGAGGAGGCTTACCGCCGGTTCGCCGGCCACCAGGATCCGGCCACCAACGCGATCATCCATGAGCGCGCCGCGCGGTTCCGCGGGCTGGCCGCCGCCTACCTCGGCGGGCAGGAGGTGCCCGGCCCCAGCGTCGAGCTCATCACCGAGGCGCTGCACCTGTTCGAGCAGGCACCGCCGTCGGCCGAGCACGCCGAGGCCCTGTTCTACTACGGGCATTTCCTGTTCGTCGGCCAGGGGCAGGTTGAGGACGGCATCAACGCGGTCAACCGGGGGCTGGAAATCGCCGAGGCGGCCGGCGCGACGGCGCTGATCCCCCGGCTGCTGTCCATCTTCGCCTACCACAAGTTCCTGCAGGGGCAGATGGACGAGGGGTTCGCCGTGCTGCGCCGGTGCCAGGCGCTGACCGGGTCCGCCGGGGACAGCGAGGCCGGCATCCTGATCGATATCTACGAAAGCGATGCCCTGCTCAAGACGGCGAGGTTCGCCGACGCCGCCGACGTGGCGCGTCGCGGCCTGCAGGACGCGCGCCAGGCCGGGCTGGAGGACTTCTGGAACAGCGCCATCCTCACCGCCAATGCCGCCGAGGCCCTCGTGGCCCAGGGCCGCACGGCCGAGGCCGGGGAGCTCGTCGACCCGCTGACCGAGGAGACGCCCACCTCGGATCACTGGCTGGTGCACCTGTACCGCGTCGAGATCGACCTGCTGCGCGGTGACATCGAGGCCGCGCAGCGGCGGCAGCAGCAGATCCGCGATCTCATCGGCCACGTGGGGAACTTCGACCGGTCCCGGGAGGCGGCGCAGCGCACCGCCGAGCTGGCGCTGTGGGCCAGGCGGCCGGACGAGGCGCTGGCGGTGGTGCAACCGGTAGCGGCGCAGATCGAGGGCTCACAGTGGGGAATCTTCTGCGGGCGCCTGCTGGCCGCCGGGATGCGGGCCTGCGCCGACCTCGCCGAGCTGGCCCGGGCGCGGCGCGACGAGCCCGCCGCCGAAGCGGCCGTGGCGGCGGGCGACGCGCTGGCCGCCGCGGTAGCCGAGATGACGATCAACCCGTTCGCCGACCACCCGTTCGTGGCCGCTGTCCCCGCCGAGCGGGCCACCTGGGACGGCGAGCGCGCCCGGCTGTCCGGATCCAGCGACCCCGTGGCCTGGAGCGCGGCGGTGAAGGCCTGGGCGGATCTGCGCTGGCCGCACCGGGCCGGCTACGCCGGCTGGCGGCATGCCGAAGCGCTGCTGGACGAGGGCCGGACCCGCGAAGCGTCTGCCGTCCTGCGAGCGGCCGCCGAGGCGGCCGAGGGTCACGCGCCGTTGCTGGCCGAGATCCGCAAGCTGGCCCGGCGCGCACGGATCCCGCTCGGCAGCGTCTGCGGGTCAGCGCCGGGCGAGGCGCCGGCCTCGCCCCGGCCCGCGGGCCGGTACGGGCTGACCGACCGTGAGCTGGTCGTGCTCCGGCTGCTCGCGGCCGGGCTGACCAATGCCCAGATCGGCGCGGAGCTGTTCATCAGCCCCAAGACGGCCAGCGTGCACGTGACCAGCATCCTGCGCAAGCTGGGCGTGGCCGGCCGGGTGCAGGCCGCCGCCCTGGCCGAACGCGTCGGGCTTCTCGACGACGAGCACCCTGAGGCCGGAGAGCAGCAGATCTAAGGACCCGGCTCACCGGATCGGGCGCGGTCACCCGATCCTGGCTTCCCGGCCTTAGCAGCATCCTCGGAAGTGAGCCAGACAGGCACCGCCCGAGGAGATAACCATGCACCCCACCGCTCATTACGAGCTCATGCAAGCTCGCGTCGCCGACCTGCACCGGCGAGCCGATCACGCCCGGCTGGCCCGTGCCGCCACCCACGCCCGCCGCGCCCACCGCCAGCGCGGTGCGTCGCCCGTCGGCGACCTGGCCGAGCGTCTGTTTCGTGCCCTGCGCGGCTGGCAGCCCAGCCGCCGCTCCGCAAGCGGACGACGAGCAAGCTCAAGCGGAGCGGGGGGCGTCGCTTTGGCGCCGTTCGGCAGCGCCGACAGGCGCCAAAGCGATGGGCGCCGCCCCGCTAACTCAGGGCGGGGATGATGTCGCGGCCGTAAGCGGCCAGCGTCTTGTCCGGCTCGTCGTGCATCAGGTACAGGGCAAACTGATCGACCCCGAGATCCGCGAGCTCGCGCAGCCTGTCCACGTGCGCCGACTCGCTGCCGAGCAGGCAGAACCGGTCCACGATG
>DASXLW010000224.1:0-14834 GCA_036496025.1 Streptosporangiaceae bacterium
TCGCTGCGGGCCTTCGGCGACCATCTCAGCCTGCCCGCGCTGATCCTCGTGATCACGCTGGCGTCGATCATCGGGGGCGTTGCCCCGGTGCCGGGCGGCATGGGCGTGGTCGAGGCCGGCCTGATCCTCGGCCTCACCGCCGCGGGCATCCCCGAGGTCGATGCCACCGCCGCGGTGTTCATCCAGCGGCTGTTCAGCGCCTACCTGCCGCCGATCTGGGGGTGGTTCAGCCTCATGTGGCTGCGCCGGCACGAGTACGTCTGAGCCGGCTACACGCCGGTGCGCGCCGCCAGCCGGCCCGAGCCGACGGCCGCGGTGAACGCCTCGTAGTCGCGCTCGTTCTGGTCGGCATAGACGGCGGCGAAGTCCGCGATCGCCCGGTCGAAGTTGTCCGCCTTGCCCAGGTAGGAGGCGATGGCGATGCGATCGCCCCAGCGGGCGTGCGCCCGGGCCAGGGTGGCCCCGCAGATCCGGGAGTACAGGGTCGCCCCGGGCACGAGCATGGTATCGGTGTCCGCGCTGCCCTTCCAGTCGTGAAATTGCCGCACGTAATAGTCGCGGGTCATCCCGTCCAGGCCCCTGATGCGGATCCAGCCCAGGAAGATGTCGCTCGCCGCCTGCATCAGCCGCTGGCCCGTCACCACGCGCTGGCCGTGGTGCGGGTAGGGACTCGCGCCGAGGAAGCGCTCGAGCACGGAGGCCTGCGCCTCCTTGACCTGCAGGAACAGCGGGTCGTTTTCATCGCGGCCCACCATCAGCATGATGTAGCAGCGGGTGCCCACGCTGCCCACGCCCACCATCTTGTAGGCGGCGTGAACGTAGCGGTACTCCTCCAGCGGGTGATGCTGATGGCCGAGCGTGCGCCGGTAGGAGCCGAGCAGCTTCTTGATCAGCGGAGCCGGGTCCTCCCATTCCGACCCCGGCTGGATAATGTCCTCGATCGGGATGATGACCGGCGGGTCGGCGACGATGCGCAGCTCACCGCCGATCTCGTCGGCTCGCCGGGCGAACACCCGCGTGCTGTCACGAGTCCGCGCCTTCGCCACCATCTCCTCGGTCGCCCGGCCCTCGCGCTTGCCGACCCGCCTGACCCGCACCTCCCGGCGGACCAGCTTGAGCAGCATCCCGGCTTCCAGGTGGTCATACCACGCGTCCAGGGTTCCCGCCCCGGCGGCCTGGCGGATGCGGTCCCGGTACTCGCGGACCCCGGCCATGACGATCGCGCGCCGGTCGGCGGGGGTGAAGCCGCGGTCGCGTCCCATGATCTCGAAACTGGCCGCGAGCCGCTTGACGTCCCACTCCCACGGACCCGGGAGGGTCTCGTCGAAGTCGTTGATGTCGAACAGCATGCGTCGCTCGGGCGAGCCGAACAGGCCGAAGTTGGACAGGTGAGCGTCGCCGCACAGCTGCACGCTCACCCCGGAGACCGGGGTCGCGGCCAGGTCGGCCGCCATGATCAGCGCGGCGCCCCGGTAGAACGTGAACGGCGAGACGAGCATTCGCCCGTACCGGATCGGGACGAGGTCCGGCACCCGGGTCGCTGCCTGCTCTTCGAGCAGCGCGATCGGGTCCGGGCGGTCCGTGGCCGGTTCCCATCGCCCGTGGCTCGAGCGCGGGACCTGGGTCCGGGCGGCCTGGCCCCGGGCGCGGCGTTCATCCGCGGTCAGGTGCGCCCGCCGCCACGCGGATGCGAACGATGACGACCCCGGGCGCACGGAGCCGGACGGTGATGTCGGTGCGGTCATCACCCCATGGTGGCCTATTGTCAGCGTTATGACAGAGCAGAGCCCTCTCGCCGCAGGCCCGGACCTACCCCAGCGACGCAGGCTGGTGACCGAGATCCCCGGTCCCGCGTCCCGGGCCCTGCTCGAACGGCGGGAGCGCACCGTGGCCCGCGGGGTCAGCAGCGTGCTGCCGGTGTTCATCACGGGGGCCGGCGGCGGCGTGCTGGTGGACGCGGACGGCAACTCGCTGATCGACTTCGGGTCCGGTATCGCCGTGGTCTCGGTGGGCAACAGCGCGCCGCGGGTGGTCGACGGCGTCACCAAGCAGGTGGCCAAGTTCACCCACACCTGTTTCATGGTCACGCCGTACGAGGTCTACGTGGAGGTCTGCGAGGAGCTGGCCCGGCGCACGCCCGGCGACCACGACAAGCGGTCGATCCTGGTGAACTCGGGCGCGGAGGCGGTCGAGAACGCCGTGAAGATCGCCCGGCACGCCACCGGGCGGCAGGCGGTGGTGGCGTTCGACCACGCCTACCACGGACGCACCAACCTGACCATGGCGCTGACCGCGAAGAACATGCCGTACAAGCACCGGTTCGGCCCGTTCGCCAACGAGGTGTACCGGGTGCCGATGGCCTACCCGCTGCGCTGGCCCGGCGGCCCTGAGCGCTGCGCCGCCGAGGCCCTGGACGTGGTCACCGGGCTGATTCACACCCAGGTCGGCGAGCAGAACGTGGCCGCCGTGATCATCGAGCCGATCCAGGGCGAGGGCGGCTTCATCGTCCCGCCGGACGGCTTCCTGCCCGGCCTGGCGGAATTCTGCCGCGCGCACGGCATCGTGCTGATCGCCGACGAGATCCAGAGCGGGTTCTGCCGCACCGGCGACTGGTTCGCGTGCGAGCACGAGGGTGTGGTCCCCGACCTGGTCACCACGGCCAAGGGCATCGCCGGCGGGCTGCCGCTGGCCGGCGTCACCGGACGCGCGGAGCTGATGGACGCGGTCCACGTCGGCGGGCTCGGCGGCACCTACGGCGGGAACCCGGTCGCCTGCGCGGCCGCGCTGGGCGCGATCGCCACCATGGAGTCGGAGAACCTGGCGGGCCGGGCCCGGCGGATCGGCGAGATCATGCTGCCCAGGCTGCACGCGCTGGCCGAAAAGTACCCGGTGATCGCCGACGTGCGGGGGCGCGGGGCGATGATCGCGATCGAGCTGGTCGAGCCGGGGGGCCTCAAGCCCAACCCGGCGGCCGCCGGGAAGGTCGCCGCGGCCTGCCACTCGGCCGGGCTGATGGTGCTGACCTGCGGGACGTTCGGCAACGTGCTGCGGTTCCTGCCGCCGCTGGTCATCCCCGAGCACCTGCTCGACGAGGGGCTGACCATCCTGGAGGAAGCCTTCGCCGGGCTGTGAGGACCGATCCTGCGGTCCCGCGGCTGCCGGGCCGGCTCGGCGCCGCGCTCGCCGGCCTGCGGGAACGGCCCATCACCGGCTGCGACAAGGGGTTCGGCGGCAGCGCGCCGGTGACCGCGGCCGAGCTGGCCTCGCGGCGGCCCAGCCTGTTCGGCGGCGCGTTCACGATGCCGGTGCTCGTGCTGCGGGAGTCCGCGCTGCGGCAGAACATCGACGCCATGGCCGACTGGTGCGCGGCCGCCGGGGTGGACCTGGCGCCGCACGGCAAGACCCCGATGGCGCCCCAGCTCATGGCGCGCCAGCTCGCGGCCGGGGCCTGGGCGGTGACTGCCGCCACGGCCGGCCACATGCGCGTCTACCGGTCGTTCGGCATCCCCAGGATCCTGCTCGCGAACGAGCTGACCGACCGGGCCGGCCTCGCCTGGCTGGCGGCCGAGCTGGCCGCCGACCCCGATTTCGACTGCTACGTATACGCGGACAGCATCGACGGCGTCCGGCTGCTGGACTCCGAGCTCAGCGCCCGCCCGCCGCGACGGCCGCTGCCGGTCCTGGTCGAGCTGGGCTTCCCGGGCGGGCGCACCGGCTGCCGGACGATCCCGCAGGCGGTGCAGGTGGCCTCGGCGGTCGTCTCGGCGAGCTCGCTGAGGCTGGCAGGCGCGGCCGGCTACGAGGGCGGCCTCGGTCACGACTGCGACCCCGGCACGCTGGAGGCCGTGGCCGCGTTCTGCCGGGACCTGCGCGGGCTGGGCCAGCGGCTGCGGCCGATGGCCGCCGACCCCGGCGACTTCATCCTCACCGCGGGGGGGAGCGGGTTCTTCGACGTGGTGGCGGCGGAGCTGACCCGGGCGGGCCCGGGATACCGGGTCGTGCTGCGCAGCGGTGCCTACATCGTGCACGACCACGGCCTGTACGCCGACCTCACGCCCGGGGCCGCGGGCAGCCCGGGGCGGACCGGCCCCGCGCTGGTGCCCGCGCTCGAGCTGTGGGCCCAGGTGCTGTCGCGACCCGAGCCGGAGCTCGCGCTGCTGTGCGCGGGGCGGCGGGATACGTCCTTCGACCAGGGCATGCCGGTGCCGCTCCGGACCGGGGCCCCGGGCGGCCCGCAGGCCGGCGCCGACGGCATGCGAATCCGGAAGCTGGACGACCAGCATGCCTACCTGAGCGTGCCGGGCGACTCCGCGCTCGCCCCCGGGGACCTGGTCTGCCTGGGCATCTCGCACCCGTGCACCGCGTTCGACAAGTGGCGGGTGATCCCGGTGACCGATGACGACTACCGCGTGGTGGACGCGGTGCACACGTTCTTCTGATCCGGCTACATCACCGCGAGCTGGCCGCCGTCGATGACCAGGCCGGTGCCGTGGATGAAAGACGCGTCATCCGAGGCGAGGAACGCGTAGGCCGCGGCCACCTCCTCGGCCCGCCCGGGCCGGCCGAGCGGGATCCGCTGCCGGGCGTACTCGGCCTCGAACTCGGGACCGCCGAGGCCGGCGGCGATGGCCGCGTTCAGCGGGGTGCTGATGAACCCGGGACACAGCGCGTTCACCCGGATGCCCTGGCCGCCCAATTCCACCGCCATGGTCTTGGTCAGCAGCAGCACGCCGCCCTTGGACGCGTTGTAGTGGGCGTAGTTTTCCTCGCCCGCGATCCCGTTGGTCGAGGACATGTTGACGATGACCCCGCCGCGGCCCTGCTCGGTCATCCGGGCGGCGACCGCCCGCGCGACCAGGAACATGCCCCGCAGGTTCACCGCGAGGATCCGGTCCCACTCGGCCGGCGTGATCTCCAGGAACGGCCGGCGCTGGGCGGTACCCGCATTATTGATCAGCACGTCCACCCCGCCCAGCGCGCGCCAGGCCGCCTCGGTCATGTCCGCGACATCGGCCTCGCGGCTGACGTCGCAGCCGGTCCCGGCGATGTCGCCGAGATCGCGCAGGCCGGCCACGGCCCGGCTCACCTCGGCCGCGTCCAGGCCCGCGACGAACACGCGACAGCCTTCCTCGAGGAACCGGCGCGCGGCGGCCAGGCCGATCCCGCTGCTGCCCCCGCTGACCAGGACCCGCTTGCCCGCTAGTCCGCGCATCCGCGACCTGATCCGGTACATGGTCTATGATTCCGCATGGCGGAATGATAGACCAGACCGCGGCGCGAGCGAGGCGAAGGATGACCGAATCCCCGGTGGCCAGCATCGATCGCGCGCTGCGCGTGCTGGCCGTGATCAGCGGGGCTCCGCGCGGGCTGTCGCTGGACGAGCTGGCCAGCCGGCTGCAGGTGCCGAAGAGCTCGCTGCACCGTATCCTCGCCGCCCTGAAGTACCGCAGGTTCGTGTCCCAGCCGGAGCCGGGCGGCCCGTACTTCCTGGGCACGGAGCTGCTCGCCACCGCGTTCAGGTTCTCCGACGCGCTCGACCTGCGCGCGCTCATCCACCCGTACCTGGCCCGGCTGGCCGCCGCGCTGAACGAGACCACGCACATGGCCGTCCTCGACGGGCCCGAGATCGTCTACCAGGACAAGATCGAGGCCTCGCACTCGATCAAGCTCACGTCGGTCATCGGCGGCCGCAACCCCGCGTACGCCACCGGCGTCGGCAAGGCCCTGCTGGCCTGGACGTATCCCGCCGACGAGGCGCTGGGCGAGTGGGCGGCCCGGTACCAGCCGCTGATCCAGCGCACGCCGGGCACGATCACGGCGGTGCCCCGGCTGGCCGCTGAGCTGAGGGCGGTACGCCAGCACGGGTACGCGCTCGACATGGAGGAAAACGAGGCCGGCGTCCGGTGCGTCGCGGTGCCGATCTTCCTCGGCCGCGATGTCCCCGCCGCCGCGGTGAGCGTGACCGTGCTCGGCAGCCGGGCCGGCGCCGACCGGCTGGCCGAGCTGGGCGAGTTCCTGCGCCGCAGCCTGGCCGAATGGTCCGAGGCGCGCCCCCTCACCGCCCCGCACCCCGGCTGATGGCACCTGGTCGCCGGGTGCCGTTTGAAACCCCCCTGGCGCGAAGCACATCTATGGCTTTTTACCCCGCGCATGACGCTGCTGGGGCAGGTGCTCGGATTTCCGGCATTCGGCGTAGCCGACGGGCCGGAAATCCGAGTGCGTGCCTCGGCACCCACCGACGAAGCAGCGTCTTGACGGGCTGAAGCACGTCCATCAGACTGGAACCATGTTCCGCCATACGGAATTATCTGGAGGCGAGCACATGGCCTGGGCGCTGGAGCGGGTGCCTGTTGCGGCGGGCGTGCTGCCCGAGGGACCGCACTGGGACGCTGCGGCGGGCGGGGTGTACTGGGTGGACATCCCGGGCGGGCGGGTGCACTTCCTCGATGAGTCCGGTGGGCAACGTAGCTGGGAAGTCGGGCAACCGGTGGCAGCGGTGGCCGGGCGGGCCGGCGGCGGGCTGGTGCTGGCGGTCCGGGACGGGTTCGCCGCGCTGGACCTCGCGACCGGGCAGGTCAGCGCGCTCGCCGGCGTGGAGCCGGACCGGCCGGGTAACCGGATGAACGACGAGGCCTGCGACCGGGCCGGCCGGTTCTTCGCCGGGACCAAGGCCGAAGACGACGCGCCGGGGGCAGGCGCGCTGTACCGGCTGGATCCCGATCACGTCGTCACCCTGGTCGTCGCCGGCGTGACGATCTCCAACGGCATCGGCTGGAGCCCGGACGAGCAGCTCATGTACTACGTGGACTCCCCCACCCGCAGAGTCGACGTCTTCGACTACGACCCGGCCAGCGGCGCGATCGGGGGCCGGAGGCCGTTCGCCCGCCTGCCGTCCGCCGACGCCATGCCGGACGGTCTGGCCGTCGACGCCGAGGGCGGCGTCTGGGTCGCGCTGTGGGGCGGTTCCGCGGTGCACCGCTACGACGCGGCCGGGCGGCTTGACCAGGTGGTGGAGGTCCCGCATGTGAACGTGACGAGCTGCGCGTTCGGCGGGCCCGGGCTGGACCTGCTGTACGTCACGGCGGCGGCCGGGCCGGGCGCGGCCGAAGGTGCGCTCTACCGCGGCCCGGCCGGCGTGGCCGGCCTGCCGGCTTATCCTTTCCGCGGCTGAAACCGGCCCGAAATCGGAGGTGGCAGTGCAGGCCCTCGTCCTGGTCGCCCCGGGCGCCGTCGAACTGCGCGATGAACCCGAGCCGCTGGTCACCGCGGACGAGCGTCTGATCCACGTGCGGTCGGCCGGCATCTGCGGCAGCGAACTGCACGGGGCCCGGACCCCCGGGTTCCGCCAGCCGCCGCTGATCATGGGGCACGAGTTCGCCGGCGTCACCGAGCAGGGCGACCGGGTGGTCGTCAACCCCATCCTGTCCTGCGGCCGGTGCCGCCTGTGCCGGTCCGGTCAGCGCCAGATCTGCGGGCACCGGCAGATCATCGGCGTGCACCGGCCCGGCGGGTTCGCCGACCGGGTGGCGGTGCCGCAGTCGGCGGTCCGGCCGGTCCCGCCTGGCCTGCCGCTGGACATCGCGGCGCTGATCGAGCCGGCCGCCAACGCCGTGCACGCCTGGAACCGGGCCGCGAGCGCTTCGCCTCCGGCGAAGAACCCGCGTGTCGGGGTCATCGGGTGCGGGGCCATCGGGCTGTTCTGCCTGCTGGTCGCGCTGTCCAACGGGGCGCGCCGGGTGCACGTGACCGACCTGTCGCCGGCCCGGCTGGCCATCGCCCGGCGGCTGGGCGCGGCGGCCGCGAGCACCCGGCTCGAGGGTGAGTTCGACATCATCTTCGACGCGGTCGGCCTGGCGGCCACCCGGGCCCAGTCGGTGGACCGGCAGCGCCCGGGCGGGCTCGCCGTATGGCTCGGGCTGGCCGACGCGGAGCCCGGCTACGACGCGGCCGGACTGGTCCGCAGCGAGAAGCGGGTGATCGGCTCGTTCGCGTACTCCGACCAGGAGTTTGCCGAGGCCGGCGGGCTGCTGGGCGGGTGGGACCTGACCTGGGCCTCCCGGTACCCGCTGTCGGCGGGCGCGCAGATCTTCACCGAGCTCATGGACGGGGCCTCGCATCCCGTCAAGGCCGTGCTCCAGCCGTAACGGCGCAGGTCCGCGCCGGAACCTGACGTCCACGTCAGATCCCTATGTTCATTCCGGAACGCGCGGGGCAGTGGAGAGGCCTGGCCTCAACACGGAGGGTGACGATGGCGACACGCGGAGACTCGCAGCCAACGGCGGAAGAACCCCGGGGGTTCATCCGGGCCATGGGCCTGTTCCCGGCCACCTCGCTGAACATGGCGCAGATGGTAGGGATCGGGCCGTTCATCACGATCCCGCTGATCATCTCGGCCATCGGCGGACCGCAGGTGATGATCGGCTGGGTCGTCGGGGCGCTGATCGCGCTGTGCGACGGCCTGGTCTGGGCCGAGCTCGGCGCGTCGATGCCGCGCGCCGGCGGGACCTACAACTTCCTGCGCCAGGCCTTCCAGTACTCGACCGGCAAGTTCATGCCGTTCATGTTCGTCTGGTCCACCCTGCTGGTCACGCCGCTGATCATGGCCACCGGGATGATCGGCATGACCGACTACCTCGGCTACTTCTGGCACATGACCACCACGCAGAGCCACTGGATCGCGGTCGGCTTCACAGTGCTGACCGTCGCGCTGCTGTACCGGCGGATCGACCGGATCGCCCAGCTCACGAAGATCCTGTGGGCAGGCATGATCGTCACCGTGGTGCTGTACCTGATAGCCGCCTACTCGCACTTCCACGCCAGCCTGGCGTTCAGCTTCCCGCACGGGGCCTTCGACCTGGGCGCGGGCGCGTTCTGGACCGGGCTCGGCGCCGCTCTCACGCTGGCGATCTACGACTACCTCGGCTACTACACGATCGCCTACCTGGGCGACGAGGTCCGTGACCCCGGCCGGGTGATCCCGCGGTCGATCATCATCTCGATCGTGGCGGTGCTGGTCATCGACCTGTCCATGAACATCGGCACGATCGGCGTGATCCCCTGGCAGCAGGCGGAGAAGTCCACGTCGATCGGCAGCGACGTGCTGCACCACGTCTGGGGCGGGGCGGGCGCCGCCACCATCACGATCCTGATCATCTGGACGGCGTTCGCCTCGGTCTTCACCGGGCTGCTCGGCGCGTCCCGGCTGCCGTTCAGCGCCGCGCGGGAGCGGCTGTTCTTCAGCCCGTTCGGCCGCCTGCACCCGCGGCTGCGCTTCCCGCACATCTCGCTGCTGGTCATGGGCCTGGTCACCGCGGTCGCGTCGTTCTTCTCGCTGACCACGGTGATCAATGCGCTGATCGCCCTGGTCATCTGGGTGCAGTTCATCGGGCAGATCGTCGCGCTGTTCATCCTGCGCCGCAAGCAGCCCGGGCTGCGCCGCCCGTACCGGCAGTGGCTGTACCCGGTGCCGAGCCTGCTCGCGCTGATCGGCTGGGTCTACATCTTCCAGGCGTCGGGGTGGGCCGCCATCAGGATCATGCTCATCTGGACCGCGGCCGGCATCATCGCCTTCCTCATCTGGGCGCGCGCCGAGCGTTCCTGGCCGTTCGGGCCCAAGCAGATCAGCGAGGAGTTCCTGGCCGGGAGCGCGCAGACATCGGCGGCCACGGTCGACGCGGAGCGCTGAGCCCAGCCAACTCCGGCGCCCGGCCATCGGGGCCGGCCGGAGCCGTCCGGGAAAACCGGCCCGGATCAGCCCGGCCGCGGACCCGCGTCGATCACCTCGCGGACCTCGGCCAGGGTGGGGTTCGTCCCGAGGTCGGTGACCAGCCAGGTGGCGCCCGCCTGCGCCCACGGCTGCGGATCGTCGCCGGGCGCGATCCCCACGATCAGGTCGAACGGGTCGCCGCCGGGCCGCGCCTCGCGGACCTCGCGGGCCAGCTCGGCCAGCGCCTCCGGGCCCGGCAGGCCCGTGGGGAACAGGCCGTCCCAGCGCGCCGCGCGCCGGACCGGCCGCCGGTGCGGCCACTCCGCCGCCACCCACACCGGGATCCGGGGCTGCTGCACCGGGACCGGCTCGAACTGTCCGGCCCAGTACCTGGTCAGGTCGTCGAGCCCCTGGTCGAGCAGGCGGGCGCGCTGCCGCGCGTCGATGACCTCGCCGAACGGCTCAAGCTCGCCGTTGCGCGGGACACCGAGCCCGACCCCGAGGGTGAGGCGCCCCGCGCTCAGCCGGTCGAGCGTGGCCGTCTCCCTGGCCACCTTGTGGACGCGGCGGCGGGGCAGCGGCGTGACCATCGGCCCGAGGCGCACCCGGCTGGTGGCGCACGCGATGGCGGCCAGCGAGATCCACGGATCTGCTACCGCTCGCACCGGCGCGCGGTAGGCGATGTGGTCCCAGAGGAAGAAACCGTCCCAGCCCCGGCCGTCCGCGGCGGCCGCGAGGTCGGCCAGCACCCGGGCATCGGCCAGCTCGTCGAACGGCCCGACGTCGACAGCGTGTTTCACGCGGCGCGCCTAGTTGTTCACGGGGAACTTGAGGCTGACCGTGCCCGGGCCGGGCTCGGGCCAGCGGGAGGTCACGGCCTTGCCCCGGGTGTAGAAGTGCACCCCTTCGGTTCCGTGCATGTGCGTGTCGCCGAACAGTGACGACTTCCAGCCGCCGAAGGAGTAGTAGGCCATCGGCACCGGGATCGGCACGTTGACGCCGACCATGCCGACGGTCACCTCGTTGACGAACCGGCGGGCGGCGCCGCCCTCGGTGGTGAACACGGCCACGCCGTTGCCGTACGGGTTGGCGTTGACCAGGTCCAGGGCCGCGTCGTGCGAGGGCACCCGGACCACGGACAGCACCGGGCCGAAGATCTCATCGGTGTAGCACGACATGTCCGGCGTGACGCGGTCAAGGACCGACGGACCCAGCCAGAAGCCGGCCGGGTCGCCGCTGACCGGGTGACTGCGGCCGTCCACGGCCAGCGCCGCGCCCTCGCGCAGACCTGCGTCGAGATAGCCGGCGACCCGGTCCCGATGCGGGCCGGTGACCAGCGGCCCCATCTCGGCGCGCTCGTCGGCGGCGGGGCCGACCCGCAGGCCGGCCACCCGTTCGGCGATCTTGCCGACCAGCGCGTCCGCGATCGGTTCCACCGCCACCACCACCGACACGGCCATGCACCGCTCCCCGGCCGAGCCGAAGCCGGCCGATACCGCGGCGTCGGCGGCGTTGTCCAGATCGGCGTCGGCCAGCACGACCATGTGGTTCTTGGCCCCGCCGAGGGCCTGCACCCGCTTGCCCGCCGAGGTCGCCGTCTGGTAGACGTGCCGGGCGATCGGGGTGGACCCGACGAAGCTGACCGCGGCCACGCCCGGGTGGGTGAGCAGCGCGTTGACTGCGACCGCGTCGCCATGCACGACATTGAATACGCCGTCGGGCAGGCCGGCCTCCGCCAGTAGCTCGGCGAGCAGCACCGACGCCGAGGGGTCCTTCTCCGACGGCTTGAGCACGAACGCGTTGCCGCAGGCGATCGCGAGCGGGAACATCCACATCGGCACCATGGCGGGGAAGTTGAAGGGCGTGATGCCGACCGCCACGCCGAGCGGCTGCCGGATCGAGTATGCGTCCACCCGGGTGGACACGTTCTCCGAGTACGAGCCCTTGAGCAGGTGCGGGATCCCGCAGGCGAAATCGACCACCTCCAGGCCCCTGGCCACCTCGCCGGCCGCGTCGCTGGCCACCTTGCCGTGCTCGGAGCTGATCAGGGCGGCTATCTGATCGGTGTGAGTCCGGACCAGCTCGCGGAAGGAGAACATGACCTGGCTGCGCCGGGCCAGGGACGCGTTCCGCCAGCCGGCCGCGGCTTCGGCCGCTGCCGACACCGCGGCGTCGACCTCGTCGGCGGACGCGAAGTCCACGGTGCCGGTGACCTGCCCGGTCGCGGGATCGTAGACGTCACCGGTGGTCCCGCTCGTGCCCGGGGATGACTTGCCGCCGATCCAGTGCGCAACGCGTTTCATTGTGATGCCTCCTGTGCGGCGGTGGCCCGCGCGCTGACCGCGCGGAGCGCGTCGGCGAGGATCGCCAGCCCCTCCTCGGCCTCGGCATCGGAGAGAGTGAGCGGCGGGGCCATCCGCAGCGTGTGCCCGTACAGCCCGCCCTTGCCGATGAGCAGGCCTCGTTCCCGGGTTTCCTCGAGCAACTCGGCGGCCAGCGCCGGGCTGGGCGCCCGGGTCTCCGGATCCACCATGTCCACGGCGAACATCAGGCCCTTCCCCCTGACCTCGCCGACCGCCGGCAGCGGCTCCGCGGCCTCGCGCAGCCCGCCGATGATGCGCCGGCCCGCCGCCGCGGCGCGAGACTGCAGGTCATGGTCGAGCAGGTAGTCGAGCGTGGCGTTGGCCGCGGCCGTGGCGACGGGGTTGCCGCCGAACGTGGAGATGCCGTTGCCCTGCAGGCCGTCCACCAGATCCCCGCGCGCGACCACGCCACCGATCGCGAACCCGTTGGCGGTTCCCTTGGCGAACGTCATCATGTCCGGCACCACGCCGTGCGCGCCGATGCCCCAGAAGTGCTCGCCGGTCCGGCCCCAGCCGGTCTGCACCTCGTCGGAGATGAACAGGATGCCCCGCTCGTCGAGTACCTCCTTGTAGGCGGCGAACAGCCCGTCCGGCGGCATCGTGAACCCGCCGACGCCCTGGATGGGCTCGGCGATGAGGCAGGCCACGTCGCCCGCGGTGGCCGTGGTGAGCACGTGCCGCAGGTCGGCGACGGCGGCTTCGGTGTAATCCGCGTCCGACAGGCCGGCGAAGGCCGGCAGCTGGCGGTCCGTACCGTGCAGGTAATGGACGGCGAACGGGCTGAGCGAGCCGCTCTTCCACGCGCTGTTGCCGGTGATGGCGACGGCTCCGAACGAGCGCCCGTGGTAGCTGTTGCGCAGCGCGAGCACCTGATTCGAACCGCGCGCGGCGGTGGCCAGCAGCAGCGCGGTCTCGTTCGCCTCGGTGCCCGAGTTCACCAGGAAGACCTTGGCCGCCGGGATCCCGGACAGCCTGGCGATCTTCTCGGCTAGCTCGACCTGCTGGCGGATCAGGTAGAGGGTCGAGGTGTGCACCACGCCGGTGGCTAGCTGGCGCTCGACCGCCTCCCTGACCTCGGGAATGTCGTAGCCGAGCATGTTCGTGAGGATGCCGCCGAAGAAGTCGAGGTAGCTGCGCCCCTCGGCGTCCGTGACGCGGCAGCCCTTGCCGCTCACGATCTCGAGCGGGTGGTCGTAGTACAGCGCCACCCAGTTCGGGATGACGGCGCGGTGGCGGGCAAGAAGATCGGTCATGGCCCCTAGTCTGCCGCACGCCGGATAAGTTTCTGTCGGGGTGTCGATTCCAGCGGTCGGTGTTCGTGAAGACGGGTGAAGGGCCGGGCAGAGCCGGCCGGATGAGAGGAGACCCGGCATGAAGCAGTACCTGCTGGCGGTGCACACGGATTTCGAGCAGGCCCCTCCCCCGGAAGAGGAGATGCAGCAGGCGTTCCAGGCCGTCGATGCGTTCAACGCCGAGCTCAGGTCGTCTGGCGCCTGGGTTTTTGCCGGGGGCCTGCACCCGTCCTCCACGGCCACGGTCGTCCGTACCCAGGGTGGCAAGGTGATCACCACGGACGGGCCGTTCTCGGAGACGAAGGAGCAGCTGGGGGGGTTCTGGGTGATAAAGGCCCCGGACCTGGACAGCGCGCTCGAATGGGCGGCCAAGGGCTCCACGGCCTGCCGCAACCCGGTTGAGGTGCGGCCGTTTCAGGATGAGCCGGAGGAGTAGAGCTTGCCGCCTGCGGACATTGCCGCCATCGAACGGGCCTACCGGGAGAGTTCGGGCCGTGCGGTGGCGACCCTGGTCCGCGTGTTCGGCGACATCGACCTGGCCGAAGAGTCGGTCCAGGAAGCCTTCGCCGTGGCCGCGGAGCGCTGGCCGGGCGACGGGATACCGCCCAACCCCGGCGGCTGGATCGTCACCACGGCCCGTAACAAGGCCCTGGACCGGCTGCGGCGGGAGTCGTCCCGCTACAGCCGCGAGACGCAGGCGGCCCTGCTGCGGGCCGGCCACGGGCCGCCGGAGGTGGGTCCCGTTCACGATGACCGGCTTCGCCTGATCTTCACCTGCTGTCACCCAGCGCTGGCCGCGGAGGCTCAGCTCGCCCTGACCTTGCGGCTCATCGCCGGGCTCCAGACGACCGAGATCGCTCGCGCTTTTCTCGTGCCCGAGGCGACGATCGCCCAGCGCCTGGTGCGGGCCAAGCGCAAGATCCGCGCCGCGGGCATTCCGTACCGGGTGCCGCGGGACTGGGAGCTGCCGGACCGGCTCCCGCTGGTGCTCGCGGTCATCTACCTCGTCTTCAACGAGGGATACACCGCCTCGGCCGGCGACGCCCTGGTCCGGTCCGAGCTGTGTACCGAGGCTATCCGCCTGGCCAGGCTGCTGGCCGAGCTGATGCCCGACGAGCCCGAGGCCGCGGGGCTGCTCGCCCAGTTGCTGCTGATCTGGGCACGGCGCCGGGCCCGGACCACGCCCGCGGGTTCGCTCGTGCTGCTTCCCGACCAGGACCGGAGCCGCTGGGATCGTGCGATGATGGCCGAGGGCCAGGAACTGGTGCGGGCTTGCCTGCGCCAGGGCCGCCCGGGGCCCTACCAGCTCCAGGCCGCGATCAACGCCGTGCACAGCGACGCGGCCACCGCCGCGCAGACCGACTGGGCCCAGATCCTCGCGCTCTACGACCAGCTGATCACGGTGTCACCGACGCCCGTCGTGGCCCTCAACCGGTGCGTGGCCGTGGCCGAGGTGCAGGGCCCGGCCGCGGC